>NZ_JAWOAN010000187.1:0-8420 GCF_046498525.1 Yoonia sp.
TATCATTTTCATCAACGACTGGGGTTCGCACCTTGAGACACTGCTGCCAACCGGCGCAGTCGATATGGCGTTCCCTTGGTTCCGGCCAGATTGTGACCGGATCGAAAACCTTGGTCCGGCCAGCGCCTACCGCTGCACAGAGTTCAATCACTCCGACCCGTTCTACGAAATCATCGTGGATTTCTACACGCTCAACGGCAGCGAATATGCCAACGCCCAAAGCACCGACGACTTGATGGGTGCGCGCGTTTGCCGGCCCGAGGCGTGGTTCATGTTCGATCTGGAAGCTTCACAACTTGTCGAGCCGAACATTACCTACGTGACGACGGTGGCACAGAACGGCTGCTTCCAGCTTTTGAAGGATGGCGAAGTCGATATCGTGACCTATGATGCGCTGCCCGCCGAAGAGGACATCCGTTCTGCCGGTATGGAAGACAGTGTTGCTACGCTGGAATCGCTGCGCGGGACCGTGTCGTCACATATCTTCGTGTCAAAGACCAACGCTTTCGCCAACGAAGCCCTGCCAATCATCAACGCAGGTCTGGAAGAACTGCGCCTGTCGGGTGAATGGTTCAACATCGTGCGTGAAAGCATTCAGGAAACTGTCCAAAACTAAGCAGTCATCCCTCGGACTGCACTTCAGTGGCCCCGCGTTCCCAAGGCGCGGGGTCATTTTTTGTCGTGAAGGTAAGAACGGACAGCGTGTCAGATACCGGTGCCCTGCAACACACCATTCTCCAACGCATAGCGCGTCAGGCCGGCGGTCGAGCTTATCCCCAGCTTGCGTTTGATGTTGTTGCGATGGGTTTCGACAGTGCGCACTGAAATGTTCAGCGTGTTCGCGACATCCTTGTTGGATTGCCCCTGCGCCAGTTCCAGCAAGATCGTCTGTTCGCGGCTGGTCAGCGTTTCGCGCCCGTCGCTGGTCTTGGGCAGGAGCGAGCCTTTCGCCCCTGTGCAAAGGTATTCGTTCCCACCCATCACCGTTTCGATCGCGGTATAGATTTCCTCGGTCGGGACGTCCTTGAGGATATATCCGCGTGCCCCGTGGCTGAGTGCGGTCGAGATGTACTCGGGGCTGTCATGCATGGACAGGATCAAGATCCGTGTTTCAGGGCGCTTTTCAAGGATCATCTCGGTGGCGTTCAGCCCCGACAGCCCCGGCATGTTCAAGTCCATCAAGATCACATCCGGGGACAATTCGTTCACGCGGTCAACCGCTTCCTGCCCATTGCCCAAAGTGGCGACGACCGCGATGTCTTCGTAGCTTTCGAGCAGGGATTGAATACCTTCGGCGACCATCGGATGGTCATCGACAATAACGACACGGGTCGTCATGCGCTTTCCTTTTTCGGGTTTTGGGGCCGCAGCAAATGGCTCAACGGGACCTGTGCCTCGATCACTGTTCCGGTCCGGCCCGTGCGTGCGGACAAAATGCGCAACGTGCCACCCAACTGTTCGATACGTTCCTGCATGTTACGCAAACCCAAGCCTACATTCTGGTGACGGTCCGGACAGGGCCAGATCATGCCGATACCATCATCCTTGATCCGCAGCATACCCCCGTTGCGGTGCCCCTTGAGGACAACCTGCACGTTCTTTGCATCGGCGTGGCGTTCAATGTTGTTCAGGGCTTCCTGTGCGATCCTGTAAAGCGCGATCCGTGCTTCTTCGTCCAGACGGTTGCGGAACACGACGGTTTCAAATTCGGTCGTGATTCCGGTGCGGGCGGTGAAATCATCCGTCAGCGATTGCAGCGCCGGACCAAGGCCCAGATCATCCAGAACACCGGGGCGCAGGTCGCGGCTGATCCGGCGGACTTCCTGAATCGTGGACCCAAGGCCGTCGATCCCCTTGTTCAGGCTTTCGCTGACGGCGCAATCGCCGCCCAGCTTGCGCCGCGTCAGTTCCAGCGCATAGCGCACACCGACCAGCATCTGGCTGATCCCATCATGGAGTTCGCGCGCAACCCGCCCGCGTTCTTCTTCCTGGGCGTCGATGATCCGCTGGGTCAGCTGTTTGAGTTTTGCATCGGCAAGGCGGCGTTCGCGCAGGTTCAGGAGTATGCCTGTCACGAAAACAACCAGTAACGCGGCCACGGCGATCCCGAGGATATAATAGGTGGTATTTCTGATCCGTGTTTCCACGTCGGCACGGGTGGCGGCCACGTTTTCAAGGATGTCGCCGATAAAAATGCCAGTGCCGACAACCCAGCGCCAGTCTTGGAGGCCGTTGACATAGACGATCATCCGCTCTGTTGTGCCGGTCGAGGGTTTCGGCCAGTCAAAGCTGTGATAACCACCACCGGTGCGGGCGATGCGGATTAACTCGTCGGTGATTGCGGTGCCGTTGGGGTCAGTCAGACCTGTCCAGTTTTTACCGATCAGATGGGTCTGGCGCGGGGCGACAAGGTTTTTGCCGTCGTAGTCAAAAACGAAAAAGTAACCGTCCTGTCCATAAAGCATCGCGGCCAGTGCGCGGGTCACGGCGAGTTTTGCATCAGCGTCATCGGGGGCGGCGCGGCCATAGGTATTCACGACAGCCGTCCGTGCGATTGAAAGGTAATTTTGCAACTCGGCGCGTTTTGTCGCGATCAACTGCGCCTCGAGCGCCTGGATCTCGCGTTCGGCAAGCTGTCGTGATTGAGAACTGACAACCAGTGTTATCAAAAAGACGGCAGCGATCAGGGGCAGGGTGGCCAGAAGAAAGACCTTCTGTCCGTAGCTAATGCCGATCATGTTACGCAAACGCGAAAGCAGGGCTGTCATGGGCAGATCGTTAGCCAAGAATCGCAGCCGAATCAAATGCCAAGACGGGTGTGACGACGTAAATCTTGCGACGGTTAGCGCGTAAACCTTGTGGAGAATTGGTCAGAAAATGTGACAAAACGCGATTTCTACGCAGTACTACGTATTCCACCTCGCAAAGGGCCGCGCTAGTGTTGGGGCACGAAATCCATCTGTGGGCACGTGGAGGTGTCCCGCATTGATGTAACACCCGGGAGGATACTTATATGGATCGTCGTTCATTTCTAAAGAATTCAGCACTTGGTGGTTCTGCTGCCGCTGCGACAGCACTGGCGGCACCTGCATATGCGCAAGGCAACCGCACGCTGACGCTGGTCACGACATGGGGCCGCGGCCTTGCCGGTGTGCATGACAGCGCCCAGTACTGTGCAGATGCGATTACCGCAATGTCAGGCGGCAGTCTCACCGTTGATCTCAAGGCGGCCGGCGAACTTGTTGGCGCGTTCGAGGTGTTCGACGCGGTGACCGCAGGGCAGGCCGATATGTACCACGGCGTTGACTACTATTTCCTGGGTCAACATCCGGCACTGTCGTTCTTCTCTCAGATTCCGTTTGGCATGACCTTCATGGAATATGCCAACTGGTTCGACCACGATGGCGGACGGGAACTTTCTGACGAGTTGTATTCCATTTTCGGCCTCAAGGCGTTTTCCGCAGGTAACACAGGCCCGCAATCGGGTGGTTGGTTCGCCAAGGAAATGAACAGCCCGGAAGATTTCCAGGGTTTGAGATTCCGTATGCCCGGTCAGGGTGGTCAGGTGTTGGGCAAGCTTGGCGCAAGCGTCCAGAACCTGCCGGGTGCAGAAGTGTATCAGGCGCTGGCCTCCGGCGCGATCGACGGCACCGAATGGATCGGGCCATGGGCTGACGAAAAGGCCGGTTTCCAGGAAATCACGAAGTTCTACTACACGGCAGGCTTCCACGAGCCCGGCCCGAACCTGAACCTGACCATGAACCTTGACGTCTATGACAGCCTGTCACCGCAACATCAGGCAGTCGTCGAAAATGCAACGCGTGCGTCGAATATCTGGACGATGTCGCTGTTTATGGCGAACAACTCGGCTGCGCTGCAACGCTTGCAGGCGGGTGGCGTACAGGTTCTGCAATTCCCCGATGCGATCTGGGATGCTTTCGGCACTGCGGCTGACGAGGTTGTGGCCGAGAACATGGATGACGAAATCTATGCAAACTGCCACGAGAGCTATTTCCGGTCGATGGAAAGTTCCGCCGCGTGGAGCTCGCGCTCTGAAGGCGAATTCACGGCGCAGCGTAACCGCGTCCGAGGTTAAGTCTCGGGTTTGACAAAAACCGATGTGAAGGGCCGCAGCGTCAAAATGCGGGCCTTCGCACCCCCCCGTATCTGCCTTTGGCGGGTGCTTTATCAAACGAACGATGAAGGATGACGATGGGACTGGTCGACGCTTGGGGCGGTAATGCCATAGGATGGTTTTTCGCCCATCTGATTGAAGCCTTCTACAACTTCTTTTACGCATTGCTGCATCCCGGCGAATGGCTTGCATGGTTGCCTACAATCAACGGGCCCATGGACACCGAGGCAAAAGAGGCGTTGGCGCGGTTTATCTACTATGGCGCTTCTGTCGAATTTTTCTTTGTGGTCTTCGCGATCTTTCTGGTCGTGACGATTATCGGGTTTTTCAACAACAATTTCATGTGGGGCTGCGTGCGTGGCCTTGAGGGTTTTGCAAACGTGGTCGGACGGACCGCCGCATGGGCAGGCCTGCTCATGGTCCTTCAGCAAATCGTCATTGTCTTCCTGCAACGGGTTTTCGCGGTCTCCGAAATCGGGATCGGTATCGGTGTGACGTTTTCCAAGGACGTGAGCTGGTGGTCGGAAGAACTCAAGCTTTACAACGCGATGATCGTCACGCTTTGTGCGTCGTATACCTTTGTGCAGGGCGGCCATGTGCGGGTCGACCTTATCTATGCAGCGATCAGTTATCGTGCGAAACGGGTCGTCGACATGATCGGATCTTTGGTACTGATGGTGCCCGCCGCGATCCTGACATGGCTTTACGGCTGGTTCTTTCTGTGGCGCCACCTTGTGGTTCCCAACCCGTCGGCCTCGGACACGCTGGACCGCCTGCTGACCAAGGCCCGCGCGTTGCGCTGGAATATCGAAACCATCGGGTTCTCGCCCAACGGCTTTAACGCCTACTTCCTTTTCAAGGTCTTGTTGGTGGCCTTTACCGCAATGATCCTGTTGCAGGCCGTCGCCTTTTTCTACCGCTCCTATCTGGAGTGGAAAGAAGGGCCGGACAGCGAAAACAAATTCCTCGACAAAGACAAGACGGGCGATGAAATCGCCGACCTTGTCGCAAAAATTCACTGAAGTAGGGCGGTAGACACATGCTTTTCGGATTAGATGGCATCGAAGTCGGTATCATTATCGTCTTTCTTACCTTGTTCGCAGGAATTCTTTCGGGGTTCCCGGTCGCCTTTGCAATCTCGGGCTCTGCGGTGATTTCATTCGCGATCATCGCCGGCCTCGATAGTGCGGGTTTGTTGATCCATGCCGCGGTCGACACCGGTTCGGCCGAATACGCGGGATTGATTGCCGAAGGGGTCCGGCCGGATGCAATCTCGGTCTTCAGATACCCCGAATTGCCACGCTACGAGGACGTGCTGTTCCCCAGCGGCTGGGAAGTCGCGCTGGATCGTAACATCGGCTTTATGGTCAACCGGATGAACGAACGGGTTCTGGCGGGCCAGTCGATTGAAACACTGCTGGCCGTGCTGATGTTCGTCATGATGGGCATCGTGCTGGAGCGGTCGCGCATCGCCGATGAACTGCTGACGACGATGGCCAAGGTCTTCGGCCCGCTGCCGGGTGGTCTGGCCGTATCTATCGTGATTGTGGGGGCTTTCCTTGCGGCTTCGACCGGCATCGTCGGTGCGACTGTCGTGACCATGGGCCTGCTGGCACTGCCGACCATGCTCAAGAACGGGTATTCGCCGCAGCTTTCTACCGGTGTGATCGCCGCGTCGGGGACCTTGGGCCAGATCATTCCGCCCTCCATCGTGATCGTTCTTTTGGGGACGCTGGCAGGTGATCTTTATTCGACGGCACAGGAAGAACGGGCGCAGCTTGCCGGTTGTTCGGACGCACTGACCTATCTGGGCGAACCTGCGGTCGTGTCCGTCGGCACGCTGTTTCAGGCGGCGCTGCTGCCGGGGATCATGCTCGCGGTGCTTTATGCGGGCTATGCGTTCATCTTTGCTCTCTTTAACCCGTCCAAGGCGCCGCCTGTGCAGTTTGCAGACAGCACCGGTGGCGAAGTGATCACCCGCAATGACAGCCTTACGTGGTTTCTTGCGGTGCCCGTGGGCATCATCGGTCTGGCGATCGGCATGGGGCAGACGAACCTTGTCGGCAGCCAGTCGGTGATCGTCGACAGCTTTACCGCGTCGGGGCAGACGGCATCGTTGCGCACCCGCGTCAGCGAGGAATGTGCCGTCGCCATGCAGGAATTGCACGGTGAGCAAGCATGGCAGCAGGCCTTGGACGAACAAGCGGTCATTGAATCCGCAGGCGGTGTCGAGCAGGCCCGCGAACTGTCGCCCGAAGAGCGCGCAGAGCGTGTGGTGCAGAAGGCCGATGCCGCTGCGCCGATTGGCACGGGTATCGCGATTTTCGCCGTGTTAATGGGGCTGACGCTGGCAATTGCACGGGGGGTGGCACCCAGTGCTGACGCGCGTCCGCTGATCATCGGTGCGGCGGGTGTGGGATTGGTTCTGTTGACCGATATCCTGCTCATCTCGCCGCTGACGACGCCGGGGCAAACGACGCTCTTGCTGGTGATCCCTACGCTGATCGCCTTCTACGGTTTGCGGTTTGCAGCCAAACTGCTGGCCGGAAACGAGATCTTGCGCGTGGTTTTCCCGCCGCTTGTCCTGATCGTCGCGGTGCTCGGCTCAATTCTGGGTGGTATCACGAATCCGACGCCTGCAGCCGCGCTGGGTGCCGGTGGTGCCATCCTGCTGGCGGCATACCGCAAGCGGAAAGATCAGGAGCGGTCCGGTCGCATGGTGCTGCTCACGGCGGGGGCCATTGTGGTGATGCTGCTGATCGGGGTGAACTTCGACATGCGCCTTGGACAAGAGGTTGTCCTGTTCGAGAACCGTCTGGCCTATCTGGCGGCTTTCGGCTGCTTCCTTTTCGCGCTTTTCGGTCTGCTCTGGTCCTGCTGGGTTCTGATCGACGGCGGTGTTCTGGCGCCGGTTGTGCGTGAAACCGCGAAGGTGACGTCGATGGTATTCACCATTCTGATCGGGTCGCAGCTTTTGAACCTCGTGCTGATCTCTTTCGGGGGCGAACATTATATCCAGCAGTTTCTGCGGTCCTTCGACAATGAATGGACGGTGTTCCTGCTGGTGATGCTGGTGCTCTTCATTCTGGGCTTCGTGCTTGATTTCCTTGAGATCATCTACATCGTGATCCCGATTGTCGGGCCGGTGATCTATGGCGGGTCGTTTGACCCCAAATGGGTGACCATCATGATTGCGGTGAACCTGCAAACCTCCTTCCTGACGCCGCCCTTCGGCTTTGCGCTGTTCTATCTGCGCGGGGTCGCGCCCAAGTCGATCACGACGGGGCAGATCTACAGGGGTGTGTTGCCGTTCATTGGTATTCAGGTCTTTGGATTGCTGATCTTGGCATTCTTCCCGGCGGTTGTGACGATTGTGCCGAACCTGTTGAATTAGGGCCGGAGCCATAAACAAATGGGGCGGTGCCGATGGCGCCGCCCTTTTTCGTTTGTGATGACGGGATCAGCTACGTCCGTCCGGCAGATGGATCCGCGCGACCTGCTCTGCGATGGGATCGGTCGATAACGGATGCATATCGGCGGAATAGGCGGCGGGATCGGTGACGGCGTTCCAAACCCCGTTGCGGTAAACCTCAAGCCCTTTGTACTTGGCCTTGTAATCCATCTTGGGGCTGCCGGGCACCCAATAGCCCAGATAGACATAAGGCAGGCCCAATTCACGGGCGATGGCGATGTGGTCAAGGATCACATAGGTGCCAAGCGACAGTTTGTCGTTTGCGGGATCAAAGAAGGAATAGACCATCGACAACCCGTCATCGAGGATATCGGTCAGGCAAACGGCGGTCAGGTGGTCTGCGTCGGTATATTCGATCAGCCGGGAACGGATCGGCGTTTCTTCGACCATGGCCGCAAATTCGAACATATCCATGTCGGCCATCCCGCCGGTGGCATGGCGGCCATCAAGATATTCGCGGAACAGGGCGTACTGCTCTTCGGTGGCCCAAGGCGATGTTGCGCGGCGGTGCAGGTGGGCGGCGCGTCTGGCGACACGGCGCTGGCTGCGGCTGGGTGAAAACTTGGACACATTGATGCGGGCGGACATGCAGGCTGAACATTCCGCACAGGATGGGCGGTAAAGGACGTTCTGCGACCGGCGGAACCCCTGCTTTGAAAGGCTGTCATTCAGCTTGGTCGCCATATCGCCTTGCAACGCGGTGAACAATTTCCGCTCCATCCGGCCCGCAAGATAAGGGCAGGGCTGGGGGGCAGTCACATAGAACTGCGGCGCAATTGGCAGTGTGTGGCGCATGGAACATCCGGTTGGTTT
>NZ_JAWOAN010000004.1:0-11661 GCF_046498525.1 Yoonia sp.
GATGAAGGCGGCTTCATGGAAACTTTCCACCGAAGAGATCGCCGTGAAAAGCTCGGGGGGCCGCGTTTTGCGCGAAGACGTTAAAGCGGGCTTTGACATCCCTCCCTTTGACAAGGACAAAGGGTTCGGCCTCGGTCTCGATGACGCCTTCGATACCGATGGTCAGCGTATTCTCGGCCACATCCCGAATGACCGCCGGATACCATTGACCATCAAGATCGACATCGCGGGCGACATCGACGCCGGTCAGGGCTGCCCGCCATGCTGCCTCTTGCGCCAATGCATCTGCAGGGATGGTCTCGCCAGTACCGCGCCAGACACCCTGCGCACGGTCATACTCTTCCAACGCGCGTTGCAGCGATTGGCGCGCGGTGACCTGCAAATCGGGATCAACCGTCGCACGGATCGCCAAGCCACCGGAAAAGAACTCTTCCTCGCCAAAGTTCTGGCTCAGCTGGCGGCGGATTTCGTCGGTGAAGTAATCACGCTCTGGCAGGCTCTCGCGGAAGTCCTCGTAATCGCCGCCCTGCACCGACAAGAGCGGTGCTGCGCGTTCTGCCTCATATGTCGCCTCGTCGATATAACCGTTCTCGAACATCTCGCGCAGGGTGTTGTCGCGCCAGAATACGGCAATCTCGCGATCGCGGACCGGGTGGCGATTGCTGGGCGACTTGGGTAGCGAGGCCAGATAGGCCGCCTCGCCCGCCGACAATTCGGTCAGGGGTTTGTTGAAATACGTCAGCGCCGCAGCGGTAACGCCAAAACTATTCTGGCCCAGAAAAATCTCGTTCAGATACAGCTCGAGGATACGCTCTTTCGGCATCGCCCTTTCGATACGGACGGCCAGAATGATTTCCTTGATCTTGCGCTCGACCGACCGAGACCCGTCCAGTAGAAAGTTCTTCATCACCTGCTGGGTGATGGTCGAGGCACCGCGCACGTTTTCGCCGCGCGATTCGACCGCATCGACAACGGCCGACACCATGCCCATCGCGTCATATCCGGCGTGTGTATAAAAGTTCTTGTCTTCGGCAGAGATAAACGCCTGCTTGACGATATCGGGAATTTCTTCGGCAGGAGTGAACAAACGACGCTCGACTGCGAATTCGTCAATGATCTGCCCGTCGCCCGAATAAATCCGGCTGATGGTCTTTGGCGTGTATTGCGACAGAGTTTCATAACTGGGCAGGTCGCGGCCATACATGTAAAGCACCCCGCCGATGGCAAGCCCGCCCATGATCGTGCCAAGGGTGAGAAGCGTAAAAAGCCCGCCAATGAAAGAGGTGATAAAGCGCAACACGAATTTGGACCCAGTCCTGTCTGTTTCACCTGCTTATACGCGGCAGGGGCAGCATGGTCAAAAGGGCAAATGCCACCTATGGCCAGATGATGCCGGGCGTGGGATCACTTTTTCAGTAGGGCCGCCCCGTCTTTCAACGTGCCAAGAGGATTACGGTATCGCGAATGGCCCGCAAAATCCGCGCACGCCCTTCTGCGGTGGCCAGCACTGCACGATCCTCGGCATTCGACAGAAACCCCGCTTCGATCAACACACTGGGAAAATCGGCGGCAGTCAGCACCGCGAATTGCCCTTCGCGCCGTGGGGTCCCATTCAAAAGCACACCCTGCGCCTGCATGGAGGCCGCCAGCGCATCGGCGATGCGCCGCGCCTCTGGGCCTGTCCGGGCGCGTGCAAGGTCCATCAGGGCGGTGGCGACACGGTCACCTGCGGTGTCCAGATCAACACCCGCCAAAAGGTCGCCGCGTTCGTGGCGTTCCACATTGCGCCGTGCGGCTTCGGTGCCGCCATCGGCGGACAGCGTATAGACTGACGCACCACGCGCAGCATCTTCCTCAAGCGCATCCGCGTGCAAAGAGATGAAAAGATCGGCACCCACCTGACGCGCAAGGGTCATCCTTGCGGACAGAGGCACGAACACATCCGCATCGCGCGTCAGGACCGCTTGCAGGCCCTCTTGGGCATTCAGCATGACCGCCAGTTCCGTCGCCATCAGCAACATCAGGTCCGCTTCCTTGATCCCACCTTGCGACGCCCCGGGATCAATTCCGCCATGGCCCGGGTCGATGACAACGACGAAATCCTCACTTGCCGCAAGGTCTTGGGCAATCTTCGGGTCGAACCCCGCCACCACATCCCATCCCGGATCGGGCGGCGCACCTGCGCTTGCCGCGAAAGCCTCGGGGCTGGTGCGTTCCATAATAATCGTCAGGTCCACAGCATTTTCAATTGTGGTCATGCCGGCTTGGGCAATGACCAGCGGCTCGGCCAGATCAACCACCATGCGCGACCAACCGGGGCGCAGGGGGCCAAAGCGCACCGCCTCTGCCCGATCCCCAGAACGAACGGTTTCGGCATCCAATGCGGCAAAAGACGCGCCTTCGATGTCCACAACCAGACGGCGGGGCGCGTCCAGGGTGAACACGCGGTAAGGCGTGATCCGGTCCAGCCCGACCGCAATCTCAAGCGTCCACCACCCGTCACTGACGCTGGTGCGCACCGGATCGACGCTCACCTGCGCAGTGGCAAGATTGGCCGCGAAAAGGAATGCCACCAACCAGCGGATCACGCTCGACGCCCCTGCATGAATTGCGCCAACCTGTCCAGCCCTTCGGTAATATCGGCGGTCGATCTTGCATAGGAAAAGCGAAGCCAGTGATGGCCACGGGTCGCGTCGAAATCAAGGCCCGGTGTCACCGCAACACCCGCCTTTTCAAGGATTTCCGCCGCAAACCCCAATGCGTCATCGGTATATTCCGATACATCGACATAAACATAAAACGCACCATCAGGCGGGGCAAAGCGGGTCAGGCCAGCCGCCTGCAGACCTGCAATCATCAGATCGCGGTTTGCTTTATAAACCGTCTTGTTGGCCTCCAGTTCATCTGTGCAATCCATCGCGTGCAGGGCCAGACGCTGGGCCGCATGGGGGGCACAAATAAACATGTTCTGGGCCAAGCGTTCGACCTGCCTGATATGACCCTCGGGCACGATCATCCAGCCAACGCGCCAGCCCGTCATCGAGAAATACTTGGAAAAGGAATTCACGACATACACGTCATCGGTGACCTGCAGCGCCGTCACAGGGGCGGTGTCGTAATCAATGCCGTGATAAATCTCGTCCGAGATCAGGGCCGCGTCCTGCGCCTGACACGCATCGGACAAAGCGGCCAGACCATCGCTGTCCAGCATCGTGCCCGTCGGGTTCGCCGGAGAAGCCACGATCAACCCGTCCAGATGATACTTAGCCACATCTGACGGCAAAGGCTGGAACCGCTGGGCAAATGTTGTTGGAATATCAATGGGTGACAGGCCAACCGCCTTTAATATCTGGCGATACGACGGATAGCACGGCGTCCCCAGACCCACCCGCGCATCGTTGTCAAAAAGGGCCGAAAACGCCAGCAGGAACGCCCCCGACGCCCCGCTGGTAATTACCACGCGGGCCGGATCAAGCGTCACGCCGTACCAATCAGCATAATGCTGCGCGATGCGTTCTTTCAGTTCCGGCAAACCAAGGGCCACGGTATAGCCCAGCGGGTCGGCCATATCCGCGATCAGCCTGTCCTTGGCAGCTTGCGGCGCACCGGTACCGGGCTGGCCGACCTCCATATGGATGATGTGTCGGCCCGCTGCCTCGGCCTTACGGGCGGCTTCCATCACATCCATCACGATGAACGGATCAACATCACCTCTTTTCGAAAGTCGCATCGTCTGCCTCATGTGTTTTGCCGCCTGTTTGCCCGTCCAGCGCGGGTGGCGTCAATGGGCAAGCGCGGTCGTCCTGGCCGCTATTCGGCGGCCATCTCGTTCTGGGCCTCAAGCTCGGCGGCTTTCTTTTCGACCTGCGCGACAATGTGATCGACCATATCGGCGTTCGATTGCTTATGGCTCTGCTTACCCGCGAGATAGACCATGCCGGACCCTGCCCCGCCACCGGTAAAGCCCACATCGGTCATAAGCGCCTCTCCGGGTCCGTTGACCACACAACCGATGATGGACAGCGACATGGGCGTCTTGATGTGTTCCAGCCTTTTCTCCAGTTCTTCGACGGTCTTGATCACGTCAAAGCCCTGCCGCGCACAGGACGGGCAGGAAATGATATTCACGCCACGATGGCGCAGGCCCAGCGATTTCAGGATTTCATAACCGACCTTCACCTCTTCGACCGGATCGGCAGACAGGCTGACGCGGATCGTATCGCCGATCCCCATCCACAAAAGGTTCCCCAACCCGATAGCCGATTTGATCGTGCCAGAGGTCAGGCCACCAGCCTCGGTAATGCCAAGATGGATCGGCGCATCTGTCGCCTCGGCCAATTGCTGATAGGCGGCTGCGGCCATGAAGACATCCGACGCCTTGCAGGAAATCTTGAATTCATGGAAATCATTGTCCTGCAAAATCTTGATATGATCGAGCCCGCTTTCCACCATCGCATCCGGGCAAGGCTCCGCATATTTGTCCAGCAGATGCTTTTCCAGTGACCCTGCGTTAACGCCAATGCGGATCGAACAGTTGTGGTCGCGGGCCGCCTTGATCACTTCTTTGACGCGTTTTTCGTCGCCGATGTTACCGGGGTTGATCCGCAGGCACGCCGCACCTGCCTCTGCCGCCTCGATCGCGCGTTTATAGTGAAAATGGATATCCGCCACGATCGGGACGGACACCTCTGGCACGATCTGCTTCAGTGCGGCGCTGGATGCTTCATCCGGCACCGAAATGCGCACGATATCCGCCCCCGCATCCGCCGCCGCCTGCACCTGCGCAATCGTGGCTTTGATATCGGTCGTCAACGTATTGGTCATGGTCTGCACCGTGATCGGCGCATCCCCCCCGACAGGTACATTGCCCACCATGATCTGACGCGATTTGCGACGGTAAATGTTACGCCACGGGCGGATAGGATTCAGGGACATGCGCTTTCGGCTCTCGTCTTGGGATCAGTTGCAGCTAACCTATGCCGCCAGCACCGCTTCATCAAGCGTCGCGCGCTGCGGTCATTCGTCCGCAACAACCTCGGCGAAATTGACGATTTCAGCCAGATCATTATCCGCGCTCAGATCGGCGACGGCATATGTCTGTGTCAGGTTTTGCGTGCTCAGCGCGACGTTCGACGTCACGACACCTGACTGCCCGACCGGGCCATAGTGGACACCGTTGACGGCAAAATACATTGCCCCGCTTTCACCGACGCGTAGCGTTGCAGGTTCTTCGGTCGTGGGCACGACAAAATTCTGACCCGGCTCCATCACACCTTCAAAGATCACGGTACCATCCGCAGACCGCACCCGTACCCAAGCCGGGCGGACCGCGACCAGTTGCACTTCGGGCACATCGGGTTCAACGACCTGAATGGCGGGCGGGGCCGGTATATCAGCCGAAGCGACCATCATCTCCCGCGTCGGCGAAACGCCCACATCTGGAAGAAGCGCACCGATCATACCGGGGCTCAGTGTTGAAATCGGCGCATCACGCGCGACCAGAACAGGCACATCAAGCGCCTGCGGGCGATAAAGCCTGTCCAAGGACTGGCGGGACGGTGTCTGGAAATCCTCCAAAGGATCGCTTGGCTGGATCGTGTTTGTCGCGCCAGCCAAAGGATCAAGATCGGAAATCACCACCGGCGTCTGTTCCACAGGGGCGAACTGCACCTTTTGCACCTCTTGCAGAACGGTCCAGCCGCCATACCCCAGACCGGCGATCAATGCGACCAGCACCATAACAGACCCGATCGCCCGTGGTTCCACACCCGAAAGCATCGCGTCACCTGCAGGAATGAAAGGCGTCGCAGACGCTGAAAAAATATCCTTGCCCAAGGGGGCGGCAGCGGGATCGAATGTCTTGCCCTTCAGCGAAGACGCCTCGGCCGACATCCCGTGGGCCGTGGCAAATCCGCTTTCCACGCAAAAAGCCTCGAACGCATCGTCAGGGTCCATGCCCAGATAACGGGCATAGGACCGCACGTAGCCTGCGATAAATCCGGGGGTGTCAAAAGCGGAAGGGTCTGCATTTTCGATAGCGGCAATATACGCGGCCTTGATCTTGAGTTCGCGTTGCACGTCCAAAAGGCTCTTGCCCAAGGTCGCACGTTCACCGCGCATCAGATCACCCAGACGCAAATCAAAGGCGTCAAAGCCTGTCGCCTGCACGTCCTCCGGTGCGTCAGCACGCTTGAAGGTCTTCCCGATCATCGACTGTCCCGTCGCTTAATGCCCCTAAGCGCACGTTGTCCAACGAATCGAAACAGTAAGTGCGCCTTCAACCTACCTAACACGTTAGGCAAAGTTATGCACAGACGTTCTAGGGTTAACCGGCAAGCTCAGCGCGATTCAGCGCACATTGTGACCAAAGACCGTCCAAAGCGCCTACCAATGCATCCATTTCGCGCGGGCCATGAACCGGCGACGGGGTAAAGCGCAGTCGCTCTGTCCCGCGTGGCACCGTCGGATAGTTGATCGGCTGCACGTAAATTCCGAAATCGGACAGCAACATATCCGACAACTGTTTGGTGTGCACCGGATCGCCGACGATCAGCGGCACGATGTGACTGCCGTGATCGATGATCGGCAGGCCCATCCCTTTCAGCCGCAATTTCAGAATTTTCGCTTGCGTCTGGTGCTGCTCACGCAATGCCTGATCGGTCTTGAGATGCGCAACACTTGCCGCCGCACCCGCCGCGACAGCAGGGGGCAAAGATGTCGTAAAGATAAAGCCCGGCGCATAAGAGCGGATCGCGTCGCACATTTTCGCGCTGGCGGCGATATAGCCACCCATGACGCCATACGCCTTGGCCAATGTGCCGTTGATGATATCGATACGGCCCATCAAACCGTCACGCTCGGCCACACCTGCCCCGCGCGGGCCATACATGCCAACCGCATGTACTTCGTCGATATAGGTCAGCGCGCCAAACTCGTTGGCCAGATCGCAAATCGCCTCGATCGGACCGAAATCGCCGTCCATCGAATAGATGGATTCAAAGGCAATCACCTTGGGCGCGGCAGGATCGTCGGCTTCCAGAAGCGTGCGCAGATGCGCCACGTCGTTGTGACGGAAAATACGCTTTGCCCCCCCATTGCGGCGCACACCTTCGATCATGGACGCATGGTTGAGCGCGTCGGAATAGATGATCAGGTCGGGGAAAAGCTTGGGCAGCGTGCTCAGCGTCGCGTCATTGGCGATATAGGCCGAGGTAAACAATAGCGCCGCTTCCTTGCGGTGCAGATCGGCCAGTTCAGCCTCAAGACGCTTGTGATAAACAGTCGTGCCCGAAATGTTGCGTGTCCCGCCAGAGCCCGCACCCGTGGCATCTATCGCTTCATGCATGGCGGCAAGTACGACAGGATGCTGGCCCATGCCCAGATAGTCGTTGCCGCACCACACCGTCACCGGCGCTTCGCAGCCATCGGGTTTACGCCATGTTGCATGGGGGAACTGCCCACGCTTGCGCTCGATATCAATGAAGGTCCGATAGCGGCCTTCCTGGTGCAAACGTTCAATCGCAGTGTCCAGCTTGGCGTCATAATCCACGGCAGTCGTCCTCTTCTTCATCGCAAAGACTGCATTTGGGGCAGACTTTGAATCGTTCTAAGCGTCATATAGGGCGACACTGCCTCGGACAAGACGTTACAAAGTGTCGCTCCTTAGCCGTATTTAGGGGGTCGGCGGCGCTGTTTCCGTGATCTGGATCAATATATGGCGCGTTACGCTCCTGTGACCAAGGAACGGAATAGCTGACTTTGCGTAAAATTCACACTGCGCCCATGCTGTTGCCCAAAAATACAGTCTTTCATTTCCCCGCAGTTGGAACTGACCTGATCCATTTTCAACTGGACCTTTGAACCGGACCACCTTGACCTCTTCTTCATTAAGGTCAACCCTCGCGGCAAATCCCAAATGATAGGCCACACACATGACCCTCGACCCCGTCCTCGCCCGCATCGACGCCGACCTGCCACAGGCAACAGACCGCCTGCTGGAGCTTTTGCGCATCCCCTCGATCTCGACAGATCCGGCCTACAAGGGCGATTGCGACAGCGCCGCAGACTGGCTGGTGGCTGACCTGCAATCTATCGGATTCGAGGCCTCCAAGCGCCCCACGCCCGGCCATCCGATGGTTGTCGCACATACAGGCGGCGACGGCCCGCACATCCTGTTTTACGGCCACTACGACGTGCAACCTGTTGATCCGCTTGACCTTTGGGACCGCGACCCTTTCGACCCCCAGATCGAGGATACCGCCAACGGCAAGGTAATCCGGGGCCGTGGATCGTCCGACGACAAAGGGCAGTTGATGACCTTCGTGGAGGCCTGCCGCGCGTGGAAGGCCGAACATGGCACCCTGCCCGCCAACATCACGATCTTTTTCGAGGGCGAAGAAGAATCAGGTTCCCCTTCCCTCACCCCCTTCATGGCGGAAAACCGCGACGAATTGACCGCCGATATCGCGCTGATCTGCGACACCGGGCTATACGGCGACAGCACACCGGCGATTATCACACAGCTTCGCGGGCTCTTGGGCGAGGAACTGACCATCACCGGACCCAACAAGGACCTGCATTCGGGCATGTACGGCGGTCTTGCCATGAACCCCGCAAGGGTGCTGGCCCGCGTCATCGCCGCCCTGCACGACGATAACGGGCGCATCACGGTGCCGGGTTTCTACGATGGCGTGCCGGAACTCTCCAATGAACTGGCTGCCGCCTGGGATGACCTGAAATTCGACGAAAAGGCGTTTCTGAGCGAGGTCGGCCTGTCTGAACCCGCAGGCGAAAAAGGCCGCCGCCCGCTCGAAATGATCTGGTCGCGCCCCACCTGCGAGGTCAACGGCATGTGGTCGGGCTATACCGGCGACGGGTTCAAGACCGTCCTGCCGTCGCAAGCGCACGCCAAAATCAGCTTCCGCCTTGTCGGCACGCAGGACCCGCTGAAAATCCGCGAAAGTTTCCGCAAGATGGTGCAGGATATGCTGCCCCCCGATTGCAGCGTCAGCTTCAAGGACCACGGCGCCAGCGCCGCCGGGCAAATGACCACGACCCACCCCGCCTTCGATCAGGCGCGCAAGGCGCTGTCCGATG
Source organism: Yoonia sp. (assembly GCF_046498525.1). Classification (GTDB taxonomy): domain Bacteria; phylum Pseudomonadota; class Alphaproteobacteria; order Rhodobacterales; family Rhodobacteraceae; genus Yoonia. Next base: position 9,097 of record NZ_JAWOAN010000004.1, read on the forward strand.
AATGGCCCAATGCCGCAGCTTATGTCGGCTCCGGCGGCTCGATCCCCATCGCAGGGCACTTCAAGAAAATCCTCGACATGGATGCCATGCTGATCGGGTTCGGCAAGGACAACGACGCGATTCATTCGCCCAATGAAAAATACGACCTGTCGTCGTTTCACAAAGGGATCAGAAGCTGGGCGCGTATCCTGGACGCGATGACAAGCTAAAGGACAAAGGCCCGGCCATCCCCAGGGCCGGTTGATTTTTGTCAATCCCAATGATTATCTCTCGGCCTTAATTCCGATGGACGCGGGGCGGATGACATTCTGTCATCGCCCTCGCGTCCATCGACGAAACCGATCAAGAGGGAGTGGTGAGCATGAGTATGAAAGATGCCTATGTGGAAAAACTCAAGTCACAGATGGACGAGTGGAAAGCAGAGATCGACAAGCTCAAGGCCAAAGCGGACAACGCTCAAGCGGATGCCAAGATCGAGTACCTTGAACAGATCGATGATCTGAGGGAAAAGCAAGTGGAAGCCACGGAGAAGCTGGCCGAACTCCAGACTGCGGGCGAATCTGCCTGGGAGGACCTGAAGGCAGGTGTCGAAAGTTCATGGGACAGCTTCGAAGACGCCATGAAAAAAGCGATGTCCCGTTTTAGATAGTCCAGATAAGCCTAATGCATGTCGGGATCGCCATGACCCCGACCTCCAAGCTCGGTCGGTTCACCGCAGGTGTGCCGCGCGCATTCCAGTTCCAATGTGCTGTGTTCGATACCGAAACGGTCTGAAAGTGCAGATTTGATGCGCGACTTGATGTCGTCTGCATCACTCCAGCGGCCTTCGGCGATAACAACATGCGCATCGAGGGCCGCGCGATGCTCTTCCATCTGCCAGAAGTGCGCGTGGTGGATGCCCGTCACGCCATCGATCGCACGCACCGCATCAAGAACAGACCCCGTCGCGATATCGGGTGGCGATCCCAGCATCAGAATACGGATCACGGGGCCGATGCCACGGAAGGACTGCCACAGGATGTACCCTGCAATCATCACCGTCACGATGGGATCAACCAACAGCCAGTCGTAAAGCAGGATCAGCGTACCCGCAACGATCACCGCGATGGATCCCAGCGCATCAGCGACGTTGTGCAGAAAAGCCGCACGGATGTTCACGCTGGACTTCGACATCGCATAGGTCAGCATCGCCGTGACGACATCCACGAGCAGCGCGACGCCTGCGATGATCACGATGATCCAGCCCGAGACCGGTTGCGGGTCGGCAAAGCGGAGCGCGGCCTCGTAAAGCAGGTAAAGGCCGATGACGATCAGCACGGTGTAGTTGATCAACGCAGCCACGACCTCGACCCGGCCATAGCCAAAAGTCATCTGCGCATCCATTGGCCGCCGCGCAATCTTGCGTGCGCCAAAAGCGATGAAGAGCGAGATCGCGTCGGAAAAATTGTGCAGCGCATCCGCGATCAGCGACAGCGAACCGGCAACGATCCCGCCGACGATCTGTGCAACCGTGAGGCCCATGTTGACGGCAATTGCGGCCAGAACCCGCCGGTCGCCCGCGTCCGGATCGACATGATGATGGTCTTTGTGATCCATATCCGCAGCTCCCTCTGAATCGCTTCGTGTTCCAATGCAGTCAGCCTACATCCCTTTTGGCGCAAAGCATCAGCGGTCAGGTATGTCCGGCCCTGCGACCGACGGCACAACACTTCTGCGCCCCAAAAGGCACACGATAGCACGATGCAATGCCGCAGGGCATAACACAGGTACTTGTTCCGATTTGGAAAATGGCGCGGTTGACGGGGCTCGAACCCGCGACCCCCGGCGTGACAGGCCGGTACTCTAACCAGCTGAGCTACAACCGCGCGTGAGGTGCGGGATAATCGCCGATGCGCAGGGCGTCAACGCATAATCAACACCGGATGCTTGTTTTTGTCGGTGTCCTGTCGTCAGGCCTGCCAAATTTACGCTTTGTTCATTCCTTAGAGCGTACGGACGGTTAACACCAAGGCATAGGCACGCCTTGTACGTACAGGTTCTGTACGCCCTCTGTACGGCTTCTGTATGGGCCAAATCCCACAAAAGAAGGGCGTTAACCACGAACAGCGCATCTGGCCGAAACACGCGGCAAAACCGTTGCATGAAACTAATGATATTCCGAAAGGAAAATGCAGTGGCGCGGTTGACGGGGCTCGAACCCGCGACCCCCGGCGTGACAGGCCGGTACTCTAACCAGCTGAGCTACAACCGCGCATCTGCTTGTCCGGGAAACCCGAACGTGGGCTGCTTCTAAGTGCCCCCGCACGCCCCGTCAAGCACTCTCAACGCTCGGGCAGCGGAATAAATTCCGTGCCCTTCCGTATTTGTCAGCAGACAAAGTCCAAAAAAGGCAAATCGAAGATAAAATCAGGGGAATGGTGGGTGATGAGAGGCTCGAACTCCCGACATCTTCCGTGTAAAGGAAGCGCTCTACCAACTGAGCTAATCACCCGATGCGGCATCGTTTAGACCAGCCGTGCGGGTTGTGCAAGCCTCATTCCAACAGGTTTTGTGCGCCATCTTTCA
>NZ_JAWOAN010000034.1:0-3062 GCF_046498525.1 Yoonia sp.
CCGGTGGGTCGGTTCGAATTGGTCCGCGGCCGGATCGATATCCTGCAACAGCGGTTCGAACTGGACGAAGGCACGGCGACGCTTCAGGGTGATTTCGAGCCTCTCATCCGCTTGGTGGCGACAACGGAAACGGACAACGGGACGGTGATCAGTATCGTCGTCGAAGGCCCGGCCGGAGAGCCGGAGGTCAGCTTTAACTCGGTCCCCGAACTGCCGCAGGACGAGGTGTTGTCGCAGTTGATCTTCGGGCGCGACCTGCAAAGCATCAGCCCGCTGCAAGCGGTGCAACTGGCCTCTGCGGTCAGTACATTGGCGGGGCGTGGCGGGGGCGCACTGGACCGGTTGCGCGCGAATATCGGCCTTGATGACTTCGACGTGACCACGGATGAGCAGGGCAACGCCGCCGTGCGGGCGGGCGCTTATCTGTCCGAGAACGTCTATACCGATGTGACTGTCACCAGCGTAGGGGAAACGGAGATCAACCTGAACCTTGATATCACCAGAGAAATTACCGCAAAGGGCAGCGTCGATCAGGACGGCGAGACGAGTGTCGGTGTGTTCTTCGAGCGCGACTACTAGCGGTCGCGGACAATTTTGGCGAAAACGGTTCTGACGAACGATTGTTAAGCAACAGTCTTTGCTACCTGCCTGCCACCAAAACATGTTCTGCCTCATGGAAGGGGCAAGCGACAAAGTGGCGGTCCCCGATTTCTTCCAGTACTGGCCGCGCTTCGGCGCAGGAGGTTTGCGCCTTTGGGCATCTTGTGCGGAAAACACAGCCAGATGGCGGCGCAAGCGGTGATGGCAGTTCGCCTTCGAGGATCGGTCGTGGTCTGGCCCGTTCCAGCACCGGATCAGGGATCGGCACCGACGCGATCAGCGCCTGACTGTAGGGATGTTCGGGCAGTGTTGTCAGCCTGCGACTGTTCGCCGTTTCCATCACGCGCCCCAGATAAAGCACCAGCGTGCGGTCGCTGATGTGTTTTACCACGCTCAGGTCATGGGCGATAAAGATCATCGACAGGCCCATGTCGCGCTGCAATTCCATCAACAGGTTGATCACTTGCGCCTGCACTGACACGTCCAATGCCGAAACGGGTTCATCACAGATGATCAGTTTCGGTTTCAGGATCAGCGCCCGCGCGATCCCGATGCGCTGGCACTGTCCGCCGGAAAATTCATGCGGATAGCGGTTGATCAGGTTGGGCAGCAGCCCCACCCGTTCCATGATCTGACCGACCCGCGCCTTGACCTGTGTGCGGGGTGTGTTCGGTTCATGGGTGACCAGCGGCTCTGCGATGATTTCACCCACGGTCATGCGCGGGTTGAGCGCGGCAAGCGGGTCTTGAAAGATCATCTGCACATCGCGCCGGTGTACCCGGCGTTCGCTGACGGTCATGTTCGCCAGATCGGCACCTTCGAAGAAAATGTTTCCGCCAGAGGACGGGATCGTGCCGACAACGGCCCGTGCGATCGTCGATTTGCCCGAGCCGGATTCGCCGACGATGCCAAGACATTCACCCGGTGCAATATCGAACGACACTTCGGACACAGCATGCAGCTTGCGCGGTGGCGTCCACGGCCATGCGCCGGGTTTGCGCACGTCGAAAGTGACCGACAGGTTGCGGACGGACAAAAGCGGTTCCATCACGCGACCTCGCGGGCAGGCAGGTGGCAGGCGCGGCGACGATCATCTACCGTTTCCAGCGGCGGGCGCTCGCTTTGGCAATGGCTTAGTTTCACAGGACATCGGGGCGAGAACGGGCAACCGGCAGGCAGGTTGGACATATCGGGAGGGTCGCCTGCGATCGTCACAAGTTCGCCTTCGTCCACGTCCAGCCGTGGCACCGCCTTGAGAAGGCCGCTGGTATAGGGGTGTGACGGGCTGGCGAAGATGTCGTCGGTCGTGCCTTCTTCCATGACCTGTCCGCCGTACATCACCAGCGTGCGGTCACAAAACCCGGCCACCACGCCAAGGTCGTGGGTAATCAGGATCACTGCGGTGCCGAAATCCTGCCGGATATCGCCAAGAAGCTGCATGATCTGGGCTTGGACTGTAACATCAAGCGCCGTGGTCGGTTCATCTGCGATCAGCAGGCGCGGCTGGCAAAGGAGTGACATGGCAATCATGATCCGCTGGCGCATCCCGCCGGAAAACTCATGCGGGTACATCGTGACACGCGCGCGGGCGTCGGGGATGCGAACCGCATCCAGCATCCTGACCGCTTCGGTGATGGCGGCTGATTTCCCGACCCCGTTATGCAGCATCAGAACCTCTGCCATCTGTTCGCTGACCCGCAGATAGGGGTTCAGCGATGTCATCGGGTCCTGAAAGATCATCGCCATGTCTTTGCTGCGGATCTTGTTGAATTCGCGCTGTGTCATGGACAGCAGGTCCTTGCCGTCGAACCGTGCGACGCCAAAGGCGCGACCGTTCTTGGCCAGCAGCCCCATCGCGGCAAAGGCGGTCTGGCTTTTGCCCGACCCGCTCTCGCCCACGATGGCGAGCGTCTCGCCCTTGTCGATACCAAAGCTGACGCCGTTCACCGCATGCACATCACCATCGGCGGTGTTGAACGTGACCATCAGGTTTTCGATTTCCAGAAGGCTCATGTTCAGCGGTCCTTTGGGTCGAGCGCGTCGCGTAACCCGTCACCGACAAAGAAGAAGGCAAAAATGGTGACGACAAAGAAGAAAAGCGGAAAGGCGATCTGCCACAGATAGCCGAATTGCATGGTGCGCGAGCCTTCGTTGATCAAAGCGCCAAGCGAGGTGGCAGGTTCCTGGACGCCGAGGCCAAGGAAGCTGATGAAGCTTTCAAAGATGATCATGTTGGGGACCAGCAGCGTCGCATAGACGATCACGATACCAAGCAGGTTGGGCACGATATGGCGCAGGATGATTTTGCTCGGGCGCACGCCGGTGGCGACGGCTACCTCGACGAATTCCTTGTTCTTGATGGTCAGGGTCTGCCCCCGCGCGATCCGCGCCATATCAAGCCAGGAAATCAGGCCGATGCCCAGAAACAGCATGAAAATGGATCGCCCGAAGATCACCAGCAT
>NZ_JAWOAN010000146.1:0-3369 GCF_046498525.1 Yoonia sp.
TGCTAGGCGCGATCGCTCTGGTGACACTGGGCTTGCTTCCGGCTGCCGTGGCCTTTGCGCTTGGCGTTCTGGCGTCGATGGTTTTTGGTACAGTGCCGCTGCGGCAGGTCTACACGTCAATCGATTGGCCGGTGATCGTCTTGCTGGCGGCGCTGATCCCGGTTGCGGGCGCGATGCAAAGCACCGGTGCCGCCGAACTTCTGGCGCTTTTTCTGGTGGACACGGTCGCACAGGGCAATGCGATTGCGGCGCTGGTCGTGGTTCTGGTCACCACGATGTTTCTGTCGGACGTGATGAACAATGCTGCTACCGCAGCGGTCTTGTGCCCCATCGCTCTTGGTATCTCATCGACGCTTGGGGTGAATCCTGACAGCTTCTTGATGGCTGTCGCGATTGGCGCTTCCTGTGCTTTTCTGACCCCGATCGGTCACCAGAACAATACACTTATTCTGGGGCCGGGCGGGTTCCGCTTTGCTGACTACTGGAAACTTGGCCTGCCGTTGGAGGTGCTGGTCGTCACGGTCAGCGTCCCTTTGCTGCTGTTCGTCTGGCCATTGTGACTGTGCAATAACACAGGCTCAAAGTCAGGCTGGCCGAGGTGCCAGTGGTGACTTTTCCGATCATCGCATTGGTCGGCACTGGTGTGTGAATACAGCTTTACAAAACTAGAATTGTAGTTATGTTTTCCCCATGACCACAATCAGTCCCAATGCACGTGCGCTTGCTGCCCTTGGCCATGACGCCCGCCTGTCGATCTTTCGCTTGCTGGTCAAAGCGGGGGAGGAGGGGCTCAGGGTTGGCGAGATCGGCGATCATCTGGGGCTCGCCCCTTCGACGCTTGCGCATCATCTGTCGACGCTGGTCGATGCCGGACTGGTCCTGCAAGACAAGCAGGGGCGCGAAGTGTTCAATCGTGTCGATTTTCCCGCGATGAACCGGGTGGTCGATTTTCTGACCTCCGAATGTTGTTCGGGCGTGACCGTTCAATCCACGGAGGATGCCGCATGATGCGCCTGCCCCTTTTTGCTGACCGCATAAAACTAGAAATCCGGAGATTTAGATATGACTGATGCAACCCTTCCTCGATCAAGCCTTCGGTCCGTATTGAGCCAACTGTGGCGCGACCAGCGGGTCTGGCTGGCCTCTGCGGTGATCCTTGCGGTTCTGGCCCTGTTCGACCCATTGCAGGCCGGCGACAGTGCCGTGTTTGCGGGCAGTGCCTTGCTGCGCACGGCACCCTATCTGCTGTTGTCAATCGGCATTGCCGCCTGGGCCAATGCAACCAGCGCGGACAACCTGATCGCCCGCGCCTTCACCGGTGCGCCGATCCTGATGATCGGGTTGGGCGCGCTGGCGGGCGGCATTTCGCCCTTCTGTTCCTGCGGAGTGATCCCTTTGATTGCGGCGCTGCTGGCGATGGGGGTGCCGCTCTCGGCGGTGATGGCCTTCTGGCTGGCGTCGCCCATCATGGACCCGTCCATGTTTGTGCTGACAGCGGGTGTGCTGGACCTTGAGTTCGCCATCGCCAAGACGATGGCTGCAATCGGTCTGGGTATCTTCGGCGGTACAGTTGTTCATGTGACGATGCGCGGCGGCGCCTTTGCGGATCCGCTGCGCGAGGGCATCGGCAATGGCGGCTGCGGCGGCGCGAAGGTCCGCGCGCCCAAGCCTGTTGTCTGGCGTTTCTGGACCGAGGCCGAGCGCCGCACGAAGTTTGGCAAGACAGCACTTACCACGACGCTGTTCCTCGCCAAATGGCTCACGCTGGCCTTTATCCTTGAAAGCCTGATGCTGGCGTGGATTCCGGCGGAAACGGTCACAGCGGCGCTGGGGGGCGAAGGCCTGATGCCCATCGTGACAGCGACACTTGTTGGGGTTCCGGCCTATCTGAACGGCTATGCGGCGCTGCCGCTGGTGGGCGGGCTGATCGAGCAGGGCATGGCCCCGGGCGCTGGCATGGCGTTCCTTGTGGCGGGTGGTGTCACGTCGATCCCGGCGGCCATGGCTGTCTGGGCGCTGGCGAAACCGCAGGTCTTCGCGCTTTATATCGCACTGTCGCTCAGCGGCGCTTTCGCGGCAGGCCTGCTGTTCCAGCTCTGGACGTCAATGGCATGATCTGAAACGGCGGCTTCGCTGATTGGCGGCGGCACTTACTCCGGAAACCTATCTCTTGTGCGGTTGGCGAACCAGACGAGCGACAGCATGACCGGGACTTCGACCAGCACGCCGACGACCGTGACCAGTGCTGCGCCGGAGTTCAGACCGAAAAGACCGATTGCGACGGCCACCGCCAGTTCAAAGAAATTCGACGTGCCGATCAGCGCACAAGGTGCCGCAACCTTGTGCGGCACGTTCCAGCGCCACGCCCAGAAGTATGCGATGGCGAAAATCCCGTAGGACTGGATCAGGATCGGCGTGGCCAGCAGAAGAATCAGAAACGGGTTATCCGTGATGACATTTCCCTGAAAACCGAACAACAGGACGACAGTCAGTAGCAGACCCAAAACCGACGCGGGCTTGATCCGCGCCGTGAACGCGGCCACCGCCGCTTCGCCCCCCTGTCGGGTCAGCCGCGCGCGGGTCAGCACCCCTGCCGCCAGCGGCAGTACGACATACAGCACAACCGACAGCACCAGCGTTTCCCATGGAACGGCGATGTCGGTCACGCCCAACAGCACGGCAACGATCGGTGCAAAGGCGAAAACCATGATCACATCGTTCAACGATACCTGAACCAGCGTGTAGTTGGGATCGCCCTTCGTCAATTGCGACCAGACAAAAACCATCGCCGTGCAGGGTGCGGCTCCCAGCAGGATCAAGCCTGCAATGTATTGGCCTGCATTGGCCGGGTCGATCAGGTCCGCGAAGACGTAGTTGAAAAACAGCACCCCGAGTGCCGCCATCGTAAAGGGCTTGATCAACCAGTTCACGACCACGGTGATCACTAGTCCCTTGGGTCTTTTGCCGACACCCTTGAGCGCGCCAAGGTCCACCGCAACCATCATCGGATAGACCATTGCCCAGATCAGCACCGCCACGACCAGATTGACCGAGGCGTATTCAAGTGATGCCAGAAACCCGAACAGACCCGGCAGCAGGTTCGCCAACACGATGCCTGCAACGATGCATAACCCGACCCAGAGCGAAAGATAGCGTTCAAACAGTGACATGGTTCATCCTCTGACAGCGGAAGGAATGACGCAACGATCCGTTTCCTCGACCGCAGCTTCAAGCTCGGCAATCAACCCAGACAGGGATGTCAGAGCGCCCGGTGCGAGCGAATAACAGACGCGCGGTGGATCAATCCGGCCTTTGATCACGCCCGCATCCCGCAGGATGCGCAGGTGTTCTGAAACCGTGGATTGCGCG
>NZ_JAWOAN010000047.1:0-3586 GCF_046498525.1 Yoonia sp.
AGCTGACGCTCAGGGTCAGCCCGTTGTCCTTGTCGGTATAGGTCAGTTCCAGAGTGCCGTTCTGTTCGACGCTCTCGAAGCAGAACTTCGGCAACATCGGGGTGCCGTCACTGTCGCGCAGGATCAGTCCGGGCTGGCCGGGAAAGCTGCGGGTGGCTTCTGGACAGATCGACAGGTCGGGGTTTTCGTCCAGCATCCCGCCGGTGACGTCGATCGCATGGGCGGCGTGCAGCGTATCGAGGTTTTCCTCGGACGGCAGCAGCGCCCCCCAGTAAACGACCTCTGGCAGGCGGTCATTGCGGGCCGCCAGAACAAGCGTCTGACGGCCATCGTCGATACGATAGGTACGGTTCATGGCTTACTTTACAGCTCCGAGGGTGAGGCCCGCGATAAAGTGTTTCTGCATCAAAAAGAACATGATGACCGGTGGCAAGGCGGCCACGATCGATCCTGCGCTCATCAGGTGATAGGCAGCGCGGAATTGTGAGTTGAACTCGGTGATCCCCGCAGTGACAGGTTGCGCACCGGGTCCTTGGGTCAGGACGACTGCCCAGAAATAATCGTTCCAGATGAAGGTAAAGATCAGCACGGCAAGTGCGGCCAGCGCGGGTTTCATGAGGGGCAGGACTACGTAAAGGAAAATGCGCCATTCCGCGATGCCTTCGACGCGCGCAGCCTCGATCAGAGGGAAGGGCAGGGCGCGGATGAAGTTGCGCATGAAGAGCGTACAAAAGCCGGTCTGAAACGCGATGTGAAACAGGACGAGGCCGGTTTTGGTGTCATAGAGGTTCATGCTGACGGTCAGGTCGCGCACCGGCACCATGAGGATCTGGAAGGGTACGAAGTTGCCCGCGATGAAGATGAAGAAGATCGCCAGATTGCCTTTGAACCTGTAAACGCCAAGCGCAAAGCCCGCCATGCAGGACAGTGCCACCGCGCCGATGACCGTGGGAATGGTGATGAAGAGCGAATTCCACAGATACCGCGGCATGTTCGATTCAAAGAAGACCTTGCCGTAGTTCGAAAACGCCTCGAAACTGCTGGGGATGCCCCAGTAGTTGCCACTCACGAAATCCGATTCTGGTTTTATCGAAAAATTCGCGACAGCGATCAGCGGCAGCAGCCAGACGATCAACGCCAAGGGCAAAAGCGCCTGATAGGTGATCTGCCAAGACCGTGAGGTCTTTGAAAGCGGGGTTGGAAACATCAGTGCGCTCCCTTTTCGTCACGGTACATGGAGTAAAGGAAATAGGCGATGAACCCGAGCATGATGAAGAACAATACGACCGCGATCGCAGCACCAAAGCCCATGCGGAACCCGAATTCGGAAAGTGACTCTTCGAACATATAAAATGACAGCACGCGGGTTGACCCGAAAGGCCCGCCGTTGGTCATCACGCTGATCAGATCAAAGGATCGCAAAGCGCCGATGATTGTCACGACGAAGGCGATGAACGTCGCGGGCTTGAGTTGCGGCAGGATCACGTACCACAACATCTTGTGGCCTTTGGCCCCGTCAAGGCGTGCGGCCTCTACCTGTTCGGGGTCAACGGCGTTGAGGCCGGTAAGATAAAGGATCATGCAGTATGCGGTCTGCGGCCAAAGGCCCGCAGCGATGATGCCGTAGGTCGCCAATGTCGGATCGCCAAGGATGTTCACCGGACCGGCACCAAAGACCCCGAGGATTGCGTTCAGCAGACCTTCGCGTGGCAGATAGAACCAGCTGAAAACCAGACCGACGACAACCTGAGAGATGACGAACGGAAAGAAGAACATCGACTTGTAAAAGCGGATGCCCGTCACCGACTGGTTCAGGAAAAGCGCGATGAACAGGCCTGCGGGAATTGCCAGAAGGTAAAGCACCAGCCACCTGAGGTTGTTCCAGAAAGAGATCTGAAACTTGCGGTCCATGTTCTGTTCGCCCCATCCAAGCAGGCGTTCATAATGGGCCGTGCCAACCCATGTCTTTTCGCCCAGACCGTCCCATTCATGGAAAGAAATCCAAAATGACTGACCGATCGGCATTATCACGTAGACCGCGAAAAAGATCATGGCGGGCAACAGGAAAAGCCACGGCGTGATCGCAATCTCGTTACGCTTGTACCATCCGCGTTGCGGTTGGCTGGCACGGGTGCTTGGAACGGCCGGGGACACCGACATGGCGTTTCTCCTACTGGGTCAACACATGTGAAAGGCCGAAAAGGTCTTGCAGATGGGTTGGCGTCGTGTGGGTTGCACCCACCCTACAAAAAGGTGGGTGCTGTAGGTGGGTAAAACCCACCGCTACGGTTTAGTTGTAGATGCGTTGACGTGTTTCCTCGAGGCGCATCAGGATGTCGTCCAGATTGTCCGGGAACACCATGAATTCCTGCAGGCCTTCCATGCCGACAGATGCCATTTCCGCATCGAAGTCACGGTCGAAGAACTGCATGATGCCGCCACCTGCATTGTTCGAGAGCATCTCGAACCCTTCGGCGAGGAACTTGTCATCGTCGATGGATGCGTTGGCGTTGACCGGTAACTGGCCCAAGCCTTCACCACTGTTGATCTTTGTTTGCACGTCAGCCGATGTCACATAGCGCAGGAATTCCTTTGCTGCGTCCATGTTCTGCGCTCCGGATGGGATGTGGAACGTATCGGTCGGCGCGTCCTCTGCATAGTCGACTTCAGGGTTGATCATCGGAAACTGGTAGAAGTCCAGTTGATCGTCGGAGAGGCCGCCATCACGCATCGCGGCAACCGCAAAGTTACCCATCAGGTAAGACGCGGCTTCGCCATTAACCATGAATGGCAGGGCTTCCTGCCAGCTGTAGGTCTGGTGATCGTCGATGAAAGCGCCCATGTCGATCAGTTCGCGCCAGTTGGCGAACGTCTGACGTACGCGGTCGTCTGTCCATTCGACTTCACCACGGGCCAGCGCCATGTGGAAATCATAACCGTTCGTGCGCGAGTTGATGTAGTCGAACCAGCCGCCGGCAGTCCAAAGGAATTTGGTGCCGATGGTGTAGCACTTGACACCGTTGTCCAGCAGTGTCTGGCAGTTGGCCTTCTCTTCTTCCCAATCGGCAGGCTCGCTCAGTCCGTACTGGTCGAAGATGTCTTTGCGGTAATAAACGCCCCACTGGTAGTATGTGTAAGGCACACCCCATTGGGCACCGTCGAGCGTCATCGCACCTTGGGTGGATGCCAGCGCATCAAAGGCGGGTTCGGCCCAAAGGTCGGAAATGTCCGCAAACAGCCCTGCGTCGACATAAGGGCGCATGCGGTTGGCCGCATACCAGTTCACAACGTCTGGCGGATTGGCGCTCAGCGCGTTGCGAATTTGTGTTTTCCACGCTTCGCGGTCGACAATCGTCAGGTTGACCTCAAGTTCGGGGTGCAGCGCGTCAAAGTCGGCGGCAAGCCCTTCCATGACCGCGCGTGGTGCCGGGTTTGACATGTCGGAGATGATGTTGAGTTCGCCAGACAGCGAATGTGCATCGGCGGCAGCGGTTGACGCGGTAACGCCAGCAGCAACAAACGCCGCGAGCGACGTCTTCAAAATGGAATGCATGGTTTCCTCCCAGTATGCTTCCGTGTGTAAACC
>NZ_JAWOAN010000225.1:0-3850 GCF_046498525.1 Yoonia sp.
TCACCGAACTCGAGGTTGGTGGTGATGATGACACTGGTGGTTTCATACAGCTTGCTGATCAAGTGAAACAGCAGCGACCCGCCGGATTTCGGAAACGGGATATAGCCAAGTTCATCGATGATGACGCAATCCAGAGCGGTCAGTTGCTTGATGATCTTCCCTGTGTTTCCCTCGGCCTGCTCTGCGATGAGGGCGTTGATCAGATCGACGGCATTATAGAAGCGCACCCGCTTTCCTCTATTGACCAGGTTGGTCCCGAGCGCGATGGAAATGTGCGTCTTGCCGGTACCAGTTCCCCCGACCAGGATGATGTTATGCGCGTCATCAGTGAATTGGCCTGAGCAAAACGGGTCGATCTGCGCTTTTGTGATGGTCGCCGCGCTATAATTGAAGGTGGCGAAGTCCTTGTGATGGGGGAATTTCGCGATGCGCATCTGATACTGGATGGACCGCACCCTGCGCTCTTCGGTTTCTGCTTCGATCAAGGTCTTCAATGCTGTCGTCAGGCTGGGTGGCGTGCGCGCGGCCAACAAATCCTGCGCGCAAGCAGCCATTCCGTGGAGCCTGAGTGCTGCGAGTTGGTCAATGAGAGCGTTCATACTGCGGCCCTCCCCGTAGCACAGAGCGCCTCATATCGCTTGCAATCGGCCTGTGGTCGCACGCTCAACTGCGGATAGGCATGGGTTTCCGCCAACGGCGCGATTGTCGGCTCCAGCAGTTGATTGACCAGATTGATGATCGCCGGCAAACGCAAGGTGCGTTGTTCGATGGCCAGGTCGCAGGCCATCTCGACCACGTCTATGCCATGCTCAAGTGCCAGCAGCAGCAGATCGACAAACTCGCGGTCGCCACCTTTCTCGCGCATGTAGTGATCCTTGATCTGCTCCATCGATTTGGGCAATTCCCAACCGACAAAGGGTGCGCCATCACGCAACGCACCGGGCTTGCGATCGAGCAACGGCACATAGTGCCAGGGCTCGAAGTAACTGATATTGCGTGTAAAGCGCCGCTTATGTTCAGCGATAATTTCGTCGTTTGCGATCATGACTAGCCGATCAGCATAGGCGCGCAGCGAGACGTGATGCCCCGCATGTTCGCACGGCACGCTGTAGCGATTGCTGTCGTATTGCACCAGGCAGGTGGATCTGACCCGCACAGTTTTTTCGACATAGCCGTCGAAAGGACGGCCTAGCGGGCGCAACTCGATCTTTTCATCCTCAAAGACGTCGGCAATTGTGCGATGCTGTTGATCAGTATGGCGGCGTTCAGCCAGCTCCTCACAGCGCAAAAGCAGCCAGGCATTCAGCGCCGCCAGATCGTCAAAGACAAGCCTGGGAGTGAACAGCTCGCCGCGCAGAAACTGCACCTGGTTCTCGACCTGTCCCTTCTCCCATCCCGAGGCAGGCGTGCAGGCGACAGGGTCGATGACGTAATGGTTCATCAAGGCCAGAAAGCGTGGATGAAAGATCCGATCCTTCGACCGCGAGACATAGGTCACCATGGTTTTGGGGTTGTCGATGATCACACGGCGCGGAACGCCACCGAAGAAAGACAGCGCCCGCACAAAGGCATCCAGCACCATCTCCTGCTTCTCGTTCATATAGGCCACGACGAAAGGCTTGCGGCTGTGGCACAGGCGGAAATGGGCGACGTGAACCTTGTGTTGGACACCGCCTAACAGAACATATTCTTCGCTCCAGTCGAACTGAAGCGCATCGCCAGGCACGAAATAGAGTGGGATGAATGCATCAGTTCCATCGGTTCCAGATGACTTCTTGAGCTCACTGACAAACCGCTGAACTGGCGAATAAGAGCCTGTGTAGCCTTCCGCGACAAGCTCTTCGTAAAGCTTCTTCGCTGTGCGCCGATCACGGCGCCGAAGGGACAGATCGTGCTCAAAAAGTTCCCGCAGACGCACCTCGAACTGTGCGTTCAGCTTAGACCCGACACGCGGTTGCTGTCTCCGATAGCGCGGTTGTTCCGGGTTCTTCAGATACTTCTTGATCGTCGTCCGCGAAATCCCAGTCTCGCGCGCCACAGAATGGATGCTGCGCCCATCCCCCAAGATCCAGCCTCGGATCTTCATTGCCGTTTCCATAAGTAACACCTGCTCTTCCTCCGTGCCCAAAGCACACGGATGTTAACAATGCAGGTGGGTCAGTTTTAGATGATCATAACCCACCAAAGTGGGTCACTTTTGCATGCTGATTCACACGTTCAGACCAACGATGATATTGCTCACACGACCCGTGACCTCGGTCGCATTGGACGCGATATTCAACGCCAGCATGCTTTCGTTCACGCCTCCGCCCATTTGACGCACCCGGTGGGTCAGTGCGGAAATCTCACCCGCCTGCGCGTAATCAAAAGCGGTGTTCGGACCGCGACCAAGATGTGCCAAATCAATGCCGTTTGTACCTAAGGCATCTCGACCGGTGATGACCTGAATATGGGTGATTATCTCACCCGCGTTCACGGCACCAAGTGCCGTGCTGCCCATCGTTGAAACATCTATGTAAGACGAAAACATCCCTGAATTGAAGGCCGTTACATCTGATGTCAGCCTTGGCGTCACTGAGGTCAGCACATTGGTAATCGTTCCATCAATGCGCGTCATGACTGTCTCTTGCGCGGGTGTCAGTGGTCCACCGCTGGACGTCTGCGCGAAGATGGAAAGTTGACCCGCAGGTGGCAGGGAATAGAGCGCGCTGCCGACAGGATACAATCCCGCACTGACACCAGATCCAAGTGCAGAGGCCTGTGACGGATCAACAAAGACACCAAAGGCGTCAGCGGAGCCAAGGACTGCCGTCCCGGACGTGTCATATCCGATGATGACACGATCACCCGTTGCCAGTGATCTATTCTGAATTGTTGGATTGCTGATGTTTTCAGCAATGTTCGCAGATATATTGGACGCTTTGATATGGGGATAGGCTGCATCAAGCAGTTGCAAAACACGTTCCAGGATAGATGATGACGCAATTGTCGGTGATAACGCGAATGTCGCGGCAAATAAAAATAAGCGAAGGCGGGGACTAGAAATCAAAATTAGTTGGTCCCCTTCCAATCTTTTAATGGGTAGAGGGGGCAAGAATGCCCCCCCTTTATTTTATCAACCTACGTAGAGCAGATTACTGACCAGCAGAAGCGCCGGTGATGCCAGTTACAGCAGCGTTCACACCAGAGATGATCTCGCCGGTGTTGACCGCACCAAGTGCTGTCGTCGACAGGTTGCCCATCGAACCGTTGAGTTCCGCCATTGTGTTGGTGATCGAGCCGTTGATACCGGTCATGTTTGACGCGATGTTCAGAACGATTGCACCTGTATCAGCCGAACCACCCAACTGCTCCATTACCGAAGAAACAGCTTCGGTCGAGGATGTCTTGGCATTATCAACAGACGAGTTCACGCCAAGCGTGATTTCGCCGGTGTTGACCGCACCAAGTGCTGTTGTCGCCATATCACCAAAATCGAAAGTTGGCATGTTGTACTCGATTGCCGACACGTCAGCAGAAGCGATTGCTTGCTGTGTCGTAGCACCGATACCATCAATGACGTTGGTGATGGAACCGTTGATGCCTTCAATTGCGCCTGTCGATACAGCTGTTGCGGTGTACGCGCCGAGCAAGGCGGTTACGGCAGCAGCATCGTCCGCCAGAGGGTCTTTTTCAGCCGCGGTGATGACTTCGCCTGATGCCGAGACGAAGTAATTCTGAGTACCACTAGGAGCGATATCAGTGTATGACGCCTTTCCAGTTGCATCCAAGGCATCATACTCCGCTGCACTGATCACATCACCATTGGACGGGTTGATGTAAGTTGTAGTAGCGGTCGTTTCAATCACAG
>NZ_JAWOAN010000265.1:0-3741 GCF_046498525.1 Yoonia sp.
GGACTGCTGCGGGATACCCTGGCTGCAGCCGGCGGAGATTTAAAAGCTCATGTTCAATCCGGTAATCCCGCCGGCGGGTTTTTTGAGAAAATGGGATTTGAAAAAAAATTTTTGGAATACCGGTATTCCAAAGGAGAAATCTGAGCATTCGCCATAAATCTGCGCACGGCTTTCGCGCAGGCTGCGCAGAAAGGTGGTGTTGGCGGCCAGTGTACCGGCATGCAGTTCGGGATAGCCGCCGGGAAGATAGATGAGGTCGGCGTCGGGGGCCGCATCATCGGCCAGTGGCGAGAACGGGTGGATACTCGCGCCCGCGGCCTTCCAGTCTTGCAGCAGGTGCGGATAGCTGAAGGCGAAAGCGGCGTCCTGAGCGAGGGCGATGGATTGCGCAGGCGGGGTCCGTTTTATTGGTACGGTTCCGTTTTGCAGCGGGCTGAGCAGCGCCTCCAGGGCGGGCATATTGCAATGGGCCGTGATTAGCGCAGCGGCGGCATTCAGATACGCATCGAGGTCGGGGCGTTCCTGTGCCTGTACCAGCCCGAGGTGTCGGGATGGTTGCGAGAGTGATGACGTACGGGGGATGGCCCCGAACACGGGAGTATCTCCGAGCGCACGTCGCAGCATCTTTTCGTGCCGTGTTGAGCCGACGTTGTTGAGGATGATCCCCGCGATCCGGACGTCTGGATCATGCCCGATGAACCCTCGCGCAAGTGGCGCGACGGAACCCGCCATCTTGCCTGCGTCGATGACCAGAATAACAGGCAGGTTCAGGATGCGGGCGAGGTCCGCGGTGGCGCCTTGTCCGTCGGGCGGTGCGCCGTCAAACAGGCCCATGGCCCCTTCGATGACAAGCGGGAGCGGATCTGTGCTGAGAGTTTTGATCCGGGCGGGTGTCATCGCCCATGCATCGAGGTTCAGACAGGGCTGGCCGCAGGCGGCCTCATGAAAGCGGGGATCAATGTAGTCGGGGCCGGATTTGGCGGCGTGTACGGGGACGCCGCCATTCTTGAAGGCGCGCAGCAGCCCGAGGGTGATGGTGGTCTTGCCGCTGCCGGATGAAGGCGCGGCGATCACGAAACTCATCGGATATGGAGGCGGCAGGACGCCTCCGACGGGCGTTTTTCGGGCAAGATGATAATCGGATTCATCTTTTCAAGCTGATTCGGCAGGGCGGCCACGGCCCAGCGGATCAAGGTTGCGGGGGGGCTGGCCCGCAGCCATGTTTTGCCAGTCCAGCACCTGTCGCATGAGCACCGATTGTCCGACGCAGATGATTGCAGGTGGTTCGAGACCCGCATCGGCGATGTCATTGACGATGGTGCCGAGCGTGGTTTCGAGCACCTGTTGCTGATCCGTCGTGGCCGTAGTGACGACCGCGACGGGTTCGTTCAGGCTGCGTCCGGCCTTGATAAGTTGCTGGCTGATCTGGGCGATATGTTTCATGCCCATATAGATCACGATGACCTGACTGCCCTTGGAGATGCTTGTCCAGTCGAGGGAACTGGGTGTGTTGCCGGACTGGTCGTGCCCGGTCACGAATGTGACGGATTGGTTCACGTCGCGGTGGGTGACGGGGATGCCCGCATAGGCCAGTCCGCCGATGCCTGCGGATATGCCGGGGATGATTCGGATTGGGATACCATGTTGCACGAGTGTCTGCGCTTCTTCGCCGCCGCGCCCGAAGACGAAGGGATCGCCCCCCTTGAGCCGCAGCACCCGTTTGCCTGCCCGCGCCAGATCGACCAGCCGGAGCGAGATATCGCGTTGCTTGGCCGATGGCTTGCCTCCGCGTTTGCCGGCATAGATATGTTCGGCCTGCGGTGCCCACGACAGAATCTGTTCTTGCACCAATGCGTCATAGATCACCACATCAGCTTGCCGTAGCGCGTTGACCGCGTGGAGTGTCAGCAGCCCCGGATCGCCCGGTCCTGCACCGCAAAGCCAGACCCAGCCGGGTTCCAGCGTGGGCCATGTGTGGGCGGGAAGAGGGATGTCGGTATTCATGAGGTCTTTATGCCGCCGATTGCGCGCCTTGGAAAGGTGACAAACGACCTCGGATTGGCGATTGCCGTCATGCGCGCGCCTGCCTATCGTCGCGCCAATGAACGATAAGACGACACCACAATTGCGCCGGGGCTGGACCACGGGTGCCTGTGCCACTGCTGCAACCAAAGCGGCGCTGATGCGGCTCTGGGGTGGCGCCTTTCCGTGTGAGGTGGGAATTACCCTGCCGAAAGGCGAAACACCTGTGTTTCCGCTCGCTTTAGCCGAGGCGGGTGAAGGCTGGGCCCGTGTCGGCATTACCAAGGATGCGGGTGATGATCCCGATGTAACGCATGGGGCGTTGATTGTTGTGACGGTTTCCAGCTCGGAAGATGGCATCGTGTTCGCTGCGGGTGATGGCGTTGGCACCGTGACCAAGGCAGGCTTGCCGATTGGCGTGGGCGAGCCTGCCATCAATCCGGTACCGCGGCAGATGATGACGGATGTTGTCAGTGACATGGCCATGCAGTTTGCCCAGCAACCGAACGTGCGGATCGAGGTCTCTGTTCCCGGTGGGCAGGAACTAGCGCTAAAAACATGGAACCCCCGCCTTGGCATTGCAGGGGGCCTGTCCATTCTTGGCACCACTGGCGTGGTGCGTCCGTTCAGTTGTGCCGCGTGGATTGCATCAATCCATCGCGGGATTGATGTGGCGCGCGCGGATGGGCTGACCCATGTGGCGGGCTGCACCGGTGCGACGTCTGAAAAGACTGTGCAGGCGCTTTATGGGCTACCCGATCATGCGATGCTGGATATGGGCGATTTTGCAGGCGGGATGCTGAAGTATCTGGTCAGGCACCCCGTCGCACGGGTGACCATCGGCGGTGGCATCGGCAAGATCACCAAACTGGCACAGGGAGCGGTTGATTTGCATTCCGCGCGCAGTCAGGTGGATTTTGCGGGGCTGGCGGCGTTGGCCGGTGACCCGCGCATTGCAGGGGCCAATACAGCGCTGGAGGCCTTCGAGATTGCCGGAGCTGTGTTGGCCGATAAAGTAGCGCAACAGGCATTGGCGCAGGTACAGGACAGGTTTGGACGGTCCGAGATGGCTTTCGATATTGTCGTCATTGACCGCAAAGGTGCGATTATCGCGAGAGCAGGCGCATGACGCTTCTTGTGTTGGGGGGCACAGGCGAGGCCCGCCAGATTGCAGAACGCCTGAAAGGGTATGATGCAGTGATCTCGCTGGCGGGTGCGACCCGCATGCCCGAAGCGCAACCCTTGCCCACGCGGATTGGCGGGTTTGGCGGGGCGGACGGGTTTCGCCGTTTTCTGGATGAGGGCGGGATGACCGCCGTCCTGGATGCGACGCACCCTTACGCCCATCGGATCACGAAGCGCACCGCGCACATCTGTGCCGAGGCGGATATCCCTTATACCCAGTTTCTGCGTCCGCCTTGGGTGCCGGAGCCGGGAGACAACTGGACCGAGATCGCAACCGAACCCGAGGCCGCCCGGCATATTCCGCCCGGCGCAGTGGTTTTTCTGGGCACCGGACGACAGACGCTAGAGCGGTTTTCCAATCTGCAGGGGCGCGAGGTGATTTGCCGCCAGATCGACCCGCCTGAAAAGCCGTTTCCCTTTGCGGGCGGGAGGTATCTTGTCGGCAGGCCGCCGTTTTCGGTCGAAGATGAGGTTGCCTTGTTTCAGGACCTTGGTATCGATGTGCTGGTCGTCAAGAATGCGGGCGGCGCGCCA
>NZ_JAWOAN010000053.1:0-5043 GCF_046498525.1 Yoonia sp.
GCCCGGTCTGGGGCTGGCGATCCGCAAATATACGCTGGCGCAGCGCGGGGTGATCGCACATGACACGCTGCGCAAACCCGGCGGTGGATTGAGCCCCACGACAAAAGCCGAGGTCGATGCCTTGGCTGTCCGGCAAGCGGCGCGGCGCGATGTTCTTGGTATCGCCTAGCCGAAATCGCCCGAAAACATAAGGTTACAGGCCATTGATTGATATCAATCCGCATCATCCGCTCTTCTGGCAGGCTGTATCTTTACTAACCAAGCAAGAAAGGCTTTGCTGCACTTGCGCGATCCGACGGCAGTCTGTGCTGCATTGTTGGGGCCACCCCTGAATATCGAATGGTTCGCAAAGGGAAAGCGATGGCTAAAAACAACAAGGGAAAGAACGCGGCCAAAGCGAAAACCGCCAAAAAGCAGGCGTCCGATGACGCCGTTCCTCCTGAAAAGAAGACCCCGCCTTTTGCCGTTGTGGGTATCGGTGCCTCGGCTGGTGGGTTGCAGGCTTTTTCCGACTTTTTCGATGCGATGCCAAATCAAAGCGGCATGGCATTCGTTCTGATCAACCATGTCGATCCGGACCATGAAAGCCTGATGGCCGGGCTGTTGGCAAAACACACCGGAATGCCGGTTGCACTGGCGACCGATGGCGAGGACATCGCGCCAAACCATGTTTATGTCATTCCGCCCAGTCACTTTTTAAGCATCGCGGATGGCAAATTACACCTGTCGGAACCGACAGAGCGGCGGGGCCTGCGTCTTCCCATCAACCATTTCTTGCGCTCGCTGGCGCAAAGCCAAGGGCAAAACGCTGTTGCGATCATTCTGTCCGGCACCGGAAGCGATGGCGCGGCGGCACTTGCGGAAATCAAGGAACACGGCGGCATCGTCATGGTGCAGGACCCGAAAGATGCCCTGCATGACGGTATGCCGCGCAGTGCGATTGCAGCGGATGACGTGGATTATGTCCTGCCCGTGGCCGAGATGCCCCAAGTCCTGCTGGAATACGGTCAGCACCCTTACATCAACAGGTCAAAAGGCGATAATGATCGGGGGGATAGCCTGCGCGGGGCCCTGCCCGATATCGTCTCCGCGCTCAAGGCGCATTCACCCATAAACTTCGGGCTTTACAAGGAAGGCACCCTGCTGCGCCGGATCGAACGGCGGATGGTCTTGCGCCATATGGTCAATGCGGTCGACTATCTGGCGCTTGTCAAGGACTCGCCCGACGAAGCCCGCAAACTGTCCAATGACCTTTTGATCAATGTCACCCAGTTTTTCAGAGACCCCGAAGCGTTCAATTATCTCAGTGCAGAGGTGCTGTGTGATCTGGTGCGCAGCCATGATGCAGGCAAACCGGTCCGGATCTGGGTACCCGGCTGTTCGACCGGAGAAGAGGCCTATTCGCTGGCGATGGCGACGATCGAACATATCTCCGCCCTGCGCAAGGACGTGAAATTACAGGTCTTTGCGTCGGATGTGGACGAACGGTCCCTGTCAGTGGCGCGCGCAGGCATTTATCCCGATACAATCACGGCGGATATCTCGCCCGAGCGGCTCAATCGGTTCTTCGTCAAGGAAGATCACAGCTACCGTGTTTGCAGCGAACTGCGCGAATCTGTGGTTTTCGCAAACCAGAATGTGCTGGCAGATGCCCCGTTTTCCAGACTTGACCTGATATCCTGCCGGAACCTGCTGATTTACCTGACACCCGAGGCACAGAACCGGATCATTTCACTGTTTCATTTTGCCCTGAACGATGGCGGGTATCTGTTTCTTGGCTCGTCCGAAACGGTCGGCAGTCATGACGACCTGTTTCAGGCGCAATCGCGGCAGCATCACGTTTTCAAACGGCTGGGCAAAGGGCGTCACCGCCACCTCGACTTTCCGATTGCATCCCATGCTCCTCTGGTCGGTCACGATACAAAAAGCACAGCTATCGCCACGCCCGATATCACACGTCTGGCCGACCTTAGCCAGCGCCTGTTGATCGAACGCTATGCGCCGGCTGCTGTCCTGATCAATGCCAAGCTCGAGGTTCTTTACGTCGAAGGCCCCGCAGACCAGTATCTCAGGGTGCCTGTCGGCGAAGCCAGCTACAGCGTTCTTGCAATGGCGCGCCACGGCTTGCGGGCCAAACTGGCGACAACGATCCGGTCTGCGCAGCAAACCGACCAGGATGCCACGACCACAGGGGTTGTGACGCGCGACAAGCACCGCATACCTGTCACGCTGACCGCACACCCGTTGCGCCATGACGGGTCAAAGCTCGTCTTGGTCACGTTGTCTGACCAGCCGCCCGTCGAGAACGGCCTGGAAGCCAATAACAACCATATCTCGGCCTCGGCCCGCCAGTATCTGGAACAGGAACTGGAATCGACCCGCCTCGATCTGCAAAACACGATCCGCGATTATGAGAGGTCGACCGAGGAACTGAAAGCGGCCAACGAAGAAGCCATGTCGATGAACGAAGAGTTTCAGTCGACCAATGAAGAGCTGGAAACCTCGAAAGAGGAGCTGCAATCGCTGAACGAAGAACTCACGACGCTGAACACGCAGTTGGAACAAAAGGTCGATGAGGAACGCCGGATGTCCGACGATCTTAACAATCTGCTGTCCAGCTCTGGCGTTGCGACGGTGTTTCTGGACCGCGATCTGAAAATCATGCGCTTTACCCCGGCAGCGCGCGCGCTGTTCAACGTCATCAGCAATGATGTGGGCCGCCCCTTTGGCGACATCACGGGCAATGTCACGGACCCCGAGCTGTTGGATGACGCGCGCACCGTGCTGGACACGCTCGAACCGCGCGAGGCGGAAGTCCAGCGCGACGACGAAAGTTGGTTTCTGCGGCGTATCCTGCCCTACCGGACTCAAGATGGCAAAATCGACGGCGTCGTGATCACCTTTCAGGATGTTTCTGACCTGAAGCAACTGCAACGCGCCATCCAAAAGGCACGCCTTTTTGCCGAACGCGTGGTCGATACGATCCGCGAACCGCTGCTGGTGCTGGATTCCGATCTGCGCATCGTTTCTGTCAGCCAGTCGTTTCACCGTATTTTTGGAACAACGGACACGGCGGTCGTGGGCGAGAACTTTTTCAAGATCGAAAATGGACGCTGGAATATACCCGACCTGCGCCAACTCTTGGAACGGATTCTGCCCGACGAAACCACGGTTGAGGCCTTTGAGGTGACATCGGAGCAGCGCGATACCGGGCCGCAATATATGGTGCTGAACGCACGCAAGATCGAAGCGGCCGCCAATGGTGACGACCTGATCCTGCTCGCGATCGAAGACGTCACCGCAATCAAGAGATCCGCGCAAGAGATCATCGATCGCGAAGCAAGGCTCCGTGCTATTCTCGATGCAGCCCCCGAAGCGATCATCACCGTGAATGAACACGGCATCGTCGGCATCTTCAGTCCGGGGGCCGAGGCGATTTTCGGCTATGCCGCATCAGAAATCATCGGCCAGAATGTGAATAAGCTGATGCCGGAACCGGACCGCAGCAAGCACGACAGCTATATGGATCATTACCTCAAGACAGGTGAAAAACACCTCATCGGCAAGAGCCGCGAAATGGACGCCCTGCGAAAGGACGGAAAAATCATGCCGATCCGGTTGTTGGTTTCTGAACTGGAAATCGACAGCGAAAAACATTTTCTGGGGATTATTCAGGACCTGACCGAGGACAAGAAACGCCGCGCCGAATTGCGGCGGGCCCAGAAGATGGAAGCGGTCGGTCAACTGACCGGCGGCCTTGCGCATGATTTCAACAATCTGCTGACGGTCGTGATCGGAAATCTGGAATTGCTCGAAATGCGCCTTGAAGATGAAAAGTACCATGAACTCATTTCAGAGGCGCTGGAAGCCTCGAACCTTGGCGCCGCATTGACCAGCCAACTGCTCAGCTTTTCAAAAAGTCAGGCGCTCGATCCCGAACCGGTTGCATTGAATACACTGGTCGAAACGATGCGGCCACTGATAAAGCGGGCGCTCAGCGACGACATCAAGGTCGAGACGGCACTCAGCCCCGATCTGGATGAAACCATCGCCGACCCCGGCAAGGTGGAAAGTGCGATCCTCAACTTGGCGATCAACGCCCGCGATGCCATGCCGGATGGCGGTACATTGACCATTGAAACCCGCAACACCTTTCTTGATGCCGATTACGCCGCCACGCAGATCGATTTAACGCCGGGCCCCTATGTGGCTCTCTCTGTGACGGATACCGGAACCGGCATGGGCCCCGATATTGTTGAACAGGCGCTAGAGCCTTTCTTTTCGACCAAAGGGCCGGGCGGTGGATCGGGCCTTGGGCTCAGCATGATCTACGGGTTTGCCAAGCAATCGCGCGGCCATCTGGCAATCTATAGCGAGGAAGGGCACGGGACGACGGTGAACCTGTTCCTGCCATCCATGCAAGTGGGTGAACGCGAAGCCAAACCGGATAAGCCAGAACACATCAACCCATCAAATGGAGAGACGATTCTTGTCGTTGAAGATGAACCCATGGTGCGCAGGCTGACGGCTGCGCGTCTTGATCACTTGGGGTATCAAGTGGTTTCGGCCTCCGATGGCCCCGAGGCCATAAGAATACTGAAGGAAAACGACGCGATCGATCTGGTCTTGTCGGATATCATCATGCCCGGCGGCATGACGGGTTTTGACGTGGCCAATCAGGCGCTGGAAGTGAACTCTGACCTCAAGATACTGCTTTCAACAGGTTATGCAAAAGGTGCCGAGACCGAAAACGGTGACGCCAACGCCCGCAAATACACGATCCTGCGAAAACCCTACAGCTTGAAGGAATTGTCATCGGCGCTGCGCGAAAAACTGGACTGACCTGACCGGCGACCGGCCGTTTTACCCGCGTATGCGACGAACCGCCTCTTGCAGGTATTTGACGGCGTTCGACTGTGTGTCGGCGATGGAAAGAAAACTCAGCAACATACCGGCACGACCCACCGGAGGCGCCGTTATGACGATGCCCGTCTGTCTTTCAGTTGCACGCAACAGCATATCTTCCAGTCTGGCGATCAATCC
>NZ_JAWOAN010000229.1:0-19501 GCF_046498525.1 Yoonia sp.
GCTAACGGCAGTTCCACCAGTTATTGTTTATCTTGCAGGGGTAAGAAATTTTGCTGATGTTTTGTCATTTGCAGGGAACACCGGTAATTTAATGGCATTTATTATTCTTCCAGTGTTGATCTGGATTATAAGACGTTTCCTTAAATAGAGGAGGAAAAGCAAGAGGGTTAACATCGAAAGATTACTGGATAATGGAATTCAAATTATTCAAATATACGTATCTTTTTGATATTTTCCTAAGTACAATTTTTCTAGGGTATTACTATTCAAGATTTTAAAAATAATAAGGTTAAATTTAAAATAATAAATCACCCATAATATAATTAAAGATATTATGAAAAAAATTGTGAATCTATTATTTGTGTTCATTCTATTCTTAACAACTTTAACTATTGCCAGTCCCCTAGAAAACAATTATGATAACAATATACCAGAACCTCCGATTATAAATGGACCAGATCAAATCAAGATCAACACAGAAGAAATATTTACTTTTTCAACTACAGATGAAGATGACGATGAACTGTATTATCTCATTGAATGGGGTGATGGAACATATGGCGATAATACAGATTACTCATCGGTAAAAATTGCTCCTCCCTCATCTGGTGGGATGTATATTGGTCAGTATGAATGGATGCCTGGCGATATTGAAACCTTTGAAGAAGCAATTGATAGAAAAGTAGCCTGGTTTTCACCGTATGGCATTATGGAATATGATGCAGATGGTTACCCGGTTTTCAATGTTGAAAATGCTGAGAGGAGTTGGAAGGAAGGAAAAATTGTTTTAGTTCATGCTATTGAAGCAGATCCAGATCCCAAGGAAGGATATGCAGAAGGAGCTTTTACGATTGATAATCTGTGCAAAGGAGTCTATGATAAATATCTTGAACGATTAGCAGATCAATTCGCTGCTTTTGGTAAACCAATGTTTTTTCATACTGCCCGAGAACCATTAGGCATTGGAGTTGATTATATGGGAGGATTTGGACCGTTTGGAGATAAATCAACTTCTTGGGCAATAGAGAGTAAAAGAGCATATGATGAATTTGATCCATCTAGTTTCCCTCATCCAGAACTTTACTATGATTTAGGTGATCCAGCCGTAAGCGATGGTATTGAACGTTTGATCGCAGCACAACGATATTACCATCATTTCTTTATTACTCAAAAAGAACTTGATTTTCTCACTTTTGATACCATGGGATGGGTATGTATGAGTCCTGAGATGCTTGAATCTGAGATTAATGAATATATCAATCGAACGGGTCATGATGAAGACTATGCGAGAGGTCTTTATCAGAACAGTTATAATTTTTCCAATTTTTATCCGGGTGATGAATATGTTGATTGGGTGAGCATCAATTATTATGGGAATGATTGGAGAATTATGGGCGTAAGGATCCCAACTCCTATTGAGTATTATCTTACTGGTTTGGATTACGCCATGAAAAACATTCGACTCGTAGCCTCAGATAAACCCGTGTTCTTTTTAGAATTTGGTTTTGCTGATGGAATGCGAAAGGATTCATCGTATGCTGCCCAAAAACTCACTGCAACATTTGAACGAATCATTAGTGATTACCCAGAGATCCATGGGTTTTCCATGTGGTCTTATTCTCCGTTTTGGGGATGGTATTGGCCATTTGATTGTTTGATTCGACCTGGTACTGCACAAGCAAATGCGCTGATAAATATTATGAATGAACACCCTGATTTGTTTCATAGTAATGTAGTCTTTTCTGATGGATCAGTCATTCCTTCTGCTTTGAATGGTTCTAATCGTTGGATAGGTCCATTTGATTCAGGTGAAGATGTTTCATTAAGTAATATGTGGTTTGAAGAAGAAACAATAGAAATTCGGGTGAAAGCAAGAGA
This sequence comes from Yoonia sp., assembly GCF_046498525.1. Lineage (GTDB taxonomy): Bacteria > Pseudomonadota > Alphaproteobacteria > Rhodobacterales > Rhodobacteraceae > Yoonia. The sequence goes on from NZ_JAWOAN010000229.1 coordinate 1,879, forward strand.
TGAACATGGTGCTGAAACGGAATTTGTGACCATGCCTGTAACTGTTCCAAAAAAACAATTTCATCCGTTTTTTGATCTTATCGCTGAATACTTACCAAACCTATATACAAAATTATTAGAATTAATGAATTAGAAGAATTATAAGATATTAGAATAGTGAAAATATGAACAAGAAAATGATTAGTATTATACTTATGATGCTTTTAATTGCCATCTCGTTTTCAGGGTGCTTCTTTCTTCAACCTAAAGGTCGACTAAGTGGCACAGTACTCTTTATACATTCATCACCCTCTGTTCAAGATTGGTTGGAGGAACCAAAGAAAACTTTTGTACAAGCATATTTCATGTTTCCCACTGATTTTGCAAGTGACATTATTTTTGGCATTGATCAAGAATTCATCGAAGGTGTTGATGATCCCATTCGTTTCCCAGGAGCAGACTGGATGGCATTGGTCGGATTAACCAGAACAGGTATGCTTAATATTCCTGTTGGAACAGACGAATCTTTGAATGGTACTCCCAGTGATGCATCTGTTTGGGAAATTATTGATTTAGATATAAAATTGCAACCAAATACCTGGTACTTAATGAGAGAAACTGCAGATTTTCAATCACGACGATTTGAATCATTCACGCTCACTGGTCCCAACGTGAATATCACGATTGATTTAAGTCAGTATTATGTTGATTATCCTAATTATATTCCAATTGATAATCGTTCATTGACCTATTATGTGTATGCAATCCGGATGTCTCCCTACGTTCAACCCGGTAGCACAAGTATTTATTTTGATGATGTGACCGCAGGAATAGAAACAAATGATGGATACGAGATAATACTCTTTGAAGGATTTGAATTACAAAAAGACATACCTGATCTACCAATTACCTTGCCTGTAACACCATTATCTGATATCCAGGAATTGTATTGGTATAAGGAAAATGAGGATGCAATGGTACAAATTACTGGTAATACTGTGCGTTCTGGTGAGTATTCCTGTTTATGTAATGCAACTCTTGATGGGCTTGGAAGAATGAAGATGATAAAATATCTTATGGGTTAAATTTTTTCCTGGGAATAAACAAAGATGTTTCTTAGCAATTTCTTCCTCAGATTACATAAATATTATAAAGAAAAATGAAATCAGGGTTTTAAAGATTAGTTTTAAATCTCTTTTTTGGCATCAAAGAAATAAATAAAACTCAAAATTGTTGATGAACTCATCGGAGAAATCAGTTTTTTGTTCAGTATATTTGATTGGCATACATCACAAACCCAACAGATCACTTTTTTAAAATATCCGGATACATTCCTGTTTAACCAGTTTGATCTCCTTGTAATTGATCAATTTCATCAAGGATATCTCCAAGTTGTTCAATGCTCTCTGCGTAACCTGAAAAATCACCTTGTTGAAGCAATACTGTCGCCTCATCATAGATATCTATCGCCTGAGCGATTAACTCCTGAAGATCTCCCTCAATAGGTGGTTGATCATCAGGGATGGTTTCATTGATCTCCTCAGAAAAAACCGCTTGCAAAGACGTATTCAAATCATTTCGCATTGCCAATCGATCACCATAAGCAACAATCACTCGTTTCAGCTGAGGAATTGAACTGTTTCCGGAGGCTCTTAGATAAATCGGTTCGACATACAACAATGATTCATCAATAGGAATCACCAGTAAATTCCCCCGGATCACTCGTGACCCAGATTGGCTCCACAATGTCATCCGCTGCGAAATCTCTGTGTCTTGATCAATCCGATGGTCGAGCAGGCACATTTGGGTACCACACGATAGACCACGCTTTCGCTTTGGGTCATCCAAGTTCCGGGAAACTGCGCCAAGGGTGCTCTCCTGCCAATCCTCGTTCCTTTCAAAGCAAAGAAACCCTGTCACTTCAATGTCTGTTCGCGTTATGACAGCTTTGAACGCAATAAGGATCACTTGAATACTGATGGCACGTGTCGCTTTTGTCCTGCTTTGTCACAAAAACCCGGCTGTGATCATTCAGCAGGCGCAACAGTTGACGGCGGCAGGCGATTACATCGCGATCCATTTTGATGCGTCTGCTTCGACGCACGAATATCGCGCGGTTCGGGCGGCACTCGCCGATAATCCAAATGTCACTTTCGCCAGCCGCCGCGTCAAATGCGGTTGGGGTGAATGGAGCCTTGTCCAGGCGACCCTACACGCATTGGAGGCCGCCGTCAGCGCCTTCCCGCGCGCCACGCACTTCTATATGGTGTCGGGCGACTGCATGCCGATCAAATCTGCGGAATTTGCGCATCGTCTGCTTGATGAAAATGATGTGGATTACATCGAAAGCCATGATTTCTTTGAAAGCAACTGGATCAAGACGGGTTTTCGCGAGGAACGTCTGATTTACCGCCATTTCTTCAACGAGCGCACACAGCCGCGCCGGTTCTATACCGCGCTTGAATTGCAAAAGCGCTTCGGGATGACCCGCAAGATCCCCGACGATTTGCAGATCATGATTGGCAGCCAGTGGTGGTGCCTGCGCCGCCAGACAATCGAGACGGTGCTGGAGTTCGCCTATGCCCGCCGCGATGTGATGCGCTTTTTTCGCACGACCTGGATTCCGGACGAAACGTTCTTTCAAACGCTGGTGCGCCACCTTGTGCCGTCCCGCGAGATCGAGAACCGGACCCTTACGTTTTTGATGTTCACTGACTATGGTATGCCGGTGACCTTTTATAACGATCACTATGATTTGCTGCTGGGCCAGGGGTCTTTGTTTGCGCGCAAGATCAGCGCGGAGGCCGAGGATTTGCGCACACGGCTTGGTGCGCTTTATGCAAGCGATCAAATGGATTTTGTGATCTCGGATGAGGGGCGCAATCTGTTCGCGTTCCTGACCGGTCGTGGCCGGATCGGTCGCCGTTTTGCCCCGCGGTTCTGGGAAAATGAAACGACGCTGGGCCGTAACCGCGAGTTGATGATCATCGCCTGCAAGAAATGGCACGTTGCCAAGCGGTTGGTCGCCGCAATCCGGCACCACACGAATGTTCCTGCTCTTGAGTATCTCTTCAACGAAGAAGATACGCACCTGCCTGATCTGGGTGGCATCGAAAGCGCGCTGCAAAAGCGCGGTCGGCACCGGCGGGCCTTGATCCGGATGCTGTTCGATCACTACGACAGCGACAGATTGGTGATGTGTCTTGATACATCGAGCCTTGATCTGATGACGGACTTTTTTGCGGATCGGGCAACGGTCCGGATGCTCGAGATCGAATGCAGCTTTGATGACGACTATCTGGTGGGCCATGCGATGCGCGTTGGGCTGGCCGGTCCGCAGACGAGCAAGGCGACGCTGGCGCGGCTTTTGCCAACGATCCGCCATGATATGATCTATGAACGCGATGCGATCCGGGATGCCAAGTTCGCCCATACGACCCGGATCAAGGAAACCGCCACGACTGACGAGAACGCCCATGCCATTGCGCAATTCCTGAGCGTGTCGCCTGATGTGGCCCGCACACTCGCTGATACCCCCCATCTTTTTGTTGACTGAGGTCCCCTATGGAATACGACTACGACGACCAGAACATCTTTGCCAAAATCCTGCGCGGAGAGATCCCCAACAAGACCGTCTATGAAAACGACCATGCGCTGGCTTTCGAAGACATTGCACCGCAAGCGCCCGTGCATGTACTGGTGATCCCGAAGGGCCCTTATGTGAGCCTTGATCATTTTGCGCGCGATGCGTCGGCAGCCGAACACCATGGTTTCATGCAGGCCATTGCCGAAGTGTGCCGGATCACCGATGTCGAGAAAGGATTTCGCGGCATATCAAATACCCGTAAGCATGGTATTCAGGATGTGCCGCATTATCACATGCACATTCTGGGTGGGCGTCAGCTGGAGCGGATGTTGTCTGACTGATCGTCCAAGGTCTTATCTCAATGTGAGGACGTCAGCGACAAGAACACGTCTTCGAGGTTGGTTTCCTGTGTCGTGACGTCTTTGATCGTGATCCCTGCGTCCCTGACCAATGACAGGATTTGGTCGGCAGGGGTCACGCCGCTATGGTACGTGAAGGTAAGTGTCCCGTTGGCTTTTTTTCGTCCGGTAATCGTGTCGGGCAAAGCGGGCAGATCAGCGTCGGTTGCAGGGGTAATGACAAGCGTCTTGCTGTCCAGTCGCCCAAGCAGGTTCGTAGTGCTGTCCTTGATGATGACTTCGCCATGGTTGATGATTGCGATATCGTCACACATTTCCTCGGCCTCTTCGAGGTAGTGGGTCGTGAGAATGATCGTCATGCCGTCTTCGTTCAGCCTGCGCACATTCTGCCACAGCATGTTGCGCAGTTCGATATCGACGCCTGCGGTCGGTTCGTCCAGCACAAGGATTTGTGGCGAATGGACCAGCGCCTTGCCCAGCAAGAGCCTGCGTCGCATCCCGCCCGACAATGAGCGTGCATAGGCGTTTGCCTTGTCGGTCAGTCCGATCAGGTCGAGGATTTCCGCGGTCTTCCGTTGGCTTTTGGGCACGCCGTAGAGCCCTGCTTGCACGTCCAGTGACCCTGCGGGTGTAAAGAACGGGTCAAGATGTGGTTCTTGTGGCATGACCCCGATAGCGGCCCGTGATTGCCGCGGGTTCTTGTCCTGATCGAAGCCCCAGATTTTCACGCTGCCTTCGGTCTTGACCACTAGCCCCGCCAGAATGTTGATCAGGGTTGACTTGCCCGCCCCGTTCGGCCCCAAAAGCCCGAAGATCGCGCCGCGCGGAATGTTCAGGTCGATCCCCTTGAGCGCCTCTTTGGCAGGGCTGCGCCCGGTTGCCGCATAGGTTTTTTTCAATCCCTTAATTTCTATTGCATTGTCGGTCATGCCGTCTTTCCCCCGTGCCGCGCCTGCGGTATGTCTGATGCAGACTTAAGGCGGGGCGCGCCCCGCGGCAACCAGATGAGAGTAATCATGTCCACACCTGCACCCGAGACCCGCATTGTACATGAGTGGCGTGTCGCCTGTGACGGTGGTGAAGGCGCGCTGGGCCATCCGCGAGTCTGGCTGCAAATCCCCAAAGAGCAGGGCTGGATCGAATGCCCTTACTGCGATGCCAAGCTGGTGCATAAAGACTTTGAAGGCAAAGTCTGAACCTATCCGCCAGTCCTGCACAGAACCTGTTCGCGGTTGGGCGTTTTAGCCGTAGGTATCCCGCTCTATATGTCTTCTTGAGATATCAAGGAGCATCCCATGACCTTCCGTCCTGTCACCCAAACAACCCGTGCCCAACCTACAATGGAAGGTGCAGGCGTGCATTTGCACCGCGTCTTTGGCTTTGGCGATCCGGCCGAGAGCGACCCTTTCCTGCTGCTGGACGATTTTCGCAATGATGAGCCCGCGCATTACGAGCGCGGTTTTCCGTGGCACCCGCACCGCGGCATCGAGACGATTACCTATGTGCTTGAGGGCGAAGTCGAGCACGGTGATTCCCTAGGCAATCACGGTGTTCTCGGTGCGGGGTCGGTGCAATGGATGACATCCGGTTCCGGCATCCTGCATCAGGAAATGCCCAAAGGGAACGCCGCAGGCCAGATGCATGGCTTTCAATTGTGGGCGAACCTGCCGTCATCCCTGAAAATGACCGCGCCGCGTTATCAGGACATTGCGGGCAATGATGTGCCGGAAATCATTGATGATGACGGCACACGGGTAAAGATCATCACAGGCAATTTCTGGGGCAAGGCGGGCCCTGTGGATGGGATCGCGGCGGACCCGCTTTATCTGGATGTGTCCGTTGCGCCCAACATGCGCAAGACATTGCCGGTCGATACGCGCGCCAACGCCTTTGCCTATGTCTTTGCCGGTGCTGGCCGCTTTGTCGATGCCGCCGATCCGGTGGGTGTGCGCGTCGAGAAAGAGGTCGCGGGCCAGGAACTGAACATCCGCGACATGACCGGCAACAGGACATTGGTGCGCTTTGGCAATGGCGACGATGTGACCGTGCAGGCAGGGCCGAATGGTGTGCGTTTTCTGCTGGTGGCAGGCCGCCCCATTCAGGAACCTGTCGCATGGCACGGCCCAATCGTAATGAACACGCAGATGGAATTACAGCAGGCGATGAAAGACTTGCGGAACGGCACCTTCATTCAGGCCGCCCACTAGACCCCCATGCCCCCCGCGTATAGGAGTCGGGGAAGCTTCTAGGGGGACCGACATGACGTTTGGAAAAGGCTGTCACCTGCATCTGATCGACGGATCGGCATTCATCTTTCGCGCCTATCACGCACTGCCACCATTGACCCGCAAGTCGGATGGATTGCCCGTGGGTGCGGTCAGTGGATTTGTGAACATGCTCCAGCGTTATGTTGACGGCAATAATGGCGAGAACGCCGCCACCCATGTGGCGGTGATCTTTGACAAGGGCAGCCATACATTCCGCAATGACATGTACGACCAGTACAAGGCCAACCGCGAAGCGATGCCAGAGGACCTGCGCCCGCAAATCCCGCTGACCCGTGTGGCGACCAAGGCCTTCAACATCGCCTGCGAGGAAATGGAAGGCTTCGAGGCGGATGACATCATTGCGACCCTTGCCCATCAGGCCCGAGACGCCGGAGGGCGTGTCACGATCGTATCGTCTGACAAGGACCTGATGCAATTGGTCGGTGAAGGCGTCGAAATGCTTGACCCGATGAAGAACAAGCGCATTGACGCGGATGGCGTGATCGAGAAATTCGGCGTGACACCGGACCGCGTGGTGGATGTGCAGGCGCTGGCCGGTGACAGCGTAGACAACGTGCCGGGTGCGCCGGGCATCGGGATCAAGACCGCCGCCTTGCTGATCAATGAATTCGGTGATCTGGAAACCCTTTTGGATCGCGCCGAGGAAATCAAGCAACCCAAACGCCGCCAGACCCTGATCGACCATCGCGCACAGATCGAGCTATCCAAGAAACTGGTGCAACTGGATTGTGATATGACGCTGGACTTCAGTTTGGATGATCTGGAAGTCCGCGATCCTGACCCGGAGGTGCTGATGGGGTTCCTGTCCGAGATGGAATTCCGGACAGCCACCAAACGGATCGCGGAAAAACTGGGGATTGAGCCCCCGGTAATAGAGTCAGCAGCGCCCGCCAAGACCCAGGTTGCCGGCCCTGAACAGGTGGGTTTCGACCCTGACACCTATGAGTGTGTGCGCGATGCCGCCGCCTTGCAGATCTGGATCAACCGTATTCGCGAGCGCGGCTATGTCGCCGTCGATACCGAAACGACCGGACTGAACGAGATGATTGCCGATCTGGTCGGTATCTCGCTTTGCGTTGAGGCTGGGCAGGCCTGCTACATTCCGCTGACCCATAAATCGGCTGCTTCGGATGATCTTTTCGGATCGGATGACATGGCCGATGGCCAGATGGATTTTGACGCATGCCTGTTGATGCTCAAGCCGCTGCTAGAAGACCCCGCGATCATCAAGATCGGTCAGAACATGAAGTATGACACCAAGATCTTCGCGCGTCTGGATATCACTGTCGCACCGATTGATGACACGATGCTGATGTCTTACGCGATGAACGCGGGCAAGCATAATCACGGCATGGATACGCTGTCTGAGCGATATTTGGATCACACGCCTATTCCGATCAAACCATTGTTGGGAAGCGGGAAATCCGCAATCACCTTTGATCGCGTGCCAGTCGATGAGGCTGTGAAATACGCCGCTGAAGACGCTGATATCACGTTGCGCCTGTGGCAGCAGTTCAAGCCGCAACTGCATGTGAACCGTGTCACCACTGTATATGAAACGATGGAACGGCCCCTCGTGCCTGTGCTGGCGCAGATGGAGCGTAACGGGATCAAGGTGGACCGCGATACCCTGAGCCGGATGTCAAATGCCTTTGCCCAGAAAATGGCCGGACTGGAGGCCGAAATTCAGGAGATGGCGGGGCGGCCTTTCAACGTGGGATCACCAAAGCAACTGGGCGAAATCCTGTTTGATGAAATGGGGCTGGCAATGCCCGATGGCAAAAAGCCATCAACCGGCAAGACGGGCGCCTATTCGACGGGGGCCGACGTGTTGGAAGACCTTGCCACGATCCACGATCTGCCGCGCCGTATTCTGGATTGGCGGCAGCTATCCAAGCTCAAATCAACCTATACCGATGCCTTGCAAGAACACATCAATGCCGAAACAGGCCGTGTGCATACTTCTTATTCCATTGCGGGTGCCAACACAGGGCGCTTGGCGTCCACCGACCCGAACCTGCAAAATATCCCTATCCGGTCCGAAGAAGGGCGACGTATCCGTGAGGCGTTTGTCGCAGAACCCGGAAAAGTCATTGTCAGCCTCGACTATTCCCAGATCGAGCTGCGTATTCTGGCGCATATCGCGCAGATTGATGCGCTGAAGCAGGCGTTTTTGGACGGGATCGACATTCACGCCATGACAGCCTCGGAAATGTTCGATGTGCCGTTGGATGAGATGACACCGGATGTGCGCAGACAGGCCAAGGCGATCAACTTCGGTGTGATTTACGGTATCTCGGGCTTTGGCCTTGCCCGCAATCTACGCATTCCGCGCGGCGAGGCACAGGGATTCATCGACCGCTATTTCGACCGCTTCCCCGGTATCCGCAAATACATGGATGACACCGTCGCCTTCGCCAAAGAGCAGGGGTATGTGCAGACGCTCTTTGGTCGCAGGATCAACACACCCGAGATAAACGCCAAAGGCCCGCAGGCGGGCTTTGCCAAACGCGCGGCGATTAATGCGCCGATTCAGGGGACGGCGGCAGATGTGATCCGGCGGGCGATGATCCGGATGCCGGCAGCGATTGATGGGCTGCCCGCGAAAATGCTGCTACAGGTCCACGATGAATTGATTTTCGAGGTCAATGAAGAAGCGGCGGACGATTTGATCAATGCTGCGCGCGACGTCATGGAAAACGCCAGCGATCCTGCGGTGAAGTTGGATGTGAAACTGGCAGTCGACGCAGGGCGGGGCGCAAACTGGGCCGAGGCGCATTAAAAAACGCACCACCTCGAAAGGTGGCGCGCCTTCGATACTTAGGTCATCAGCTTAGTTAACCGATTTCGCCTCGACCAGATTGGCATCTTTCTTGCGGTCTGACGTAATCTGGATCCGGCGCGGCTTCAGCGCCTCTGGCACTTCGCGCGCGAGGTCGATGTGCAGCATCCCGTTTTCATGGGCGGCACCTGTGACGCGGACGTGATCGGCCAGATGGAAGCGCCGCTCGAACGCGCGGGTGGCGATGCCGCGGTGCAGGTAGTTACGCTCTTTTTCTTCGGCTGCCTTGCGGCCCGTCACAAGAAGCGCACGGTCCTTGACCTCGATCGCGAGGTCATCATCGGAAAAACCGGCCACGGCAATTGAAATGCGCCATGCATCATCATCGGTCTTTTCGATATTGTATGGGGGGTAGGTGTTCTGGCCGACGTCGCTGGTAAGGGCGCGATCCATAAGATCGGCGATCTGGTCAAAGCCAACAGTGGCACGGTACAGTGGTGTCAGATCAAATGCACGCATTTGGGTCATCCTTTTCTTAAGCGATAACAATGTTATGGCCTTCCCGCAGGGGACAAGCCGAGTGACAGGGACCCGTAATCGGCATCCCCATAACTGTTATTTGGGCGTGTCAGACCGCGCTTTCAAGAGGATCAGGGACGGATGAACTTTGCACCGGTATCATTGCGTTCATCAGCGTTGATCAGCCGTTGCGTGCCGCCGGGCCGGGCCGGACCAAGCGTTGCAAAATGGCTGAGTAGCGCATTCAAGGGCCCCTCGAGCGAGGTCCCGAGCGCCACCTTTTGTCCGTTGATATGGGCCATTGCCGACACGACCGATGCAATGCGTGTCTCGCCATTGTCCATCATGAACACCGGTGATCCGCTCGACCCGTATTCGACATCGCAGGTCATGACGATCACACCGGTTTGCCGACCCAGAACGTCGCAGACCTGTTGCAAGCTGGCGGCTTCTTCACGTCCGCGGCCATATGATACAACGCCGACCTGATCGCCCGTGATCGGGCGCTGGGCAATCCGGTAAGGTTGCATACGCGTGTTGCGAATAGGGCGATCCAGTTCCAGAACAGCGATATCAATGGCGACTTCGCGCGCATTTGTCGCTTGGCCGGTGTGAACATAGTCAGGGTGTGCCACGGTGCGGGTGATCAACCGCGTCGTCTGCGCCTGTCCAGAGCGCAATCCGGCCTGAAATGTAAAGCGGTCCGGCGCGACCATGGACCCGTCGATATCGTAAAGGCAATGCGCCGCCGTAAGGATCAACCTGTCCTGGATAAGCGCCGCAGTGCAAAACCCCTTGCCGCGAATATCAAGCCTGCCAACGGCCTCCCAGCCTTGGCTGTCCTGCCTTGTTTCAAGCGTCACCAAACCGGTCTGTTGTGCATGTGCAGCCAGCGCAAAGCCACCCGCGAGGATCGCCGATATCAAGAGCTTTCGTATCATCACTATCCGCTTCATCCCTTCAGTTTCGCCGAGAGTTGGGGCAGCATTATGACACTAGCGCAAAATCGGAATTTGCGGCTCCCGTTTGCCCGGTGCGGTCAGGGCCGGTGGCTGCGGCCCGCCGGTTGCCCAATCCAAGAGTTCGACCGTATGCACAATCGGTACCTCCGTACCGGCACCGATCTGCATCATGCAGCCGATGTTCCCGGCCGCGATGATATCGGGTGTCAGTGCCTCAAGCGTTTGAACCTTGCGCGCTTTCAGTTGTTTCGAGATTTCAGGCTGCATCAGGTTATACGTACCAGCCGACCCGCAGCACAGATGGCTGTCAGCCGGTTCCAATACGGTGAACCCTGCCTTTTTCAGCAGGTCCTTAGGGTAGGTCTTGATCTGCTGGCCGTGCTGCAAAGAGCAGGCCGCGTGATAGGCCACTGCCGTAGCCTTGCCTTCTCCCTCTGGCATGTCGAGCTTCATCAGTATTTCGGACACATCCATCGCGATAGCCGAAACGCGTGCCGCATCCTCGGCCAGCGCATGATTGCGGAACATATGCCCATAGTCCTTCACCGTCGTCCCGCAGCCCGAGGTATTGATGACGATGGCATCCAGCCCTTCGCTATCCATTTCCCTGGTCCACGCGCGGATGTTTTTGGCCGCCGTCGCATGGCTTTCATCTTCTTTGCCCATATGATGGGTCAGCGCACCGCAGCAGCCTGCGCCTTCCGCCACCACAACCTCGGCACCCAGACGGGTCAGCAGGCGGATGGTCGCGTCGTTGATATCCGTGTTCAGCGCCCTTTGCGCACAACCTGTCATCAGCGCCACACGCATCTTCTTGTCTGTGGCCTGAAAGGTCTGTGGGTCGTCATTGCGGCTGACGGGCGGGATTATCTTTGGTGCCATTTCCAGCATCGCCCGCAGGCGGGCATCGGGCATCAGGCGCGCAAAGGGGCGGCCCATCTTGGCACCTAGCAAGGCTACGCGAAACCGCATCGGATAGGGCAGGATACGCGCCAGAATCCAGCGCAAGGCGCGGTCTGACCATGGGCGGTCGTAGTTCTTTTCGATATAGGCGCGCGCATGGTCGACCAGGTGCATGTAGTGCACGCCGGAAGGACAGGTCGTCATGCAGGCAAGGCAGGACAGGCAGCGGTCGATGTGCTTGACCGTCTTTGCATCCGGCTTGCGCTCGTTTTCGAGCATGTCCTTGATCAGGTAAATCCGCCCGCGCGGACTGTCGAGTTCATCGCCCAAAATTTGATAAGTCGGGCATGTCGCGGTACAAAAACCGCAATGAACGCAGGATCGCAGAATTTCGTTTGACCGCTTGATAGCCGGATCGGTCAGCTGTTCTGGGGTAAAGGTTGTTTGCATCAGCACATGATCCCGGAATTAAGAATGCCACGTGGGTCGAATTTGGCACGCAGGCCATCGGTGATCGCGGCCAGAGCAGGGGCTTCGGGGTGGAAGGTGGGAGCATCGACGCTTCCGCGGATCAATGTCGCGTGCCCGTCAAAGTCACCCAACGCGGCGCGCAAGTCGCGCCCCGCATCGGCAAGCACCCAGATCAGACCACCGCCCCAGTCGTATTGCACCGTGGTGGCGTCCAACTTTGCCACAAGTTCCGGGGCTTGGGACGGTTTTGCAGAGATGCGCCAGACGTTTCCAGGCTGGTCGGCAAATGCGGTGACGTCGCGCACGGCCGCCCATTCCGCCCCGTCGCCCGTTGTGAAATCAGCACCCCCGTAAGGTTTCAACAGGTCCTGCAACTTGCCTGCGCGGTATTTCACCGAAGCCTCAAAGCCTTCGATCCGCAGCATCGTGACAGGATCACCGGAAGGGCCTTTGGGCAAATGTGCGGCGGCGGTCGCCTCGAACGGCGAACCAAGTGCGGCAGACAGTGCCTGGACTGCTTGGCGGTCGGTCAGCCCGTGCAGACGCAGGGTGCCTGTGGTTTCGACATCGGGTAGCACCTTGAGCGAGACTTCGGTCAGGACACCCAAGGTGCCATAGGACCCCGCCATCAGCTTGACCAGATCATAGCCGGTCACGTTTTTCATCACGCGACCACCGTTCTTGATGATTGTGCCGTGTCCGTCAACGAACCGCACACCCAGCATGAAATCCCGACAGGCACCGACGGAAATGCGGCGTGGACCCGATACATTGGCTGCGGCCATGCCGCCCAAGGTTGGATCACCCGTGGTCCCGAGCAGGAAACGGTGGTCCATGGGTTCAAAGGCAAGGCGCTGGTTCTCGGCGGAGAGCACCTTTTCAATCTCTGCAATCGGCGTACCGGCGCCCGCCACAATCGTCAGTGCACCGGGTTCATAAAGGCTGATGCCGCTGAGCGCCGCTGTGCAGACTTCATCGCCCTCCACGTGACCAATAGAGCGCGTGCCGCCGCCTTTGATCCGCAGGGGGCCATTGGCCCCGGCTATCATCTGGGCCAGTTCTGCTTCTGTCGTGGGCGTCATGCTGATCTTCTTATGTTCAAAAATACCTCGGGGGAGCCCCGAACGGGGCGGGGGCAGAGCCCCTATGCCGCGCGCCTCGTTTCCGACGCATTCAGCGGGAACACCTTGGCGGCATTCAGCAACCATGCCGGATCAAAGATATCCTTGATCGCCATCTGAGCCTCAAGGTCGGCGGGATCGTATTGGACGTTCATCAGATCACGCTTTTCAATGCCCACGCCATGTTCGCCTGTCAGACAACCGCCGACCTCGACACACAGCTTCAGGATCTCGGCGCCGAATTCTTCGCAAAGCTCCAGATCGCCGGGTTTATTGGCGTCAAACAGGATCAGCGGGTGCATGTTGCCATCGCCTGCGTGGAATACATTGCCCACATCGAGGCCGAATTTCTTGGACATTTCGCCAATGCGCTTCAGAACGAAGGGCAAGGACGAAACGGGGATCGTGCCATCAAGACACATGTAGTCGTTGATCTGGCCCATCGCACCGAAGGCCGATTTGCGACCCAGCCAGATGCGCCCTGCCTCGTCCGCGTCCTTGGCTTCGCGTAGTTCAACGGGGTTGTGTTTGGCCGCAATGTCCATGATCAGCTTCAACTGCGCATCGATCTCTGCGTCCGAACCTTCGACCTCGACGATCAAAAGCGCCTCGCACATCGGATAGCCTGCCTTGGCGAAAGCCTCGGTCGCTTCGATACAAGGGCGGTCCATGAATTCGATCGCCACCGGCAGGATGCCCGCCTTGATGATATCGGTCACGACCTGACCGGCCACCTCGGAACTTTCATAGCCCATCAGAACGGGGCGTGCGCCTTCGGGCTTGTGCAGAATGCGCAAGGTCGCTTCGGTGACAACGCCAAGCTGGCCTTCAGAGCCGCAGATCACGCCCAAAATATCCAGTCCGCCGGCATCCAGATGCGCGCCGCCGATCTCGACGACGGTGCCGTCCATCAGAACCATGGTGACACCCATCAGGTTGTTGGTGGTCACGCCGTATTTCAGGCAATGCGCCCCGCCCGAATTCATCGCGATATTGCCAGCAATGGCGCAGGCCAACTGGCTGGAGGGGTCAGGCGCGTAGAAGTACCCGTTGGTCTCGACCGCGCCGGTCACCGACAAATTTGTGCGTCCCGACTGCACCCGAATATAACGATCATCGTAATTCGTTTCGATCACGTCATTCATCTTGGCCACACCAAGGATCACGCTGTCAGCCGTCGGAAGCGCCCCACCGGCAAGCGAGGTGCCGGACCCGCGCGGCACCACGGGGACGCCCATTTCGTGACAAATGCGCAGGACGTCCGACACTTCTTTGGTGTTGGCCGGTAGTACGGCGCAAAGTGGCGGACATTTATAAGCGGTCAGCGCGTCGCATTCATAGGCATGCGTTTCACGCTCGTCCGAGATTACCGCTTCGCGCGGGAGGATTTCACAAAGGCGCGCTACGATCTGTGCCTTGCGTGACAGAACGCTGGCGTCTGGTACTGGCATTTCCATGTGGCGACTCCTCCCTGACTGGTCTATTGGTAAAAATATATTACCAATTTTGCGATATGGCAAGTCTCAACTGAAAAGAGTACAGAGTGGTCCATGGAAATACTTGATCATATGGCGCTTTTGGGTCCGCTTGACTGGGCTGCCGCAGGCGCAATCATCGCCGCCTGGTTTGTTATCGGCTGGATGATTGAACACCCGGGGGCAAAGCGTCCCTCTGTGACGGTTCTCATGTCAGGGCGTCGGCGCGACTGGATGAAGGTCTTTGTGACGCGTGATCCGCGTATTTTCGACAGTCAGATCTTGGCGAGCCTACGGCAGGGTACATCGTTCTTTGCATCGACCTGTCTACTGGCCGTTGGTGGTGTGCTGGCGCTTGCCGGCAACACAGAGCCCTTGCGCGGCGTTGCGGTCGAAATGACGGAAATGGCTGTGCCTGTACTGGTTTTTCAACTCAAGCTCGCATTGGTGGCGGTGTTCCTGACAAACGCTTTCCTCAAATTTGTTTGGGCCAACCGCGTCTTCGGCTATTGCGCCGTCCTGATGGCCGCAGTGCCGAATGACCCCGAGGACCCGACTGCTTATCCTCTTGCCGCGCAGGCGGCAGAGTTGAACATCAGGGCTGCAATCAATTTCAATCGCGGTTTGCGTGCGATGTATTTTGCCTTGGGTGCGCTTGCATGGCTTTTGGGCCCGTTCGCATTGATGATTGCAACCGCCGTGGTGGTCTGGGTGGTTTGGTCACGGGAATTTGCATCACTCCCGCGCAGTATTCTGCTAGGGGATGATGCATGAAATATGCGCTTGCCATTGCATTTTTGGCTGGGCCCGCTTTTGCAGATGCCCCTGTTGTTGAAAACGTCACCGTGAACGGCGACCGTTTCAGCGTGACGCTGTCCCATCCCGATACGGGCTGGGACCATTATGCAGACGGATGGGAGGTGCTGGATGCAGACGGCAACAGCCTTGGCGTCCGCAAATTGCTGCACCCCCATGTAACTGAACAGCCCTTCACAAGATCCTTGTCCGGTGTGGTGGTGCCTGAGGGCGCCGCGGTTGTCTATGTGCGCGCCCGCTGCAATGTGGATGGCTGGTCGGATGCCCTGTTCGAGGTCCGGCTGGGCGAGTGAATCTTATTTTCCAACGCCCATCCGGTAATCGGCCACCACCGGATAATGATCCGTCGGCCATTCGCCGTTGAATTTTTGCCGCAGTACGATGGGTGGGCCTGCCAGCGCTGCGTCACCCACACTGGCGATATGGTCAATTGCGCCGAACAGGTTGATCCCGCGATTGAAATGGTAAGTCGCGCCTTCGACAGGCGCAAATGACAGGCCGGTTTCGGCCAGAATATCAATCACGGGGTCGCCAATACGTGCGTTGATATCGCCAACGACAAAGAGTGTTTCACCTGAAGCGATCCAAGGGCGGATCCGGTCTGTGACAAGTTTAACCGATTGAACGCGGTTTGACCGGCTGGCGTAGTCTGTATGGACGTTTATAACACGGAAGGCTTGCCCGGTGTCCTGATCGCGGAATTGCGCCCAGGATGCGAACGCAGGATATGAGCCATCATATGTGCGCGAATAGATGACATCGGGCGTGTTCGAGAAAAAGAACCAGCCCTGATCCAGCAGGTCGAGCCGATCTGACCGGTAAAGAATGGGTTGTGTCGATGGAAATTCTGCCGGATCACCTGTGGCGGCTGCGGCGTAACCGGGATTGCGCGAAAGTAGCCAGTCAAGTTTGAGGTTCACTTCGCTGGCATCTCCGCGCGCAAAACTCTCCATCTCTTGAAATGCGATGACGTCGGCAGCGACAGCCTTGAAAGCCTGATCCAACGGGATTTTCCGCCGGTCCCAGTCCCCGACGGACCACGCGCCGTTTTCACGACCCAAAATGATGTAATGCACATTATAGGTCGCAATGCGCAGCGTTTCTGCAGATGGGGCGGGCAAGGGCCTATTGTCCGAATGCCTTATCACCTGGCAGCCCAGCAGGGTTGCTAGCACCACTAGGGTCGCGCCAATCGCCTTGAAAACAGTACGGAGCATCGCCCTAGCGGCGTCCTTCGCGCAGCCAGGCACCAACCATCAGAAGCGAGGCGAGTAGCAGGAACGCCCATGCAGGCAGTAGCGGGTTGATGTTGATCTCGGCGGTGCGGAATGCATCGCGCGGTGTGATCCCGATCCAGCCACGTCCGGCGGCGGGCCGTCCTTCGCGTACTGTCCGAATGTCGATATCGCCTGCAGATATCGGAAAGACACCGCCACGTGTGCCTTCGACCAGCGGGTCCAGCAATTCACTGCCTGCGATAGTCTGCTCGAATTCCCGCGGCGCTGCGGGGCCAAGTGCGATCACGGCCTCTTCGTCGCCGTCATCCAGCTGGTAAAGGCCTATTTCCGGCGCCTCCCACAGCGTTTCGAACCGACCGGGAGATACTTCTTCCAAACGCAGTGTCGTTTCAGTGCCATCGGGATGGGTGACCATCACATCGCCGGTATCCAATGCCAGTGTGCGCCGGATAATCCGCATTGTCTGGCCTGTGGGCTCAACCCAAAGCGCCTCTTCCTCAAGCTCGGGTTCTTTCATCATCCAGTGGGCCAGTCGTCGCAGCAGTTCCAACTGTGGCCCGCCGCCCTCGTAGCCGCGGTCCCAGAGCCACGAATGGTCCGATGCGATCAGCGAGACGCGGCCTTCGCCAACACGGTTCAGGGTCAGCAGAGGGCGATCATCAAGGCCGGACATGACGGTCATCGCGTCCTGTGGAACCAAGACGTCGACCAAACGGAACCAGCGCCCCCAACCGGGGCCTTCCCCGTCAGGGTTGGGTGAAAGCAGATCGAGCCCCTCAGTCACGGGGTGGCGGTCGCCAAGGTCGGTGATTTGCGGCACGAAGGCTTGTTCAAAGACCCGTGCTGTCGGCGCACCGGGCAGAATTTGACCCAAGGGCGAGCGATAGATGCTTTCGGCGGACCCGTATTCTGGCCCGGATGAGATCAGCACCGCCCCCCCCTGTTCCACATAAGAGCGGATATTTTCAAGATAGGCGCTGGGCAGGATCCCGCGGCGGCGATAGCGGTCAAAGATGATCAAATCGAAGTCATGAATTTTTTCGAGAAACAACTCGCGTGTGGGGAAGGCGATCAGGGACAGTTCGTTGACCGGCACACCGTCCTGCTTTTCAGGCGGGCGCAGG
>NZ_JAWOAN010000264.1:0-3234 GCF_046498525.1 Yoonia sp.
GTTATGATTTTACCTGTGAGGACATTGGGCCTAATACTGTTACCATGACAGCCACTGATCCCAGTGGGAACAGCTCTGAATGTGAAGTTACGGTCACTGTTGTCGATGGTGCCATGCCCTGGGGCCGCGCGGTACCAGACAGCGGCCAGTGAGGTTAAACCTTGGCCGTGGACCGAGTTGGACTAGCAAAAGCGGCCTTGAAAACTGTTCAAGGCCGCAGCGATGCTTAGTCTTCCATCGCTTCCAACTCGTCGATGAAACCTTCGATCATCGACAGCCCTTTATCCCAGAATTTTGGATCAGAGGCATCTAGGCCGAAGGGGGCCAGCAATTCCTTGTGGTGCTTGGATCCGCCTGCACGCAGCATGTCGAAATATTTTTCGCGGAAATTGGGATCGCCCTCGGCGTAGACCGCATAAAGTGCGTTTACCAAACCATCACCGAAGGCATAGGCGTAGACATAGAAGGGTGAATGCACGAAATGAGGGATGTACGCCCAGAAGGTTTCATAGCCATCCGCAAAATCGAACACCGGCCCAAGGCTTTCGGCCTGCACAGACATCCACAGTGCGTTGATGTCATCGGGTGTCAGTTCGCCTTCGGCACGGGCGGCGTGCAATTTGCATTCGAAATCATAGAACGCGATCTGGCGCACGACCGTGTTGATCATATCCTCGACCTTGCCCGCCAACAGGATCTTGCGTTCGTCCTTGATTTGAGCCCCATCCAGCAGTTTTTGGAAAGTCAGCATTTCACCAAAGACTGATGCCGTTTCAGCCAACGTCAGAGGGGTTGAGGACAAAAGCTCCCCTTGTTCTGCGGCCAACACCTGATGCACACCATGTCCCAGTTCGTGGGCCAAGGTCATGACATCGCGTGGTTTTCCCAGATAGTTTAGCATCACATAAGGATGTACGGGCGTCACGGTGGGGTGGGCGAAGGCGCCCGGTGCTTTGCCCGGTTTCACGGCGGCATCAATCCAGCCATCGCTAAAGAAAGGCTTGGCGATCTCGGCCATTTTGGGGTCAAAACCGGCATAGGCGTCTATCACGGTCTTGGTTGCTTCATCCCAGTCCACGATCTTGTCGCTTTCCATCGGAAGCGGCGCATTGCGATCCCAGACCTGCATCCGGTCAAGGCCCAGCCACTTGGCTTTCAGCGCATAATAGCGGTGCGACAGGCGGGGATAGGCGGCGACGACGGCATCGCGCAGCGCCTCGACCACCTCGGGTTCGACGTGGTTTGACAGGTGCCGCCCTGTTTGCGGGGTGGGCATCTTGCGCCAGCGATCTTCGATTTCCTTTTCCTTGGCCAGCGTGTTGTGGACACGGGCAAAGAGCTTGATGTTGTCCTGAAAAACAGCGGTCAGCGCATGGGTCGCCATTTCGCGTTTTTCGCGGTTCTGTTCGGTGAGCAGGTTCAGCGTCGCTTCGAGATTGAGCTTTTCACCATCCACATCGAATTCCAGCCCCGCCATCGTTTCATCAAACAAACGGTTCCACGCGGCAGCGCCGACGGTGGACTGATCATGCAGAAACTTTTCCAGTTCATCGGACAACTGGTAGGGCTTCATCGCCCGCATACGGTCAAACACGGGTTTATAGCGGGCAAGGTCCGCATTGGCATCAAGCAGACCGGTGAGGTGATCATCGTCCAGCCGGTTGAATTCAAGCCCGTAGAACACCAGTGGGGTCGTGTAATTGGTGATCCTGTCCTGACAGTCAGCTATGAATTTGGCGCGATCGCTGTCGGTGGTACATTGGTAATAGCGCAGCCCGGCAAAGGACATGATCCGCCCTGCGATCACGTCGATCTGCTCGTAGCGTTGAACAGCCTCAAGAAGGCTCGCGGCATCCATCTGCGACAGCTTTCCTTCGTAATCGGTTGCAAAGGCAGCACATTCCTTCTCCAGCCACGCCATATCCTGTCCCAGTTCGGGGCTGTCGGTGGCAGGGTAAAGATCGCTCAGGTCCCATTCGGGCAGATTTCCAAGGTCCTTTCCACCGGTTGTGTTGGCGTCGAAAACGGGCTGGGGAAATTGCATGGGAAAACCTTTCATTACGTGTTAATAGATACATAGGCACTGTTTGAAACAGTGAAAAGCCCATCAGCCATAGGTCGCCAACATCTCTTTGAGATCGTCAAGCGTATTGGCTTCATCCACAGGTTTGTCGCGCCGCCAGCGCAGCATGCGCGGAAAGCGCAAGGCGACACCGGATTTGTGGCGCGGGCTGGATTGAATACCCTCAAAAGCGATCTCGAAGACATGCTCGGGCGGCACCTGCCGGACGGGACCAAAGCGCTGGAGGGTGTTCTTGCGGACCCACGCCGTAATCTCGCGGAATTCCTTGTCGGTCAGCCCCGAATAGGCCTTGGTAAATGGTACCAGGTCATTGCCGTTGCGCACGGCAAATGTGTAATCGGTGAAAAGATTGGCCCGCCGTCCGTGTCCCGCTTGGGCATAAATCATCACGGCGTCGATGGTGAGCGGATCAATCTTCCATTTCCACCAGTCCCCGCGTTTGCGACCCGCAAGGTATGGGCTGTCCAGCCGCTTGAGCATCAGACCTTCGGCGTTCAGATCTCGGGATTGGTCGCGCGCGGCACCGAGGTCTTCCCACGTCTTGAACGGAACAGAAGCCGAAAGGCGTATTGGCGCGGTTTCGGGGACGGCACAGATCATCGAATGTAAGGTGGCGCGTCGTTTTTCCAGCGGGGTCTGACGGATGTCATGTCCCTCATGCTCCAGAAGATCATAGGCCATCAGGATCACGGGTGCCTCTGTCAGCAGTTTCTTGGGCACCGTTTTGCGCCCGAGCCGTTTTTGAAGGGCGTTGAAAGAGAGCGGTCTTTGGTCCATGAACGCCAGCACTTCGCCATCAATCACAGTGCCATCGGGCAGGTAATCACGCAGTTGGGCGAATTCTGGAAAGCGGTCGGTCATCAGATCTTCGCCGCGCGACCACAGGTGGTGTTCGCCGCCCCGCACGATCAACTGTCCGCGGATGCCGTCCCATTTGCGTTCGGCATTCCAGTCGGTAGGCGGCCCTAGGTCGTCAAACCCATCCAGCTGATAGGCCAGATAGAACGGGTAGGGGCGCGACAGGTCGGCGGTGGGGTCTTCGGCCTCGATCAGGGCGTCCCACGTTGTCGTGTCCGGTGTCCAGTTGCCCATCAGCTTGTGGGTCAGTTGCGGTTCTGCCTGTCCCGTAGCCTGCGCCAGCGCGCGGGTGA
>NZ_JAWOAN010000203.1:0-3745 GCF_046498525.1 Yoonia sp.
GGCACTGGCCACGACCCATGCCGTGCTGCTTTGTATCATTGTGGTCTGTGTCGTTGCCGAAGCGGTGCTGCAAGGGGCCGATCACGGGCTCTGGGGCTCAACGCACTGGCGAGGAACCGCCTATCAGGATGGCGGGTTCTGGCCCGGACTGCTGGACAACTGGCAGCCCAAATATCCTGGCCAACCGGTCGTTATGTTTGCCAGCTACGGGTTTCTGCATGGCGGAGCTCTGCATCTTCTGGTCAACATGATCACGCTGGCCTCGCTGGGGTTGCTAGTGATCGAGCGCGTGGGGCAATGGCGCTTTGCCCTGATTTATACGCTGTCGCTTCTGGGCGGGGCTGTGGGCTTTGCAGTGCTCTCATCTACAATGCAGCCTATGGTCGGGGCCTCGGGTGCGCTTTTCGGCCTGGTCGGCGCGCTGACAGGCTGGGAATACACGGCTCGGCGGCAGATGCGTGCAGGGATCGGGCCGGTATTACGGGTGGTGGGATTGCTGATCCTGCTCAATCTCGTGATGTACTGGGCGATGTCCGGAGGGCTCGCCTGGCAGACGCATCTCGGCGGATTCCTGGCAGGCTGGGCTGCGAGTCTGTGGCTGCGGGACCACACTGTGGCCGAGTAGACCACCCCACCTCGGTACATGCAGCCCTTGGATCTGCCCGCCAAAGCATACGGCCAAGACATCCACGTCACGCTTTGCATCACGTGCAACAAAGGATCGCGTGATCCTTTGTAGACCACTGCAATCCATCCTTCAGGCTGGCCACCCATTCTGGCCAGAGCCTGCCATAACGGCTTAGAGTTCCAGCGCGACTGTCAGATTGATTGCGACGCTGCAGGTGCAGCACTCGCCTGAAAGCAGCCCCACCCCACACCCGACAGTCGGTTTTGGCTGTGCCTGTCTGGAAACGTCGATCAAAAAAGGCGATGATCGGCTGATCTTTGTTACTATTTTACCAAAAGGGTGCGGCACCGCTTTGTACAAAAACTTACAGCTTGGCTGAACAATGAATTCTCGCGTAGCAAAAAGTTTTGATCTTCTTGTCCTTGGCTCTGGCCCTGCTGGCAGTGCTGCGGCCATCACTGCTGCACGGGCAGGATTGTCTGTTGCGCTGATCGACAAATCGGCCTTCCCGAGGGACAAGCTGTGTGGTGGCGGAATCACCGGGCGGTCGACGCGCTACATGGCGGAGACGTTCGACCTTCGGCCTGATGCGCACCTGTTTTTACCCTCGACCCGCTTCCGGCTCACATTCTCTGGCCGCACCATCGGCGAGGAAGCGCAGGCACCTGTCCTGCAAATGACGATGCGGCGCGAATTTGATGCAGAGCTCCACGCGCGCGCTGTCGACGCAGGCGCGCAAGTCTTTGCGCCCGTCAAGATCAGTGCGATCGACACGGATACACCCAGCATCACGCTGGCTGATGGCCGGATACTGACCGGGCGTGTTCTGATTGGCGCGGATGGGGCGAACAGTGCCGTGGCACGCGCGCTTTACGGCCGTGCCTTTGACCCTGCCAAAATCGGTTTTGGGCTGGAAGTGGAGCTCGACAGAGAATTGATCGAGGACAACACGACCGAGATTGACCTTGGTGCGGCGCAATGGGGCTATGGCTGGGTTTTTCCCAAGAATGACACAATCACAGTAGGCGTGGGCGGCGTGCATGTAAAAAACCCCGACATGAAAGCACATTTCCGCGACTATCTGGCACTTCATGCACCCCATCTCGATGCCGAGAAGGTCAAGTGCAAAGGCGCATTCTTGCCTTTTGGCGCTTACCGCAAGGTACCGGGGCGCGGGTCAGTACTGCTGGCAGGCGATGCGGCGGGGTTGGTGGACCCGATCACTGGCGAAGGCATCGCCTGGGCCATGAAATCGGGCCAGTATGCAGGGCAAGCGGCAGCCGAGGCCTTGCAGCACGACAAGCCCGCGATGGACGCTTATATGGCGCGCATTGGCTACATCCACCGTGAAATGGCCGCTGCCCGTCGCATCCGGGCGCTGATCTATGCGACTCCGGTGCGCAACTATTTCCCCAGGGCGGTGGAGCGCCATCCGTCTATGACGCGCAGATATTTACGGCTTCTGGCGGGCGAGCTGGATTATGCCGATCTAGGCCACAAGGTGCTCTGGCGGATTGCACGCAGGCTTGGTGCATCGCTCCTGCGTCGGCCCGCCTGAAAGGGCCTTGAACGTGCCAAGACACAGCGTATCGACCAGCCAAGCTGATGATGTCTGACGATGTCATTGGAGCTTCAGGTATCTTGGTTCCTTTTAATCCAGAATGAATAGTTAAAACGTGTTTAAACTCGAAAATTCACTCCCGAACCCTTAAATTGAAAACGATTTCATCTAAAGACACCCTGGTTCCTAACTGCAGGCACGCGGGAGGTTTTCAGACCCATAACCATCATCATTTCACATACCATTCCACTCCTTTGGATTGGCCTTACTTTACGGCTTTCGGGCAGTGTGGATGTTGTACCGAACCAACCCTTTCTTGGCCATTTTGTGGATTTCGACGGCTGATGCGTCGTTTGGTCTTTGCTCTTGCCTCCCCAATGGGGCTGTAAAAAGGTAATAAGGTAGCAATGCATAGCGTCGTAGACGTGCGAGTGATGGCATAATATTGCGGCTGATGTCTTCCGTGCATACAAAATCAAATCCGGCATCCTGCATGATTCCGTCAAAGGCACCGTGGCGGAAGTCCGGCAGGGCGACCATCGCTGAACCGCGAATTATTCTTTCCAGCATAAGCTGTTCTCTAGGAGAAAGATCTGCGTCCGGAGCAATTGAATATTCAAAAAACGCTGCTCGGCCGCCAGGCTTGAGAACCCTAAAAAGTTCGGCGATTGTTTTGCGGAGATCCGCAGAGTGCGACAGGGTTTCGGTCGTGTAAACACAATCAAAGTGATCGTTGGGAAAGCTGGTTGCGCTGTAGTCCATTTGTTCAAATGACGTTCTTGCAGCCACGTCCTGCGCTTTTGCACGTTTTTGCGCCTTGGGAATCTCGAAGTCCAGCGTGTCGATACCATACACTCTGCAGCCGTACTTTTTCGCCAAATGGATCGCGACAACTCCTTGGCCACATCCTGCGTCAAGTATGTGGTCGGCAGTTGTCAGCTCCAGCTTTTCAGCAACGAGATCCTGGAGGTTCTCTTGCGCCTGACGTTCGGAAATTTTCGCGTTGTCGGGGTAGTAGCCAAAATGCTTGGACCCCCAGAGAAACAGTTCGTACCCACGCTCCGACATCCGATAATAACTGTTAATCCGCCTGATGTGTTCGGAGGGGTCATCAAAATCTGTCTGCATTGCCGTCCCCAAGCTGTTCCATCTGACGGTAGGGTGACAGTTTGAAGGTGGCAAGAAATAGGAACGTTAACTTCAAAACGTCACGCGCTCGCAGGCTGTCCGAAAGCGAGTTTTCAAACGCGAATGGTTTCACTCCGGAAGGTCATCGAGCAACGAGGCGGGTAGCCTTTCTCCGACCTTACGGCGCAGGCAAGCGACTGCAATCAAATACAACCTATAAGATAGTAATTCAGTGTTCCTCGACTTCTACTGACTTCTACCGATATGAAGTGACATGAGATCGGGTAACTCACTCGGTTCGTTCCTTGGCCTTGAGGTATCTTGGGTTCTTTTTCAGTCGTAATGCCCGTGCAATCGGATAAGGTTCGTTTTAAACGGGTTAGAACCCGAAATTTCACTCCCAAACCCTAAAATCGAAAACAGTAACG
>NZ_JAWOAN010000113.1:0-8082 GCF_046498525.1 Yoonia sp.
CTTTAACCATATTTTTACACGGTTATAGGGACGCAACAAGCAAAAAGTCATCACCAAACGGCGTCTACCGCAAAACGGACTGATTCGTTTGCCCTGCCCTTTTGCCATTGGTGATCTGCCCGGATCAGCAAGCCGTAGACGGCACCGAAGGTTGCGTTCCGCCCCCTCGAAAGTGGATGAATGTAGTGTGAGCGGAAACAGTGTATGCTCACATTCTTATTCTGTTCATATCACCGGGACGCTAGGCAAGTTTGCGTTGCAGAAAGTGGCGTTTGCGCATTAAGACCTATTATCGCCGCCAAGATTGTGGCATGATTGCGGCTGTAAGTGTAATTTCATGAGCGAGTGATCCGATGTCTGTTTTTCCATCAAGAATTTCCCTCTTTTCCGGCGCGGTTGCCTTGTCACTGCTGGCCGCCACGGCCAATGCCGGGACAATCAGTCTGGCTTACGACGGGTCTAGCGTCAGCAACGAGACTGATTGGGAAATCGCGACGATCACCGCCGCCCCAGTCGACCTTGCGACGAATGATGGCCGCGTCTATGCTTTTGGCTTCAATATGACCGACACCACCGACACGCTGGGCAGCTTTCTGGCGTGGTGTCTGGATTTGGGCAGCTTTCTGTCCACATCGGATACAGCACAGCCCTATACGATCACGACTGATCCGTTCAACAACAGCGACGGTCTAAGTCCCTCCGAACAGGCGCGCGTACAATCTGTTTTCGATGCAAACTTCGGCACGCTTGATGCGACCGATGGCGTGCAGGCAGCAGGCTTTCAAATCGCGCTTTGGAACGCCCTTTACGAAAATGATCTGGATGCGCAGGCTGGCACATTCGCCGTTTCGGCGACACAAGATGTGATCAACAAGGCCAATGATTATCTGACGGCCGCGAATGGCTATGATGATGGCCAAGCCTATCGCCTGACCTTTCTGGAAAGCACGCCTGGAACCGGTGAAGCCAAGTACCAGAACCTTGTGACCGTATCGCCTGTGCCACTACCTGCCGCGGGCTTCCTGCTGTTGGCAGCCCTTGGTGGTCTGGGCTTTGCCGGACGGCGCCGCAAAGCCGCCTGATACACGCACAAACAAAAACGCCGGCTGTAACCGGCCTGCGTTTCTCTTTATTTAACATAATAGTCATTGTGAGTTTTTTATTGTAACCGGGGCACATTCCATTTTGGATTGCATCACTAGATAAATTTCGGAGCCAGCATCACATTTACGTTGCATAAGGTAACTGCAACCTTAGCGTAGGCTCGCCCATCTGCGAGCGCCCCAGTTGATGGCGCTGTCCCCGGAATATTCCACACTTCCCCACACTTATTTATATTCGATCAACCGCACACGCGCGCGAGTCATCCGCCGCCACCAGTAGGTCAGCGCACCTTGCGCCTCTGGCAGTTTGGTCAGGGTCATGAAAAAGGCAGCCGACCAATCCATCCCCCGAATCCGCAACCGCACCACCTGCGCAGGCCACGCCAGCAGTAGTAGCAGCGCCCAAGGCGTGATCAGCGCGCCCAGCATCGTCGCAACAGGCAGCAAAAGCCCCCAGAGGATGATCCGGCGCAAGGGCGCCACGCAGTGCCGTTCAGGTGCCGCGCCATGCAATGCCACCCCTTCGGCAAAAGCATAACCTCCGCGTTTAGTCCGCTGCCACCATTGGCTGAACCGGGTCATGGCAGCGTCATGCAGGGCCATTTCAGCGTCAATACGCCAGATTTTCCAACCACGTTTACGCAACCTCAAGCAAAGCTCTGGTTCTTCCCCGGCGATTAGATCGTCTTTGAACCCACCCGCACGCAAGACAGGTTCCAGACGCATCATGGCGATTCCACCGCAGGCGCGCGCTTCTCCGATGCCTGTGTTCCATTCATCGTCGCAGAGCTTATTATAGATCTAAGCGTTGAGATTTTTTTCTCGCAAGCGCCCCGCAACAGCCACCACTTTTGGATGCGCAACCAAGAACGCGTGAGCTGTTTCAATCCAGTCTGGATGAAGTGTGCAGTCACCATCGACAAACTGCACAACGGTCACTTGATCAGCTTTTTCGGATAGTCTCGCAAGCCCGGCATTGCGCGCCCGCGCCGCCGTAAAGGGTTGCTGCACATCAAGCGCCACAACGTCGGCCGAACGGGCCATAGCTGCATCCTGGCTGCCGTCGGTAGACCCACTGTCCACATAGATGATCCACCCAGCAGAGCTTTGCAACGACTCCAAACATTCAATAAGCCGAGCACCTTCGTTGCGCCCTATCACGATAACTGCAACGTCGTTTAGTTCAAGTTTAGTATCACTCTTCCGGTGCATGTCTTGTTCCCAGTGGCCGTAGAAAATTGGTCCACAGATCGTACATTTCGGCATCCATCGCTTTTGGCACAGGTTTTCCAGCCAACCAGCGCAGATGCGCCACCCCACGTCCTGATAGCCATGTTAGGTTCGCCAAAAGCAGCCCCGTGTAACCATAGGCCTGATAAAAAAACCGTGTCCGCGCACTATAGTAGTAGGCTGGTAGACGTTTGCGAGCTGCACCCAATGCTTCGACCGGCCCGCTACCGCCGCGAAAATGCACCGCCACTGCCCGTGGTTCTTGTACAATCTGCCAGCCAGCACGCCGTGCCTGCAGGCAATAGGCGGCATCTTCGAAATAGAGAAAATACCCTTCGTCCATAGGACCGATCTGATCCACCATCGCACCACGCAAAAGGATGCAGGCAAAGCTGGCCCACTCGATCTGGGCGGGATCGGCAGGTGGTTGCAGAGCAACCACATGGCGCTGCAAGGCCTTTGTGACAGGGCCGCTAGCTGCACCACGGATGAGTTCACTGACAGGCGAATGAAAACGAAAACAGCTGACCTGCACATCACCATCGTCGGTTGCGATCTGTGGTGCGATCAGACCTGCGCGCGGGCTGGCATCTGCCGCAGCAAGGATCTGCACCAGAAACCCTGGACGCAGTAATGCATCGGAATTCAGGATCAGATAGTGATCTGCCTTCACCGCCGCCATACCCAGATTATGCCCCCCCGAAAAGCCGGCGTTCCGCTCCGAGCGCACCAGCGTGACCGGCGTGCCAGCAGGCTGTGCCGCGATCCAATCTGCAATCTGGTCGGCGGATCCATCACCCGAAGCATTGTCCACCACCACCACCTGTGCATCCAGATCGTCGATATCGGCCAAAACAGATTCTACGCAGGCGATGGTCATTGGCCCAGTACGGTAATTGATGATCGAAATGGCAATACGGCAGGTCATTTATGGGTGGGCTTCAAGGGGGGTTTGGGGCGGTCGATGCGGCGCGCCTGCCGCGTATAGATGCTTTGTGGCGGGGGTGTGGCTGTCTGCGCAGGATCAGCGCGCCGATAACCCGGACGATCAGGCTGCAGCGGCACCGCCGCCCCTTGAGTGCGCGCAGCCTTTTGCAATTCCAACCGCCCCCAAAGTGCGCCTGCCATCAGCCAGGTCAGCGGCGTGTTGGAGCTGTTGGGCACCATGTCAATCAGATTGGCTGCCAGAATGAGCGCAATCACCGAAGTTTCCATGCCAATATCATAGCGACGCCGGTGTAAGAGCAGCAGGAAAACAGGCCCAGTCAGCAGGCCAAAGCGCGCAAGATAGCCAACCCAGCCATCACGCCCCAGAATGATGATCCATTCCCCATCTGTGACACTGGTATCTCGCCCTTCTTCATCAAAAATTCGCTGGCGTCCCCAGCCTCCCCAACCAAACAAGGGACGCTCTGACGCCTTGGCAAGTAGGCTTTCTTCATGATCAAGTCTAAACCGAAACGACCCGGCACGCTGCGGGTCGATATCCTCTGCAAGTTCGATAACCTGTGCGATCGGAAGAACCTGTGCGGTTCGGGCCACCGGATAGGCCAGAAACACCCCTGCGATAATCGCAGCCGCCAACAATTGCGCACGCACACCCAGAAACAGGCCCACCGGCAACAGCACAGTCGTGATCATCACAGCGCCAAGGTTGCGCGACAAAAGCAGCGTCAACCCCAGCCATATGGCGGCGGCCAGATACAGGCCGCGGCGGCGCTCATCGAGCCGCATCAGGCCGACCGTCGCCAGCAGGGATAGCGACAGGAATATGCCCAGCAGCAGCCCATGGTTCAGAAACACCACAGGTCGGAAACCACCACCACGGATATGTTGTATCCAGCTATGTGGAAAGAACCCGTAGACCCAGCGGTTCAGTTGCGGCGACATCCGCACCTCGAACAAGGCCAAAAAGGCATAGCCAACGGCGGCGACGCAAAGCACGATCAGCAAAAGCCGCAGCGCTACCGTGTCCGCCAGATAGCGCCGCGCCAACACAAAGGGAATTACCGTCATCAGCGCCCAGAGCGCCATGGACGCCGCATCATAAAGCCGCAAACCAGGCAACCTGCGGGGCCCGTAGCTCAACGCATCGGTATTGGTCAGCGCCGTCATGACCGCACCCAGCACCAGCATCACCAGCAACACCAGAATAATCGGATGGCGCGGGATCAGCCCGGTGGGACGCAAGTCATAGGACCGGTCATTGCGGGCAAAGACCAGCGCAAGGATCAGCGCCGTCAGGGCCGGGATCGTGGACTTGTCCAGCGAAGGCAGCGCCGGCAAGTCCAATGACGTTCCAGTCGGCAACAACAAGAATCCGCCCACGATCGTCACCAGAATCGCCAGAGGTAAGCGCAAGCGCTGAAAAAACACGATACTGACCAGCGGCCATGCAACGAGGGCAAGAAGCGGCGGTATCATGGCTCAGCCCGGTCCTCGCAAGCGGCGTGATATCTGGAACATCTCTCTGGGCATGATCTCTTTCACTCATCAGTAAACACAGGGGGCCGTCACCAAATACACGCAACTTCTTCAAAGACGACCTTTGCCCCACCTTACTAACTCTGCAGAGCACAGCGATCAAAGACAATCTGCCCCGCAAACGTCACAAGCCAGCATAGGTGCGTGGTGAAAGGTTTACTCACTCCAAAGGGTCGGACATAAAAGACGCGTGATCAAAGGATATTTCCCGGTATGCCCCGGACCACCCCACTTACTACACAGCCCGCCACCCTACCCCGGCTGGGCTATCTGACCTCACTCTACCCAGCGGCGTCGCATACCTTTATCCAGCGTGAGGTCGCAGGCCTGCGTGCGCTTGAATTTGATGTCGCGACCGTATCCATCCGCACCCCCGATTCCAGCCACTTGATCGGCCCCGAAGAACACACCGCACGCAACAACACCTTTTACATCATTGACGCCGCCCGCAAGCCCGCCACCCTGCCGCATGCCCTGCTGGCCGCTCTCGCCAGGCCGGGACGATTGCTGCAAACCTTGGCGCTCGCTGGGCGTACCGCTCCACCGGGCCTTCGCGGTGGAATGAAACAACTGGCCTATCTTGCCGAGGCGCTGATCCTTGCGCAGTATCTGAAGGCGCAGGGCATCGACCACCTGCACAACCATTTCGCCAGCGCCAGCGCCAATGTAGCGATGCTCGCATCACAGCTGTCGGGCGTGCCCTTCAGTTATACTCTGCACGGGCCATCCGACCTTTATGAACCCGAGACATGGCATTTGCGCGAAAAGACCGCCCGCGCGACTTTTGTGGCCTGCATCAGCCATTTTGCACGGTCGCAGGCGATGCTGTTTTCCGACCCCGCGCATTGGGACAAACTGCGGATTGTCCATTGCGGGGTAATTCCCGATCTTTACGACCACGCCCCACAAGAAACACACAGTGGCATGCGGCTGATCTTTGTCGGCCGTCTGGCAGCGGTCAAAGGGCTACGCGTCTTATTCGAAGCTTTTATACAGGCGCGGCAAACCCACCCGGACCTGCACCTTACGCTGGTGGGTGACGGCGACGACCGTGCACATCTGCAACGGCTGGCCGCTCCCTTGGGGGATGCGGTGCATTTCACAGGTTATCTGTCACAAGACGCCGTAGCACAGGCACTCGCCAAAGCCGACGCACTGGTCCTGCCCAGTTTCGCCGAAGGCTTGCCCGTGGTGCTGATGGAGGCACTGGCCAGCGCCCGCCCCGTGATCGCCACACAGGTCGCGGGCATAAGCGAGCTGGTGGAAAACGGCGTCACCGGCTTTGTCGTCCCACCAGGCGACGCGGACACACTGGCAGACCGGATCACACAACTGGCCGCGGACCCCGCAATGCGCAACCGCATGGGCGAGGCGGGGCGCACAAAGGTACGAGCCGATTTCGATGTTCGCATCGAGGCCGCCCGCATTGGCGCACTCTTCGCCGGCCAGATTGGGAACCACCTGCGACCGCAGCCACTGGGACGCAAAGAAAGGTAATAAACAGCCCTATAGTAAAACCAACTTTGACAATGCGCCCTACGAGTTCAGGATTGTGTTTCTGGCGTACCCATAGCGTCCGTCATTTTTAGCTGCATTGCGCGCCACTTTGGTAAGGTCTGTGCATCAAGCCAGGCACAGTCTTCAGGTCCGTTGCGCAGCCAGCACTCCACAAAATCGCCCCAAAGCACGGGATGAGCGATGCGCACGAACGCAGAATCGCCGTTCCGAGAGAGGCGTTCGTAAAGAGCTGGATCATCAAAGAGAACACGGAGCCGGGCTGCAAGCTGGTCCGGCGCGTGTTCGGGTGCAAAGAGCACATCTTCTCTATCGCGAAAATATGCCACAAACATCGGATGATCCGAAATTACGATGGGTGTACGCGATGCGAAGCCCAGATAGATGGTCCCAGGGAGTCCTTCGCCATATTGATGTCGAGAATATACCAGCACAGCGTCGGCTGCATGCATAGCCGGTGCAATCTCAGCATGCGGGAGACGACCAGTAAAGGTGACGCGCTTTGCAACACCCAAGGATCTTGCGAGAGCCTGAAAACCCTCAATATCCCCGCCCCCAACCACTTTGAAAGTGGCGCCATCCCCCATCCGAGGGTCAGCAGCTAGGGCACGTATGATATCTCCCACCCCCTTGGCCTCTGACACGGCACCAACAAAGATCAGGCGCTTTGGACCTGCTGCTGGGGCTGTCTTCGGCGAAAAGTCTGCCGGCGTGGGTGATCTTGGCCAGTCCCAAGGGATTATTTTTTCCGCTGCCACACCCAGTGTGGCCAGTCCCTCTGCGGCAGCGATATTGTGGTTTCCGACACGACCCACTTCTGGACGGTTCAGCTCTGATGCTAGCTGCCTTAACCGCCAGCGGTCGATCCATCCCCGCAACCCTCTACGCAGCATAAACGAATCTGCAAAACTTGGCAGAACCCGAACACCATGTTGACGTGCCCAAGTGAGGAGTGAACGGCTCGGGCTTCGCAAAATCAGATGTGTGGGTTCCAAGGCATCAAGTTGTGCTATGACACTGGCGAATGGTCGTTTCTGTTTCCAGATATCATCTAGCCCGATTGACCGGACCCCTGATGGCAGCGTTTTGTCGTGAGGGATTTCAGCGCAAGTGCAGATCACCGCAACAACCGCAGCTTGAGGAACCAGACGTTCAACCACCTCCATCGAATAGGTTTGGGCGTGATAGGTTTCACCCATTCCGGCTGAAATTCGTTCATAAGCTGCGCGGAAATCGCCGGTCTGGACAAAGACAATACGCGCAGTATCAGACATCGAACCCATAGAATTCATCTTTTGGCCTAAATGTATTTATCTTCGATTACCTTTATTTGTACTCTATTGCTATATTTTTTTACTGAACCGCTACCGGCTGGCACCGATACGAACATATGCACATGATAACTGGATAACACCCCGCGCAAGATGTTGACCTCGTTCGCGCGGCAAACCTGCCAGCAGATGTCACGCACCCGCAGTCGCAGAAACTCCGCCAGCGCCTTGTATCGGTACTTCGTCGACCAGACGATGTGGTAGCTATGGTAGAAAACGCAGTGTTTGCCAGTGTCACATTGCATTATTCTTTGACGTTGAAGCTGGCCCAAATGGAAGTCGGAGGGTTTGCTCCAAGGCGTTCTTCGCCGCGTGGCCCGACGACGCCGCGCTGCGACCCGAGGCGCTGCAACTGCTCGATTGGCTGCGCAGCGAGGCAGCCGCGCGCACGGTGGAGGACGCGAAGGGCGCAATGAGGC
>NZ_JAWOAN010000282.1:0-4217 GCF_046498525.1 Yoonia sp.
ATTGCCGACCTGACCGAAGTTGGCCAGAAGATCGTGATCGCCAAGGGTGGTAATGGCGGCTGGGGTAACCTGCGCTTCAAGACTGCGACCAATCAGGCACCGCGCCGCGCCAACCCGGGACAAGAGGCGATCGAGCGCACAATCTGGCTGCGCCTGAAACTGATCGCCGACGTGGGCCTTTTGGGGATGCCAAACGCGGGTAAATCCACGTTCCTTGCCACGACGTCCAATGCGCGCCCGAAAGTTGCGGATTATCCGTTTACGACACTTGTCCCGAACCTTGGTGTCGTGGGGGTCGATGACGTGGAATTCGTCGTCGCTGATATTCCCGGCCTGATTGAGGGTGCAAGCGAGGGCCGTGGCCTTGGTGATATGTTCCTCGGCCATGTCGAACGCTGCGCCGTCCTGTTGCACCTGATCGACGGCACATCGGGCGATCCGGCCGCTGATTTAACCACGATCATTGCCGAGTTGCAGGCTTACGGTGGCGAACTGGCCGAAAAACCCCGCATCACCGTATTGAACAAGATCGACACGCTGGACGAGGAAGAGCGCATCTTCCTGCGCGACGAGATCGCCGCCGTTGCCGATGGCCCTGTCATGATGATGTCGGGGGTGACAGGAGAAGGTGTTTCCGACGTGCTGCGCGCCTTGCGCGCCGAGATCGACGACAACCGACTGCGCCAGCGAAAAGCGGCGAAGGAGGAAGAGGCCGAGGACGCGCCATGGCAGCCCTGAGCGATGCCAAACGCCTTGTCGTCAAGATCGGGTCAGCCTTGCTGGTCGATGCCGGAACTGGCGCGTTACGGCAGGACTGGCTGACCTCTTTGGCCAGCGATGTGGCGCGGATCAGGGCGCGCGGGACCGATGTTATTGTCGTGTCGTCCGGATCTATCGCCTTGGGGCGCGGCATTTTAGGCTTGCCGCCGACGCCCTTGGCGCTGGAGCAATCACAGGCTGCGGCGGCTGTCGGGCAGATCAGGCTGGCGCGCGCCTATGAAGAGGCGCTGACGCCACATGGGATCATCACCGGCCAAGTGCTTGTCACGCTTGAAGATTCGCAAGACCGGCGGCGGTATCTCAATAGCCGGGCGACGATGGAAACCATGCTGGGGCTGGGTGTGACGCCGATCGTGAACGAAAACGACACGATTGCCACCGATGAAATCCGCTATGGCGACAATGACCGTCTTGCAGCACAGGTGGCCGTGACGGTTGGTGCGGATCAACTGATCCTGCTGTCGGATGTTGACGGGCTCTATACCGAGAACCCCAAGCTCAAGACCACGGCGCAACACCTTGCCGTTGTTGATAAAATTACGCCCCAGATCGAGGCAATGGCGGGTGATGCTGGTTCCGGTTTGTCCAAGGGGGGCATGATCACCAAGATCATGGCGGCGCGCATTGCGACAGAGGCTGGCTGTGCCATGGCGATAGCTCTAGGGACAGGGCTGCATCCGCTTGGCGGGCTTGAAAGCGGCGCACGCGCCACTTGGTTCACCGCGCAAACGGACCCGCAGGCAGCGCGTAAACGCTGGATTTCGGCGATGAAACCGCGCGGAACTATTACGGTCGATGCGGGGGCGAGTGCGGCGCTGCATCACGGCAAGAGCCTCTTGCCCGCAGGTGTGACCCAGATCAGCGGCAGTTTCGGGCGCGGCGATCTGGTGGCCATTGTCGATGCAACCGGCGTGCAGATGGGGCAGGGCCTTGTCCGCTACACCAGCGTCGAAGCACGCCAGATCATGGGGCGGCGGTCGGCTGACATCGTTGAAATACTGGGCTATGAAGGGCGCGCTGCATTGGTGCACCGCGACGATATGGTGCTTTAAGAGGGCATGAAATGAAAGATCAGGACGCAATCGGAACCATGATGGCGCAAATCGGCGCTGACGCACGTGCAGCATCGACTGTTTTGGCGACGGTCGGGGCAGAGCGCAAGTATGCTGCCCTGATCGGGGCTGCCGATGCGATCTGGGAAAACCGGCTGGCGATCATGGATGCCAATGCCGAAGATCAAGTCTACGGCGAAGAAAAAGGCCTTAGCCCCGCGATGATGGACCGGCTGATGCTGGATGAACCGCGTATCCGCGCCATGGCCGAAGGGCTGCGCAATGTGGCTGCGCAACGCGATCCGGTGGGCGAGGTCATGAGCGAATGGGACATGCCAAGTGGTCTGCACATCCAGCGTGTCCGCACGCCCTTGGGTGTGATCGGCGTCATCTACGAAAGCCGCCCGAATGTGACGGCTGACGCCGGTGCGCTGTGTCTGCAATCGGGTAACGCCGTCATTTTGCGCGGCGGGTCAGAGAGTTTTCATTCATCAACCGTGATCCATAAGTGTTTGCAAACAGGGCTCAAACAGGCGGGGCTTCCTGCCGCGGCGATCCAGTTGGTGCCGACACGTGACCGCGCGGCGGTGTCGGCCATGCTGACAGCGACGGATCATATCGATGTGATCGTGCCACGCGGCGGCAAAGGCCTTGTCGGATTGGTGCAGCGCGAAGCGCGCGTTCCGGTTTTTGCCCACCTTGAGGGAATTTGCCACATCTACGTGGGCGCTACCGCAGACCCTGCCATGGCGCTCGAGATCGTGTTGAACGCCAAGACCCGCCGCACGGGGATTTGTGGTGCGATGGAGTGTCTTTTGATTGATTGGCGGTTTTACACCCAGCACGGCCCTTTGTTGGTCGAGGCCTTGCTGAAAGCCGGGGTCGAAGTGCGCGCGGATGGTGAGCTCGCCAGGATCGACGGCACAACGCCTGCGCAGCCGGATGATTTCGGCAAGGAATTTCTTGATATGATCTGTGCGGCCAAGCTGGTCGATGGTGTCGATGAAGCGATTGACCATATCCGCACCTTCGGGTCCAACCACACCGACGCCATCGTCACCGCTGATGATCAGGCGGCGGCGCATTTCTTTAAGGAACTCGACAGTGCGATCCTGATGCGCAATGCGTCAACCCAGTTTGCCGACGGCGGCGAATTCGGGATGGGCGCCGAGATCGGTATCGCGACAGGCAAACTGCATGCACGCGGTCCGGTCGGGGCTGAACAGTTGACCAGTTTCAAGTATCTTGTGACAGGGGACGGGGCCGTGCGCGCCTAGAACCGGGCGACCAGATAAGCGGGCGTATGCTCAAACTGCAAGACGCGCCCTGCCTCTGCCAAGACACCGGGAAGCAGGGCGAATTGCACATGGGATGGCGTGTAGGTAAATCCGGCTTGCGGTGACAGCAGATTGTCCCAAAGCTCTTGATCGACGGCCAGTCGCGGTCCTTCGCCCCGCATCACCCATGTCTCGCCCTCTTGCGTGATCCGGATATCGCCGCCCAAAGGCAAAGAAGCCTCGATCGCCTGAAGCATCAACAGGGCGCACCGCACAAGCCTGCGCGGCTGGTCCCCGTCAATTTTCCAGATGTAGTTGATCCGCCCGCCCCGTGCTACCGCAGCCAAAATCGATAACACCTCTGCCCGGCTCACCATTTGCTCTTCGCTTGCCGCGCCATAGGCGATCCGGAAATACCTGATCCGTGCGCTGGCGTTCTGCACACTCTCGTTGATCAGCTCCATTTCGGCACCGGTATCGCCATCGGTCAGCGCCAAAAGCTCGACTCCATTGCCGATTGCCCCAATTGGGCTGATAAGGTCGTGGCAAATGCGCGAGCCAACCAATGCTGCGAGATCAGGTTGCATAATGCAGCCTCCGTTTTGAGGGAAGATGAATGAACGACTTTAACGCAATCCTTGAACCAGGGATGCTGGTACGGCATCCCGACAAGCCAGAGTGGGGCACCGGACAGGTACAATCCAACATTGGCGACAAGATCACGGTAAATTTTCGGGAGGTGGGAAAGGTGGTCATTGATGGCAAACACGTTCTACTCGTACTGGTTAATGAATAGTGTACAACCTTAAGGCGAGTAGATCAAGTGAAGTTATTCAGCACATCTTCATGCCTCGTCCGAATTGGTTGCTAAATGGTTAATTTCCCCGCAGATCAACCGGTATGACCGCAAAGACCTCAATGCCCCACCAAGCCAAACCTGTTTTTTCCACCCGCATCGCAGGAACCGATGAAGAGATCGGCGCAGCGCAGCGCCTGCGATATGATGTGTTTGTCGCAGAACTTGGCGGCGATGGACCGTTGGTTGACCATACCGCGCGACTGGAAAAGGATACCTTCGATAGATATGCCGATCATATCCTGTTGCTGG
>NZ_JAWOAN010000003.1:0-2601 GCF_046498525.1 Yoonia sp.
GAGAAAGTGCTGGAGATGGTGGCAGGCCAGGTCCCGCTGCTGATCGAGATCAAGGATCAGGACGGCGCGATGGGTCCACAAGTTGGCCCGCTCGAGGCAGCGACTTGTGCGGCGTTGAAGGATTACGCCGGCGATGTGGCGCTGATGTCTTTCAATCCGCACGCCGTTGCGGTTTGCGCGGAGCTTGCCCCCGATATTCCCCGTGGTCTAGTCACTTCAAGTTATGAGACAGCGTTCTGGCCTGAGGTTTCCGCAGACACCCGCGATATCTTGCGCGAAATCCCCGATTACGCGCGCGTCGGTGCCTGTTTTATCAGCCACGAATCCACCGATCTTGACCGCCGCCGCGTAGCGGAGTTGAAGGCGAAGGGGGCAAAGCTCCTCGCATGGACGATCCGGTCCGCCAAAGCAGAGGCGGAAGCCCGCCGCATCGTCGATAATGTGACATTCGAGGGCTATCTGGCTTGACCCGGCCCGCGAAGCACACAAGTTGCACAGGATGAGCGACGCACCAATCGAAATCACAGCGCATCCAACCATCAACGCGATTGACGCGGCCGAATGGGATGCCTGTGCCTGCCCTGAAGCTGCGAATGGTCGCCCCGATGATCCGTTCACCACACACCGCTTTCTCAAGGCGCTCGAGGACAGCCGCTCGGTTGGTCCGGGCACGGGATGGCAGCCGCGGTACATTACCGCCAGACAAGGTGATACGCTGATCGCGGTCGCGCCGCTTTATGCAAAGGGCCATAGCCAAGGCGAATACATCTTCGACCACAACTGGGCCCATGCCTTCGAGAACGCAGGCGGGCGGTATTACCCCAAACTGCAGATCGCGGTCCCTTTTACACCTGCCACTGGGCGGCGGTTCCTGACCAAGCCGGGGTATGAGGCCACGGGTATGTCGGCGCTCGTTCAAGGGGCTGTGCAGATTGCGGCCGATAATGAACTGTCATCTGTCCACGCCACCTTTTGCACCGAAGCAGAGGCTATCGCCGGCGAGGAGATGGGCCTGCTTTCCCGTATCGGGCAGCAATTTCATTGGGTCAACGATGGCTATATCGATTTCGATGCATTTCTTGCCTCGCTTTCCAGCCGCAAGCGCAAGAACATGCGCAAGGAACGCAGCACTGCAAATGCCTTTGGCGGCGAAATTGTCGAATTGACAGGTGACCAGATCAAGCCGGAACATTGGGATGCCTTCTGGGTGTTCTATCAGGACACCGGCAACCGCAAATGGGGCACACCTTATCTGACGCGGTCATTCTTTGATCTTGCTCAAGACACCCTGCGCGACGATATGCTGATGGTTCTCGCCATGCGCGACGGGCGGCCTGTTGCAGGTGCGCTGAACTTCATCGGGCGCGACGCGCTTTATGGCCGCTACTGGGGATGCACCGAACATCACCCCTGCCTGCATTTCGAGGTCTGCTATTATCGTGCCATCGACTATGCTATCCGGGATGGGCTGGGCAAGGTCGAGGCGGGTGCGCAAGGTGAACACAAGCTGGCGCGTGGCTATCTGCCTGTAGCCACCCATTCGCTGCACTGGTTCGGCGATGCCGGATTCAAAGACGCCGTGGCCCGCTATCTGGAGGCCGAGCGCGACGCGGTCGACCACGAAATCGAAGTGCTGACAAGCTACGGCCCATTCCGCAAATCTGATATGGAGGAACACCAATGACCGACAAATTGACCCAAGCAGAGCGTGCAGAAAAGATCACCCCGCTGCTGGACAACGGCTGGGAAATGACCGAAAGGCGCGACGCGATCTACAAGAAATTCGTCTTTGCCAATTTCGTAGAGGCCTTCGGCTTTATGACCCGCGCCGCGATCCACGCGGAAAAACTGAACCACCACCCAGAATGGTCCAACGTCTATAAAACCGTCGAGGTCACCTTGACGACACATGATGCAGATGGCCTAAGCGCGCTTGACGCTGAACTTGGCGCGAAACTGGATAAACTCGCTGGGGGCTAAATTGGACCAATTGATAAACACCGTCATCTGGGATGGGCGAACCATTGCGGATTTGCTGACACTTGAATTTATTGCATCTGCCGTGGGCAATGTGCTGGCAGCACTTGCGATCCTGCTTGTCGGATTTGTCTTGGGCGGTTGGGTCCGGCAGCGGATCACAGCGGTTGGCGGCAGACACGCGCACCTTGACGTGACATTGTTCAACTTTCTGGGCAATGTCGCACGCTACGTCATCATCATCTTTGCGTTTATCTTTGTACTTAACACATTCGGGGTGCAAACGACCTCTTTCGTGGCGGTCATCGGTGCCGCCGGTCTGGCTATCGGTCTTGCTTTGCAGGGCACACTTTCCAACGTAGCCGCTGGGGTAATGATCGTCTTTTTCCGCCCAATCAAGATCGGTGATTTCGTCGAGGTCAGCGGACAGATGGGCACGGTGAAGGATATCACGCTGAATTGCACAGAACTGGCTGCCATCAGCAACGTCCAGATCATCATCCCCAACAGTCAGGTTTGGGGCAATACGATCACCAACTATTCCACCTATGACACACGCCGCGCCGAATGGGTTTTTGGGGTCGGTTATGGGGCCAATCTGAAGCTGGCCGAAGATACGATCCG
>NZ_JAWOAN010000019.1:0-35488 GCF_046498525.1 Yoonia sp.
GATTTTTCAAATAGCCGCAGGCATGGCCATGCAAGCTGGACAGGTCAGGCCACCGGTGGCGCGATCGTCGACGTAAGCTGGCCTCGCAGATTGCTGCAAACAAGACAACAAGCCGAAAGCGCGCCTTTAGGGAAAAACCAGCCAATCGCAACTTGGCCATAAAGCTGCCTCTGATCTTAAGCCTGCATTAACTTTCCTGTCTGATATTTTTATCGTGCAGACTCGGGAATATATTAATCATGTTGATGAATCTGGTGGAGCTTGGCACCATCGCGATTGCAGCCATGCTTGGGGCTGCAACGATCATGGTGCTGCTAAAATCCGGTAAGATATCGGGTATCCGGTCCGGTCATGCATCCAATCCGATGAATGCGGACGGAACAGTGTTCCTGTTTTTCGGCAACGACCTGATTGATGCAACAGCCGATGCCTGGGACATTTTCGGTCATGGATCAAATTGTCTCAATGACCTCGACAAGTTGAAGGCCATTCTCGCTAAAGAATTTCCGGATTTCAAAGAAAAGCTTGCTGACCCGACCGCGATCGAATTTCGCTCCTCTAGCGACAGTGACCCGACAGTCTTTATCGAGACAAGGCGCACCGAAGATCGCCTTCGCATTTCCCTGATTGGCGACGAAAGCTGGACCCGCAAGCTGGCTGCCTTGCGATTGTCTTGTGATGCCGGCAACGCTGAAGCGGCGCTGATGCGCGATATCACCATGCATACGTCGCAACTCGTTTGGCACGAAGACCGACATGGCACATTGCTTTGGGCCAATAAGGCCTACACCAGAATGCATCGCGAATTGGGTACAGGACGCCTTTTCGACACAAAAGACGGGCCATTGGCTGACCAAAGCAGCCGCATCGCGGTTCAAGCGACGACCGGCGGACAAAAAAGATGGTTTGACGTATCCACGATCAGCCATGCTGAAGGCTTTTTGTATTTTGCCGATGACGCGACCGAATTGGTGCGCGCCAGCAGATCCAAGACAGAGTTTGTCGAAACTGTCGGACGCACGTTTGCAGAGCTTTCGACCGGTCTGGCGATCTTTGACAAGAACCGGATGCTGACCATGTTCAACCCGGCCTTTCTGGACATGACGAACCTTCCTGTCGATTTCCTGACTACGCGCCCGGCGATTGACACGGTCCTTGATCGCCTTCGGGAGCATCGCATGATGCCCGAACCGAAAAACTATGTTTCTTGGCGCGAACAATTCACCGCCGTCGAAACAGGTGCAAAGAATGGCACCTATAGCAAGAACTGGGCGCTTGCGGATGGACAGACCTACCGTGTGACCGGGCGGCCTTACCCTGACGGGGCATTTGCTCTTTTGTTTGAAGACATCAGCGCTGAAGTGTCCCTCACTCGGCGGTTTCGGCTTGATATCGAAACAGGGCAGGCCGTGCTGGATACACTTTGCGATGCGATCGCGGTGTTTTCTTCGGCAGGTACGCTGGTCATGTCAAATCGCGCTTATAACACTCTTTGGTCCGATGGGCCCGAACAGGTGTTGGAACACCGCGTTCTCCAGACCGAAATGAAAAGATGGCAGGATCAATGCATCCCCGCACCAATGTGGACCGACATGCGCAATTTCATCCAGCAGCTTGGCGTAAGGCCGCCATGGTCGGATCATGCGATGCTTGATGACGGGCGGCATTTATCTTGCCACGCGAACCGCATTGCCGGTGGGATGACGATGGTGCGGTTTGCTATCACCCCACCCAAAAGGCCCGAAATCACAAAACTGATGATGCCCGATTTAGCATTACAAAACCGCAGGCGTTGATTTCCGCTTGCAGGGACCACGCAACCCCATAATGTCGGCGCATGGCCTGCACCCTGTTCGAGTTTTCCCTTCCTGACGAAGAAGCCACCAGTGCCTTGGCCGCGCGGATCGCGCCGTATCTGAAGGTTGGCGATACACTTTTGCTTCAAGGGGACATAGGCGCCGGCAAATCCGCCTTCGCGCGCGCCCTCATCCGCGCGCGCCTTGGCCGGATGGAGGATGTGCCATCACCCACTTTTACCTTGGTACAAACCTATGAAGATGAAGCTGCCGAACTCTGGCATTGCGACCTCTACAGATTGACGCACCCCGACGAAGCGTTGGAACTTGGTCTGGATGACGCATTTGAGACAGCGATCTGTCTTATCGAGTGGCCCGACCGGCTGGGTGAAGTGGCACCAAAATCCGCCCTCACCCTCAGTTTTGAGACGCAAGAAGATCAGCACTGCGTCACAATCAGCGGACCGGAACCATGGGCAACCCGGTTGCGAGGCCTGCATGATTGATCGGTCAGATGCCATCCAGGCATTCCTTGCAGACAGCGAATGGCAAGGCTGGGCGCAAACGCCGTTGGCTGTTGATGCCTCTGCCCGCCGCTATCTGCGTCTTTACTCGGATCTGGGGACCGCCATCCTGATGGATGCCCCACCCGAATATGGGGAAGATACCCGACCTTTCGTGGAAATCGCCACGCTTTTGCACGACCATGGCTTTGCTGCTCCGCGCGTTCTTGCACATGATCCATTTGAGGGGCTTCTTTTGCTCAGCGACCTTGGCAAAACCGATTTTGTGCAATGGCTAAGCCAAGCGCCGTCGGACGAAGCCATGCTTTATCGGTCCGCCGCCGATATTCTGCTGGGGCTCGAGAAAGTTGACCCACCTTCGCATCTGAAATGCATGACGCCCACTGTTGGGGCAGAGATGGTCAGTATCGTCGGAACCCATTACAGCAATGCATCCACTGATGATTTATGTGTCCAGATGCATCATGCCCTTGCAGAATTTGCCCCCGAACCAAGCGTGCTTGCCTTGCGGGACTACCACGCTGAAAATCTTATTTGGCGTGCAGATCAAACAGGTGATCAAAGAATTGGCCTGCTCGACTTTCAGGATGCCTTCATCGCAGCACCTGGCTATGATCTCGCGTCGCTTTTGCGCGATGCCCGGCGGGACGTCAGCCTGACCGTTGTTGATGAAATCATCGACCACTTTGCCGCACGCACACAGGCGAAAGGGCCGCTCCGCACATCGCTCGCCTGTCTTGGCGTTCAGCGTAACCTGCGTATCCTCGGCGTTTTTGCGCGGCTTGTCACCGACATCGGCAAGCCGCGCTACCTTGAATTCATGCCCCGCGTTTGGGGTCATATTCTGGAGGACCTGAAAGATCCCGCGCTCGCAGATCTGCGCCAAGCGGTCATGGATACCGTACCGGAACCATCACCAAGAAAGCTCGCGGAGTTGACACCATGAGCATGCCAATCCTTTTCTTCGCAGCCGGCCTTGGGACACGCATGGGTCCACTTACGAAATCAAAACCAAAGCCGTTGATCAAAGTTGCAGGCAAGCCCCTGATCGATCATGCGCTTTATATTGCGACAAAGGCCGGAACCGGAACAAAGGTCGTCAACCTGCATTACCGCGGTGACATGATAAGGGACCACCTGATCGGGCAACCCATTGCCTTCTCGGACGAAAGCAGCGCACTCTTGGAAACGGGCGGCGGATTGCGGCAGGCCCTGCCGCTGCTGAACGGCAATCCTGTGCTTACCATAAACACAGACGCGGTGTGGAACGGGCCAAACCCGGTCGCACATATCCTGCAAGCCTGGACGCCGGAAATGGAGGCCCTGCTCTTGATTGTCGAAAAACGCAATGTATCGGGGCACCCCGGCAAAGGGGATTTTCGGATCGACTGTGATGGACGGCTGCATCGCTCGCCCGATGCGATCTATACCGGACTGCAGATTATCCGCACGGATGTACTGTCCGAAATTGATGAAACGGCGTTTTCAATGAACATTGCATGGAACATCATTGCCGCACGCGGCGGGCTTTATGGCACAACCTACGAAGGACAATGGT
Source organism: Yoonia sp. (assembly GCF_046498525.1). Lineage (GTDB taxonomy): Bacteria > Pseudomonadota > Alphaproteobacteria > Rhodobacterales > Rhodobacteraceae > Yoonia. The sequence continues at coordinate 3,879 of NZ_JAWOAN010000019.1, forward strand.
GTGATGTCGGACAACCCTCAAGCATTCCTGTCGCAGAGGCAATGCTGCATGTTTGATCCCGATACACAGCCCCGCATCTTTGCCAGCCCGCCCGGTGTGGACTTTGCCCAAGGCCTTGTTGACGGGCTGATCGCGCGCACCGCGCATATGACGCCGACCGATCTGGCGAGGGTAGAGATTTACGTCAACACAACCCGTATGCAGCGGCGCATCAGGGCGGTTTTTGACACTGGCCCGGCGCGGCTGCTTCCGCGGGTGCGGTTGATCACCGATCTTTCTAACGATCCGGTTTCGCTGGATTTGCCGCCTGCCGTTTCACCGCTGCGCCGCCGTTTGGAGCTTTCACAGTTCGTTGCCAAACTGCTGGACAAGGAACCAGACCTCGCACCCCGTGCGGCCCTTTATGATCTATCCGACAGCCTTGCCAAACTTATGGACGAAATGCAGGGCGAAGGCGTCGGGCCGGAAACCATCGCCGCGCTCGATATCACGGACCAGTCAGGTCATTGGGAGCGTGCGCTTGCATTCCTCAGGATCATCACCCCGTTCTTTGACCAACAAAACGAGCCGCCAGACAAGGAAGCGCGACAACGGCTCGTGATCGAGGCGCTGGCGAAAAAATGGGGAACAGCACCGCCAAAAAACCCTGTCCTCATCGCGGGCTCTACCGGATCACGCGGTGCCACCACCCTTTTCATGCAAGCCATCGCAAAGCTGCCGCAAGGCGCGATTATCCTTCCGGGGTTCGATTTTGATCTGCCAAATCACGTCTGGGACGCGATGGAAGATGACATGACGGCAGAGGATCACCCGCAGTTCCGATTCCGCCGCATGATGGATGTGATCGGCTTTCAGCCTGACAACGTGAAAGACTGGTCCAATCAATCTCCGGTGCATCCAAAACGAAACGCACTCGTTTCCCTGTCCCTGCGCCCGGCGCCCGTGACAGATCAGTGGCTCTCTGACGGGCCTGATCTGGGCGATCTGCATGAAGCTACTGAAGGTCTCACATTGGTAGAAGCCGCTTCACCCCGGGCCGAGGCGGAAAGCATTGCCCTGCGTCTGCGGCAAGCAGCCGAAGACGGGATCACTGCCGCGCTCATCTCGCCCGACCGGATGCTGACCCGGCAGGTGACAGCCGCACTAGACCGATGGAACATCAAGCCAGACGACAGTGCGGGGATGCCACTTGCGCTATCTCCGCCGGGGCGTTTTTTGCGACACGTTGCCGACCTCTTTGGCAAGCCGCTGACCGGCGAGGCGCTTTTGACGCTGCTCAAGCATCCGTTGTGCCATTCCGAACGGGGCGACCGGGGTGAACATCTGCGCCATACCCGCGATCTTGAATTGTATCTGCGCAGGCACGGCCCGCCGTTTCCCAAGCCGGACGACTTGTTGACATGGGCCAAGAAGGGAACAGCGCGCGACAACTGGGCGGCATGGCTTGCCGCGCTGATTGACGGACTGGAAGAAACGCAAGCAACCACAGTCGCGCAGCATCTGGACGCACACATCATCCTTGCCGAACAACTGTGTGCAGGTCCGGATGCTGACGGATCGGGTGGTCTTTGGGACGAAGCGGCAGGTCGCGAAGCCCGCAAGATTTGTGACAATCTGATCGCGGCAGCCAGTGCAGGCGGTATTATGGCCCCACGCGATTATGCGGCGCTATTCGGGGGTGTCGTCGCAGAAGGCACTGTGCGTGATCGCGATGCAGGTCATCCGAACATTCTGATCTGGGGTACACTTGAGGCGCGGGTGCAAGGCGTTGATCTGACCATCCTTGGCGGCATGAACGATGGCGTCTGGCCCGAGGCACCAGCACCCGATCCTTGGTTGAACCGCGTGATGCGGGCCAAAGCTGGATTGCTACTACCGGAAAGACGGATCGGATTGTCGGCGCATGATTATCAACAGGCCATTGCAGGTCGTGAGGTCTGGATCACGCGGGCCAAACGCTCTGCCGATGCGGAAACCGTGCCTTCGCGCTGGGTCAACCGGCTGACGAACCTTCTCAAGGGTTTGCCCGATCAGGGCGGACAGCATGCGCTTGCCGCGATGAAGGCAAGGGGCGATCACTGGTGCGCCATGGCCGATGCGCTGTCATCGCCAGACGACCGCACCCCGCCCGAACCGCGCCCGTCGCCTTGTCCGCCACTGGCGGCACGCCCTAAAAAACTGTCAGTCACACAGATCAAGACATTGATCCGCGATCCCTTTGCCATCTATGCGCGCAAGACGCTTCAACTTGGCCGACTGGACCCGTTGGTTCCAACCGCTGATGCCCCGCTGCGCGGCACCATCGTGCATGGCATTCTGGAACGGTTCATCCGGGGCGGGCATGGACCGGGCGACCGCGAAGCGCTCATGCAAATCGCAACTGAAGAGTTTGAAGTACACTGCCCCTGGCCCACGATCCGCGCCCAATGGATGGCTCGCATGGACCGTACCGCAGATCAATTCCTTGCCGATGAAGCAGCGCGACAGTCGATCGCGACCGAACACAAGATCGAGGAAGTGGGCGAAATCATCGTCGCGCCCTCCGGCGTCTTGCTGACGTGCAAGGCAGACCGCATCGACCTGACCGATACAGGAGAGGCATTGATCTATGATTACAAAACTGGTGCTGTTCCAACAGGTCCGCAACAAGAAAAATTCGACAAGCAGCTTCTGCTTGAGGCCGCGATGGTCGAACGCGGCGCATTCACATCTGTGGGCACCAGACCTGTGCAATCAGCCACATTCATCGGCCTGAACGCAGCAATGAAGAACGTAGCGGCACCGCTCGACAAACAACCGCCAGATCAGGTTTGGGCAGAGTTAGAGACGCTTTTTGCCAACTGGCATGAGATAGAGCGCGGCTACACGGCCCGCCTTGCCTTGTTCTCAAAGTCGGATCAAAGCGACTATGACCACCTTTCGCGTTATGGCGAATGGGACACCAGTGATGACCCGACGCCGCAGGTACTGACATGATCCGTGATGCCGCGACCCAACGACAGGTCGATGCCGCCAATCCGCGCACCTCGACATGGCTCTCGGCCAATGCGGGGTCTGGAAAAACGCGTGTGCTGACCGACCGCGTTGCGCGGCTCTTGCTGGAAGAGGTGTCGCCGCAGAACATCCTTTGTCTGACCTACACAAAAGCTGCCGCCGCCGAGATGCAGAACCGCCTGTTCCAGCGCCTTGGGATGTGGGCGATGATGTCGGACGACACTTTGCGATCAGAGTTACAGGGCTTGGGCATTGACCGGCAGATTGACGGGCCGCAACTCGGCAAGGCCCGCACGCTTTTTGCCCGCGCAATCGAAACGCCGGGTGGTTTGAAAATCCAGACGATCCACTCGTTCTGCGCCGGTGTTCTGCGGCGCTTTCCGCTTGAGGCACAGGTCAGCCCGCAGTTCCGCGAGATGGAAGACCGCGCAGCCGAGCTTTTGCGCGCAGAGGTCGTGGATGCGATTGTCATGGGGCCGCAGGCCGGTGTCGTACATGGATTGCTGAAACATTTCACCAGCGATGATCTGGCCAAGTTTACCGCCGAAATTGCAGGCAAACGGGATGCCTTTGCTGAACGCCCAACGCCTTCGGTTATCAAGGAAACGCTTGGTCTGGCTGCCAATGCCCAGCGCGAAGATGCGCTTGCCTTGGCGTTTCAGGGCGATGAGGCCGCGATTGTTCATGACCTCAAGACCGCCTTTCAGGATCAGTCAGCCACCTACAAGAAATTCGCAGCACAGCTTGCGGAACTCGACTTCAAAAACCCCAATTGGCCCGCATTAGACACGCTTTTCCGGCTTTTCCTTTATGCAAACAGCTGTAATTCCAAGTCCGTCAACTTTCCGCAAAGCAACCATACCAAAGCTGTCGAAGCGATGGCGCCCATCGCAGATACCGTTCACGACTGGATGGATAGGGTCGCCGCTGCCAAGGCGCATCTTTGGGCAATGGATGCGGTCGACCGCACCATGGCGCTTTATGATTTCGCCAGCGTTTTCGTGCCCGCCTACGAAGAGCGTAAACTTGCGATGGGCGCCCTCGACTTTGATGATCTGATCCGCAAGGCCAAGGCCCTGCTGACCGACCGCGATGTCGCGCAATGGGTGCTGTTCAGGCTGGACGGCGGGATCGATCATATTCTGGTGGACGAAGCACAGGATACCAGCCCGACCCAATGGGCGGTGATCAAGCAACTGACACAGGAATTCGCCACGGGCGAAGGCGCGCGCATGGACCGCGAACGCACCGTCTTTGTTGTGGGTGACAAAAAACAGTCGATCTACTCGTTCCAAGGTGCCGACCCTGCCGCATTTGACCAGATGAACGTGCATTTTGAGGATGCGCATAAGGCGATCAACAAACCCTTTGAAGTCACATCGCTGGACCATTCCTTCAGATCATCACAAGCGATCCTTTCGGTCGTGGACCAGACCTTTATTGGTGACCGCGCCGAAGGCATGGACGACACCCTGACCCATATCGCATTCAAGGAAAACATGCCCGGTCGGGTCGATTTGTGGCCGGTGATTGAAAAGTCCAAAATCGAGGACAATCGCGAATGGTTCAAACCCGTCGATGAGCCCAGCGCCACCGACCACACCGTTCTGATGGCGCAGCGTGTGGCAGAGCAGATCAGATATATGATCGAAAACGAGACGATCCCCGAAGAGATCGGCAATACCGGCACCTATTACCGCCGTCCGATCACCGAAGGCGACTTTCTGATCCTCGTGCAACGCCGGTCCGAGCTTTTTGCCGAGATCATTCGCGCCTGCAAAGCCGCCAACCTCAAGATCGCGGGTGCCGACCGTTTGCGTGTGGGCGCCGAACTCGCGGTCAAAGACCTTGCCGCTGTACTCGGCTTTCTGGCTTTGCCCGAAGATGATTTGTCCTTGGCCTCTGCGCTACGGTCGCCGCTTTTCGGATGGTCCGAGCAGGATCTTTTCACGCTCGCCCATCACCGACCCAACAAGAGTTTTCTTTGGGAGGCATTGCGCAAGTCCGATCACGAAAAAACGCGCGCAATCCTTGATGACCTGCGCGGCAAATCCGACTTTCTGCGCCCCTACGACCTGATCGAACGTATCCTGACCCGCCACGACGGGCGGCGCAAATTGCTGGCGCGTCTTGGGCCCGAAGCAGAGGACGGCATTGACGCGCTGCTGTCTCAGGCGCTGGCTTATGAAAGCACAGGCGTCCCCAGCCTGACAGGGTTTCTGACATGGATGGAAACCGACGACCTTGAGGTCAAGCGCCAGATGGAAAGCAAGGGTGATCGCATTCGCGTCATGACGGTGCATGGGGCCAAGGGTCTTGAAGCGCCGATTGTCATTCTGCCCGATACCGCCAGACGCGATGTTCAGGTCAAGCAGGAACTGCTGCCCGCAGGGGATCACGTGATCTGGAAGACGCCCGCAAATACCTCTTCTCCGGCAGTGACCGATCTGCGTGAGGCAGTCATCGCAAAACAGGTGCGGGAACGGATGCGCTTGCTATACGTGGCGATGACGCGTGCCGAAAAATGGCTGATCGTCGGTGCGGCCGGTGACATCGGCGAAGGCGATGCAAGCTGGTACAATATCGTCGCAGACGGGATGGAAAGGCGCGCTGCCTATGACGCGACGCTCGGTGATATGGACCTGCGGCGGGTGTCAGAGCTGGATTGGGATGCTCTGCCACTCAACTCGGTTGAATCACCGCTGAGCGCGAAAATCGTACCACCCGCATTTGGCGATCTACCATTGCCACAGCCCAGCAAGACGCTTGCACCGTCAGAACTGCCGGGTGCCAAGATCATCGCTGGCGATCCCGCTGGCGATGATATCGACGACGCCATGGAGCGGGGCACGCAAATCCATTTATTGCTGGAACACCTGCCGCTGGCTGCAAAAGACAAACGGCACAGCCTTGGGCTTCAACTGCTTCAAAGCGATGATCCGGTTTTGGTGGACGACGTGATCGCGCTCATCGAGAAACCGGATCTGGCATGGCTTTGGAACACCGAGGCCCTGAATGAAGTTGTCGTCACCGCGGACATTCCTGGCCTTGGCCGTATTCACGGCGCAATCGACCGGCTGATCATCGGGCAGGGCACAATCACGGCAATTGATTACAAGTCAAACCGCTTGATCCCCAAGACACCGGAAGAAACGCCACTGGGTCTGCAAAGACAGCTTGCTGCCTACGACCACGCCTTGCGGGAAATCTTTCCCGGCCATGACATCAGGACCGCAATTCTCTGGACTCATTCAGGCACTTTCACCGCTTTATCCCAACAGCAACTTCACGAAGCCCTGAACTCGCTTGCTACACCTTGACCATTGGCGAATGGGTTCCTAGTTTCGGTTTCTAGTGAATTTTCGCCAAGGAGTAACCCAATGGCAACCGTAGCAGTGACAGACGCAACTTTTGACGCCGAAGTACGCCAGTCCGATATCCCCGTCGTCGTGGATTTCTGGGCGGAATGGTGCGGCCCTTGCAAAATGATCGGCCCCGCTCTGGAAGAGCTGTCAAACGAAATGTCGGGCAAGGTAAAAATCGTCAAAGTGAACGTGGATGAAAATCCAAATTCGCCAGCGCAGATGGGTGTGCGCGGTATTCCCGCACTTTTTGTTTTCAAAAACGGTGAAGTTGTCTCCAACAAGGCCGGCGCTGCGCCCAAAGCCGCGCTGCAAAGCTGGATCGAAGAATCCATCTAAGCCCGTCCCTCGAACGACTTTTGCAAAAGGGCGCCTATTTGGGGCGTCCTTTTTGCGTTCAGACGGGCCATCCGTGTTTACGCAGCACATCGCGAATTTTGTTCTTTGCCTCTGGTCGTCCTGCATTGATCGCACGCGTCTGCAAGAACCAGAAAAGATAGGCAGCATAATCAGGTGCGTGGCTGTGGACCTTGTTAAAGGCCTGCAAGGAACCAATTTCTCCGGCATTCAAGGCGATATGGTGAAAATCCGATTTCGCAAACAAGATCAGCGGTTTACCAAAGAAGTAACCCTGAAACCCGACGCCGGAATTCTGGGTCACGATGTAATCGCAGTTTTGCAGATAGTGGGGTGAACCCTCTGATTTGACCATCAGACGATCTTCTACTGACAGCAAGTCTTCCAACGCGTGCCGTTCTTCCAGGGAATAGGTTTCGGATGGGTGCAATGTCACCACAACCTGCCGGTCGGCATCTCGGTCAAGTACCGTTTTGATCATGTCGATCGGGTTGCAGGACTGAAAGGACCGCTTGCGCAGCAACTGCCCCTGCAAAGGCACGTAAACGAAACCGTCCTCGCGGGCATGATTGGGCGCATCTTCGAATAGCCGGTTGCGCCAGAACCGATAGAAATTCGCCGCTTTGCGTGCATCGACGCTCTTGGGGTCAAACGCGTCCTGCGCGACGGGCCACGCCCAGCGCTCGGTTTCTTTCTCGATATGCCAGAACGGATAGATGTATGTTTTGCGAAAGGTCAGACCGCGCGCATTCACCGGCCTGTCCATCAAAAACAATCCGCGGCCCGGTCGCGCCATGGCGCGTATGCGTGCCAGATCATCGTCGTTATCAAATGCAACGGTCAGTCCGGCGCCAGCCAGCACCTCGCCCACCTGTCTAATGAAATTATGCTTGCCGCGCTCTGCCTGTTTGCGCAGATGCGGGGGAAGATAGAAAGTGACGGTATCACGGGCGCTCATGTGCCGGACGCTAGCCTCGCACCACGCCACGAACAACCCGCGCGGGGTTGTTTGCCCAGCATCGCCCCGCCATATATGCAGCAGCGACAAGGAGCAGATGATGGCAAGTGAAAATTTTCCCGGCTGGCACGGCACAACGATCATCGGGGTCCGCAAGGGCGGGCAGGTTGTCATTGCCGGTGATGGGCAGGTCAGCCTTGGCCAGACTGTCATCAAGGGGACTGCGCGCAAGGTGCGGCGCTTGTCACCCGGTGGACAGGATGTGATCTGCGGCTTTGCCGGATCGACGGCGGATGCATTCACATTGCTGGAACGGCTCGAGAAAAAACTGGAGGCCACGCCCGGCCAGCTCGCCCGTGCGTCTGTCGAATTGGCCAAAGACTGGCGCACCGACAAATACCTGCAAAAGCTGGAAGCGATGCTGATCGTCAGCGACGGGTCCGAACTTTTGGTAATCACCGGCGCGGGTGACGTTCTGGAACCTGAACACGACATTGCAGCCATCGGCTCTGGCGGCAATTATGCCTTGGCTGCCGGCCGCGCATTGCTGGACACAGATAAGGACGCCGAAACCATCGCCCGCCAAGCGATGGCGATTGCCGCTGATATCTGCGTCTATACCAACGGCAGACTGACGGTGGAAACGATCAAGCCATGATCGGACGCGACGATCTCAAAGCTGCCGTTGGCAGCGGGTTGATCAGCGAAAAGCAGGCGGCGAGCTTGATCAGCCTTGCCGATAGCCGCCGCGGTGCACGCGAGAACCTGAACCCCGGAGATGAGCCCTTTGAACTTTTCAAAGGGTTCAACGAAATTTTCATCGTAATTGGTCTGCTCATTCTGGCGTCCGGATGGTGGGGCGTCGTGGGGTTTGTACTCGGCGACCAGATTATCAGCCTGCAAGACTATGCCATGTGGGTTTCGCTGATTGGTGGCGGAGTCCTTTGGCTGTTGTCCGAATACTTTGTCCGCAAGCGGCGCATGGTTGCACCGGCGATTGCGCTGTCGGTCATGTTTGCGGCCAACGCCGCCTTCGGCTTTGTCGCAGTGTTGTCCGAGCCCTTCATGATTGCCCAAAACGACTATTCCAGCGTGCCGTTTCCCTTGGTTCTCGCGACCCTGACCCTCGCGGTCTACTGGTGGCGCTTCCGCGTACCTTTCGCGATGGCGATGATCGCAGTCGGGCTGTTTATCGTCGCCATCGTCTATGCTGCCAGCCGCGAAGGCCGGATCGCTGATTTCAGCGAATTCTTCCTGCTGTCCGCAGACGGACCTTTCGCATGGATCACCCTCGCTTTGGGGCTGTTGGTCTTTGCCGTCGCGATGATGTTCGACATGAGCGATCCGCACCGTGTCACCCGGCGATCAGCCAATGGGTTCTGGCTGCATATCGTCGCCGCCCCTGCCTTGGTGAATACGATGGCTCTCTCGCTGATGGATCAGGACGGCGGCGGGTCTAACCTGATCCTGCTGGCGGTCCTGACAATGTTCGCCATCGTCGCAATCGTTATCGACCGCCGGTCGTTCCTGATCGCGGCGATCGGTTATATCGTGGCGCTTGCCACGACTGTATTCGACGGTGACGGGGCAGCGCTGACTGTGCTGATCCTTGGGATCGTTCTGCTTCTTCTTGGTGCCTTCTGGGAAAAAATCCGCGCGCGCGTTTTGCGACTGATGCCCGGTTTTATCCCGCTGCACCGCCTGCCACCTTCTGAAATTTAAGGACTGACATGACAGACCTCACCCCCCGCGAAATCGTATCGGAACTTGATCGATTCATTATCGGCCAAAAGGAAGCCAAGCGCGCCGTTGCCGTGGCGCTGCGCAACCGCTGGCGGCGCAAGCAACTGGGCGATGATCTGCGCGATGAAGTGTATCCCAAGAATATCCTGATGATCGGGCCCACCGGTGTCGGTAAAACCGAAATCTCACGCCGTTTGGCCAAACTGGCGCGTGCACCGTTCATCAAAGTCGAGGCAACGAAATTCACCGAAGTGGGTTATGTCGGCCGCGATGTTGAACAGATTGTCCGTGATCTAGTGGATACCGCCATTATCGACACCCGCGAACACATGCGCGAAGACGTGAACGCCAAGGCGCGGGCCGCAGCGGAAGAGCGTGTGATCACCGCTGTCGCAGGGACCGATGCCCGCGAAGGTACGCGCGAAATGTTCCGCAAAAAGTTGAAATCAGGCGAACTTGACGACACGGTGATCGAACTTGAACTGACCGACAATTCCAACCCCATGGGCGGTTTCGAAATCCCCGGTCAACCCGGCGGCATGGGTGGCATGATGAACCTTGGTGATCTTTTCGGCAAAGCCATGGGTGGCAGGACGGTCAAAAAACAAATGACCGTGGCCGACAGCTATGATGCGCTGATCGCAGACGAGGCAGACAAACTGCTGGACGATGAAACCGTGACAAAAGCCGCACTTGAAGCGGTCGAGCAGAACGGCATCGTCTTTCTTGATGAAATCGACAAGGTCTGCGCGCGGGCCGATGCGCGCGGGGCCGATGTATCCCGTGAAGGCGTGCAGCGTGATCTACTGCCACTGATCGAAGGGACAACCGTTTCCACCAAACATGGGCCGATCAAGACAGACCACATCCTGTTCATCGCCTCGGGTGCGTTCCATTTGGCAAAGCCGTCGGATTTGCTGCCGGAACTTCAGGGGCGTCTGCCTATTCGCGTCGAATTGCGCGCCCTGACCGAAGATGATTTCGTCCGCATCCTAACCGAGACCGACAATGCACTAACCCTGCAATATTCGGCGCTGATGAAAACCGAACAGGTCACCGTGACCTTCACCGAAGACGGGATCAAAGCACTGGCCAAGATCGCGGCAGAGGTCAATGAAGCCGTTGAAAACATCGGTGCGCGCAGGCTCTATACGGTGATTGAACGGGTTTTCGAAGATCTGTCTTTCAACGCCCCTGATCGTGCAGGCGACGAAATTGCCGTTGATGACGCCTTTGTCGAAAAACATCTGGGCGAGTTGTCACGGTCAACCGATATCAGCCGCTACGTTCTTTAGGGCTTTTATCTTCGCTTCTGTCGGTTCATTTGTCTTTGATGAACCCACAAATCGGATACCTGCGCTTCATTCGAGAGAACTTGCCTTTTCTGGCAGCCGGATTCCTTTTGACGTTCCTGTCCAGTTTTGGGCAAACATTTTTCATCGCTATCTTCGGCGGTGAAATACGCGAAGTCTATGGGCTATCGAACGGCGATTGGGGGCTTATCTATATGGTCGGCACCGGAGCGTCGGCCATCGTGATGGTTTTTGCCGGTGGTCTGGCGGACAGGTTCCGCGCACGCACACTCGGGATCGTCGTGGTTCTCATGCTTGCTTCAGCATGTTTGTTCATGGCGTTCAACGCGGTGGCAGCATTGTTGCCCTTCGTGATCTTCGCACTCAGGTTTACCGGCCAGGGCATGACAAGCCATGTCGCGACAGTGGCCATGTCGCGCTGGTTTATCGCCACGCGCGGGCGGGCTTTGGCGGTCGCTGCATTCGGGTTCATGTTGGGCGAGGCGACATTGCCGCTGATCATGGTGTGGCTGAAATCATTTATTGAATGGCGGACATTATGGGTCTGTTTCGCTGTTTTCTGCGTGCTCGCCTGCTTTGTCCTGTATCGCCTGTTACGGCTGGAACGCACACCGCAATCCATGGGCGAAACCACCCAAGCGTCTGGAATGAATGGCAAACACTGGACACGCGCAGATGCGCTGCGCCATCCGCTATTCTGGGCGATGATTCCGGCAGTGATGTCGTTTTCAGGGTTCGGGACCGCCTTTTGGTTCCATCAGGTCCACTTTGCCGAAATCAAGGGTTGGTCACACCTCGCCCTCGTGTCGGTATTCCCGCTGGGGACGCTGGCATTATCGTTGTCGACCATCGGATATGGCTGGGCGATTGACCGTTTCGGGGCAACCCGGCTTTTGCCGGTTTACCTGATCCCGCTGGTCGCGGCTTTCATCCTGCATTGGTACGCGCCATCATTGGTTTGGACGGCATTGGCAGTGGTCTTGATGGGCATCGCGGGAGGTGGACAGGCTACGCTGTTGAACGCCTGTTGGGCCGAGTTTTATGGCACGCGGCATATCGGATCAATCAAATCAGCGGCGGCGGCCCTGATGGTACTCGGGTCAGCGATTGGCCCGGGGCTAAGCGGTTGGTTGATTGACGAAGGCATCGGTTTTGAAGTGCAGCAATTGGGTTATGCCGCCATCTTTGCCCTTGCAGCGATGATCCTGATCGTGCCGACACGCGATGCAAGACAAGCGTTAGCGACTACGGCGTAGATAGACATAATAGGCCCCATGTCCACCGTGCTTGAGGTGCGCTGGCGTGATCTGCAAAATCGCTTGTGACAATGGCGGCAACGCCAACCACTGCGGCACCTGATGCCGCAATATCCCGTGGCGAGTGGGGATCGGGCCACCCTGATCACGATCTTTGCCTTTACCTGTGATTACCAGCACAAGACGTCGCCCGATTGATTGCGATCCAAGGATAAAGGCCACCAGTTCGGGGTGTGCCTCGGCCGTCGTCATGCCGTGCAGGTCAATCCGCGCCTCTGGTTTGAGTTTGCCGCGCTTCATTTTTCCGAAAGACTTGCTGTCCATGTTGACAGGCGCAGTAGCCAAACGATCCACCAGCGGGCGCATGATGTCATGGGACCGCGCAATACTCGCCTTTTGGCCGATGTGGAAATCCGGTGCCGGATCACGCGAGCCAACGGGTTTCTTCGGCTTCGGCGCTGGCGCCAGATCAGGTGCAGGCTCCTGACGTGTCGGATGCAACGGCGTTGCCCGTTCCGCCACACGATCCCAAAGCGCGCGCTCTTCTGAAGAAAGGTGTCGAGGTTTCCGCATTACCGTTCTGCCACTGCTAGTCGGTTTGCTATCGTCGCGGGCAGCAAAACAACCATACGACCGCCATCCTTTACACTACCTGCCATGCTACCTGCCTCATCACCGGTGCCAAAGAAAATGTCAGCGCGCTGCGCTCCCTTTATCGCAGAACCGGTGTCTTGGGCAATCATCAGCCGCTTCAGCGGTTCGGTACCTTCCTTCTCAATCCAGACCGGTGCGCCAAGCGTCACGAAAGCAGGATCGACCGCAATCGAACGGCCCGCAGTGATCGACCTTTGCATCGCGCCCAAGGGGCCTTGATCGGCAGACACTTCGCTGACTTCCCGAAAGAACACATAGCTTTCGTTTTCCCACAGCAGCGCACGGCCTTCGTCGCGATTCTCGTGCACCCAATTGCGGATCATGCCGGCAGAGACTTGATGGGATTGAAAAGTACCGCGATCGACAAGTGCCTTCCCGATCGAGGAGTAAGCGCACCCGTTCTTGGCCCCATATCCTACGCGCATCATGCAGCCATCAGGCAGGGTGATACGCCCGGACCCCTGAACATGCAGAAAGAACAGATCAACCGGATCAGAGAGCCACGCCAATTCCAGTCCTCGGCCTGTAAGCAGGTTGTCTTCTTCGATCTCGCGACGGGTAAAGTAAGGCTCATCCGGGACAAGATCGTCGGGAACGGCGTAGATCGGAAAACGATAGGCAGCTTGCTTTTCACGCGAACCGGCAAGCTGGGGTTCAAAATACCCGGTGAACAGCATGGGTTCACCATCCTCGATCAGAACCGGCCGAAAAAACTCTTCGAAAAAACTACGGGGCTCAGGGTGCGTCAGCGCGACGTCACGCACCACACCCCACTTGGGGTCATCCAGATCACGGCAGGTATTGGTAAAAACATCTAGGGCGACCTGATGATCATCATCAGGCCAACCTTCCAAGTCTTCAAAGTTGAGTTGGGTAAACGTTGTTTTGGCCATTGCGCTGCTCGCAAGTGTCAGTGAAGGGCCAAGAGACAATACCCAAGCCGGGGATCATTCACCAGTGGCAACAAGCCGCCAGTTCGGATCACCTGCATCCATTTTGCGGGCAAAGGTCCAGGTATCTGTCTGACGCTTGATCTGGCTCTCGCTGCCTTCGATGATACTGCCTGTACTGTCACGGACAACATACGTCATCTCGCTTTTGAAACGAACGGTGACTTCACCTTCCTTCGTCACATCATCAAAACTGGCCTCAGTCAGTGTCATGTCACTGATCCCGATGAATTTGGCGTCAATCGTCAAACCCTGACGCTGACGTTCATCGACAACAGAGGCAAAGGCTTCGTATACATCTTCGGAGATGAAAGGCACGATGCTATCGAGATCACCATTTTCAAATGCCATCAGGATCATTTCATAAGCGCCCCGCGCACCACCAAGAAATTCGCTGACGTTGAACGATGGATCGGCACGCTTCATGCTGGCAAGCGCCTTGGCAGAATCCGATCCTTCTTCGACGTGATCTGTAATATCAAGATCAGGACCACCTTCAATGACATCAAATTCCGGCTTGCCGACACGTGCCGAAGGCTCTGGCCGGGTCACGGCAGGTTTTTCAAATCCTTCACGTGTGCCAAGCACGCCGCGCAAACGCAAAATCAGGAAAACAGCGATGCCTGCAAGCACCAGGAGCTGAATAATTGGAGAGTTCATTTTGACCTCGTTCAGGGGAAGGCATGGAAAGACGCCTCTTCGTTCCTTATGTAGGTCGCAGGCGGGGCTGAGTCCACCTTACCCCCCCAACATGTTAGGAAAGGCACGGCTAATGTGGCTGTTATTTGCGTTTGTCGCAGTCCCGATGATCGAAATCGCCCTGTTTATTCAGGTTGGCGGATTTATCGGTGTCTGGTGGACGCTTTTGATCGTCCTGCTTACAGCGATCACTGGTTCGTATCTGGTACGTAGTCAAGGTTTACGCGAGATTGCGAACCTCCAAAGGTCATTTTCCGAACTGGAAGACCCGACAGAACCTTTGGCCCACGGTGCAATGATCTTGTTTGCTGGCGCGCTTTTGCTGACGCCGGGCTTTTTTACCGATGTCGTCGGTCTGTCGCTTCTTGTGCCGCGCATCCGCCGTGCCGCTTTCATTTGGGCAAAAACCAAGATCAAGGTGCAGCGCTTTGAAATGGGCGAAGCTCCGGCCCGGCGCCCGCGCCAACCCGGTGATCGCGTCATCGACGGTGACTTCAAGGATGTGACCCCGCAGAAAAACCGCCCCCAAGGTCCGTCAGAGTGGACCCGGGATTGAGCCTTCACATCTAGCCTGCTAGGAACCTACGAACCTTATTTAACTGGAGCAGTTTCCAATGACCGATACACCCGAGAACGGTGCAGCAGCACCGGCGGCGGCAGCGCCACAAATCACGAGCCGCGTTCTGGCGCAATACATCCGCGATATGTCTTTTGAAAACATTCTGGCGCAAAAAGGTGTCAGCGGTGACGCAAAGCCAGAGATTCAGGTGCAGGTGAACCTTGATGCGCGCAAACGCAGCACCGAAAACCAGTACGAAGTGATCACCAAGCTGAACATCACAAGCAAAACCAAGGAAAAGGGCGATCCGCTTTTCGTATTCGAGATCGAATATGCCGGTGTGTTCCACGTCGAAGGCGTGCCAGAGGATCAGATGCACCCATACCTGCTGATCGAGTGCCCACGCATTACCTTCCCGTTTTTGCGCCGGATCGTCAGCGACGTGACACGCGATGGTGGCTTTCCACCGCTGAACCTTGAAACCATTGATTTCCTGGCGCTTTATCGTTCCGAGCTGGCACGCCGTGCCGAGACCGAAAAAGCAAAAGCGAACTAAGCGAAGCCTTAGTTTTTCCAGATCGCGCCGTCGCCCAACTGCTCGACAAAAGCAGCATGGGCGGCGGCTTCTTGTGTTGTCAGCTTGGGTGCCAAAGCGTGTGGCCGCGGCATCGGGCGCCATTCATCAGAACGGCCACCAGCCGATTGGCCGCGGGTGTCGGCCGCCAGTGCAAAGTCCGGCTGTCGTCCTCCGATCAGCTCCAGATAGACTTCGGCCAGTATTTCACTATCCAGCAATGCTCCATGGAGTGTGCGCGAACTGTTGTTGATCGCAAAGCGGCGGCAAAGCGCATCCAATGACGCTGGCGACCCCGGGAATTTGCGGCGCGCAATCGCGAGCGTATCGACGGCCTGATCCATGGGCAAAAGCGGTCGGTTGACCCAACCCAGCTCTGCATTGAGAAATTTCATGTCGAACGCAGCGTTATGGATGACCAGCTTGGCGTCGCCGATGAAATTGACAAAATCCTGCGCGATATCCTTGAAAAGTGGTTTGTCGCGGAGCGTTTCCTGTCCGGGCTTGGGGTCTTGCGCAGGCTCGAGGAGGTCAGGGCCTATGCCATGCACACCAAAGGCTTCGATCGGCATCGATCGCTGCGGATTGATATATTGGTGGTAGGTCCGGCCCGTCGGGACGTGCCCAATCAGCTCGACCGCTCCGATTTCAACGATGCGGTCGCCCTCATGCGGCTCAAAACCCGTCGTTTCGGTATCAAGTACGATTTCACGCATCTGTCTGCCCTGTCAGTTCCGCTATGAGTTCTCGCACAGCTTTTCGGGTGTCGTCCAGTGACAGCGTTTGAATAACATGATCTGCCAGAGCGCGCTTTTCGCTATCCGGCATCTGTCGCTCCAGGATGCGGTTGAATTGGTCTTCGGTCATGCCGGGCCGGGCCAGAACGCGTTCTTTCTGCACGTCTGCCGGCGCGGTCACGACAAGCACGGATGAAAGCCAGTCTTGCGCTCTTGTTTCAAACAACAGCGGGATATCAAAGACGACAAGTGGGCCGGTGTGCGCGTTTATGAAGGCTGCGCGATGTTCGGCAAGCAACGGGTGGACGATTTCCTCGAGTTTCCCCATGACGTTGAGATCATCAGCGATCATTTTTTTCAGAATATTGCGGCTTACCTCTCTGTCAACCACTGCCTCTGGCAAGGCGGCCTGAATCGGTCCAACCGCAGCGCCGCCTTTGGCATAAAGTTCGTGAACGGCAGCGTCAGCATCCCATACCGGTATGCCTTCATCACGAAACATCTGGCCCGTCGTGGATTTCCCCATCCCGATGGAACCCGTTAATCCCAACAGATGCGTCATGCCAGAACAGCCCGACGCGTTTCATCGTCAACGTCCGGGCGCTTCCCGAACCACCGCTCAAATCCGGGCACACCCTGATGGAGCAACATGCCCAATCCATCAACGGTCGTGCAGCCCTTTTTGGCCGCAGCGATGAGGAACGGTGTCTGCAGCGGATTATACACGATGTCGGTAACCACGGCTTTTGGTGAAAGTTCATCCAGCGACACTTTGAAGTCGTGCGCACCCACCATGCCCAGCGATGTCGTATTGATCACCGTATTGGCATCTTCAAGCATCTTATCGGCCTGAACCCAGTCGACGACGCTAACGCGCGCGCCAAAATCCGAGCGCAGGGCCTCTGCTTTGGCCCGTGTTCTATTTGCAACGATGATTTCAGGGACACCTGCATCGGCAAGAGCGACGATAATCGCGCGGGCGGCCCCGCCTGCACCGAAAATCGCGGCAGGTCCGCGTTTGGGATCCCATTCCGGTGCGCCTTGCCGCAGGTTAGCTATGAAGCCGTAACCATCTGTGTTATCGGCGAAAATTCGTCCGTCTTCCTTGAAAGTCAGGGTATTTGCAGCGCCAATCAGTGTGGCACGATCTGTGATCTTGTCTGCAAACTGCATCACGTTGACCTTGTGCGGAATTGTAACGTTCGCACCGATAAAACCCTGCGACGGAAGTGTACGAAGCGTCGTCTCGAGCGCGTCTTCCATCACTTGCAGCGCGGTGTACTCGCCTTCGATACCATACCGTTTGAGCCAATAGCCGTGTAACTTGGGAGAGAGGGAATGACTGACCGGATTTCCGATGACAGCCGCGCGGGGAAAATTTGTCATGATGGCAATGTTCCGCGAAGTGTGAGGTATGACAAGAGCTCGAGGAGTGGCAAACCGAGGACATTGAAATAATCTCCTTCAATGCGTGTAAAAAGTCGCACTCCTTCTTCTTCGAGCTTATAGGCTCCGACAGAATGCCGGATACTGTCCCAGTTACGCATCACGTAGTCGTTGAGATACTCATCCGATGCATCACGCATGAAGAGCCTGACGACACCGACATGACGCCACAGCGGTTTTCCTTCGCCATAGATCACAGCAGCAGAGAGAAGCTGGTGTTTCTGACCGCGCAACATCTTCAATTGTGACAGGGCATTTTCGGGCGTTTCCGGTTTGCTGAATATATCCTGTCCCAAAGCCAAAACCTGATCGCAACCGATGACGAGTGCGTCAGGATGGCGGTCAGCGACACGCTGCGCTTTCAATTCTGCGAGCGTGTCTGCAATATCTCTTGGGGCGGCGTGTTCAGCTTGCAGGGATGCACGGATGGCATCTTCGTCGACACGGGCTACTGAAACGTCAAAATCCAGGCCCGCATTCTTGAGGAGTTGGGCGCGAATTTCTGATCCTGAAGCGAGTATGACCGGTGCGCTCATGTGGATAACCTTTGGGACAAAACCTGTGTCACAGGATGGGTGGATTTCGGCATAACTAGCCTGTTGGTGGGGTTTGGGTAGAAGTCTGGGAGTTCAGGATATTTCACATCCGTTTTTCCACGGTGGGTATGGATAACTTGGCCCTGTGGACGAATCGGGGATAGTCGAGAGTCAATACTGTAAACATGATAGAACTGGATTTACTTATACACCTTAAGTAACTGTAAAATAACATAAAAATTTCTCTCGCGACTATAATAAAGTGACAAGACAGTATAACTGGCCTTGGGATAACTCTGAGGACAGATTAAGAACCCACAGAATATCCAGTGACAAACAACAACATCATCTTTTCTTTCTTTTAATATTTATTAAGGAGGGGAGAGGCAAAGAAGGACAAAATCGTGATTGATTTCCTAGACGGCATATATCTTTGGATTAAATCCGTTCATATCATGGCCGTCATCGCTTGGATGGCGGGATTATTTTATCTGCCAAGACTATACGTTTATCATGCCGAGCGGGCTACAGTCGGTTCAGAGTTGGATCATACGTTTCAGGTGATGGAAGAAAAACTGCTGCGGGTGATCATGAACCCCGCGATGATCGTCGCCTGGATTGCCGGTTTGATCATGATCGGTTTGGGAGCGTTTGACTGGAGTGCTGTTTGGTCCTGGGTGAAGATCGTGTCGGTCATTCTGATGACAGGCGCACACGGCTGGATGAGCGCGCGGCGCAAAGAATTTGCGGCAGGGACCAATTCACGAACAGGGCGCACCTACCGGATGTTCAATGAGGTGCCCACGGTCTTGATGCTGCTCATTGTGGTGGCTGTTGTTGTGCGGCCCTTCTGAGCTTTGATTGACTCTGTCAGGGACCTTGCTTATGGATCATCGTACTTCCCGTCCGGGAAAGTTATTTTCCATCTCTAATCGAAGATATGCCCTTTTGATGTGGGCATCAGGATTTACGCATGTCACAGCACCGTCTGAACCTCGCTGATTTGAAAGCCCAGAGCCCGAAGGATTTGTTGTCCTTGGCAGAAGAGCTTGAGATCGAGAACGCCTCTACGATGCGGAAAGGCGATATGATGTTCGCCATTCTCAAAGAGCGGGCAGATGAAGAATGGGTTATTGGTGGTGATGGCGTTCTGGAAGTTCTTCAGGACGGGTTTGGATTCCTGCGGTCGCCAGAGGCGAACTATCTGGCTGGTCCGGATGATATTTACGTGTCGCCAGATATGATCCGTCTGCATTCGTTGCGGACGGGTGATACGGTCGAAGGGGTGATCAAGGAACCCAATGACAACGAGCGTTACTTTGCGCTGAAGTCAGTTGAGCGGATCAACTTTGAAGACCCTGAAAAAGCCAAGCACAAGGTCGCCTTTGACAACCTGACACCGCTTTATCCTGACGAACGTCTGACGATGGAAGTCGAAGATCCGACAATCAAGGACCGATCGGCACGGATCATCGATTTGATCGCGCCAATCGGTAAGGGGCAACGTTCCTTGATCGTGGCGCCGCCACGGACAGGTAAGACCGTTCTGCTACAGAATATCGCTAATTCGATCGGGAAGAACCACCCTGAGTGTTATCTGATTGTGTTGCTGATAGATGAGCGGCCGGAAGAAGTGACGGACATGCAGCGGTCGGTGAAAGGCGAGGTCGTATCCTCGACCTTTGATGAGCCAGCATCGCGCCACGTTGCAGTATCCGAGATGGTAATCGAAAAGGCCAAGCGTCTGGTAGAGCACAAGCGCGATGTCGTGATTCTGCTGGATTCGATCACGCGTTTAGGCAGAGCGTTCAACACGACTGTGCCGTCGTCCGGCAAGGTACTGACTGGTGGTGTGGATGCTAACGCCCTGCAGCGCCCCAAGCGGTTCTTTGGTGCGGCGCGTAATATCGAAGAGGGCGGGTCTTTGACAATCATTGCCACGGCACTGATCGATACCGGATCGCGGATGGACGAAGTGATCTTTGAGGAATTCAAAGGGACCGGTAACAGCGAGATTGTTCTGGACCGCAAGGTGGCTGACAAACGTGTCTTCCCGGCGATGGATATTTTGAAGTCCGGGACACGGAAAGAAGAACTGCTGGTGGATAAGGCAGATCTTGCCAAGACCTATGTCTTGCGCCGGATCCTGAACCCTATGGGTACGACTGATGCAGTGGAGTTCCTGATCGGGAAGCTGAAGCAGACCAAGACGAACGCGGACTTCTTCGACTCGATGAACACATAACTTATTGTTATAAAACAATGGGTTAACCTATGGATACTATTTTCGCCCTCGCAACAGGACAGGGCCGTGCCGGTGTTGCTGTTGTGCGTATTTCAGGGACATCTGCTGAGCAGGCCGCTGAGCGACTTTGCAATGATGTTCCAGTCTCTCGGGGGTTGCGACAGTTGCGAGATAGCGCTGGTGAGCTTCTTGATGAGGCATTGATCCTGCGGTTTCCTGAAGGGCGGAGTTTTACAGGTGAACCCGTAGTAGAGCTTCAACTGCATGGTAGCCCGGCGGTCGTGAGCGCAGTGCTTCGGTGCTTGGGGGATATGTTCGATCTGCGACATGCCGAGGCTGGTGAGTTTACGCGGCGTGCGCTTGAAAATGGGCGTCTGAATCTTGCGGAAGTCGAAGGTCTTGCGGATCTGATTGATGCGGAAACCGAGAGCCAGCGCAAGCAAGCAGTGCGCGTTTTTTCAGGGGCACTGGGGGCATTGGCTGACAGTTGGCGAGACCGGCTGATCAGGTCTGCTGCATTGCTGGAAGCGACAATTGATTTTGCCGATGAAGAAGTACCAGTAGATGTTAGTCCAGAGGTAATCGAGCTGTTATCGCAGGTACGCCGGGAAATGACCCGTGAGGCCGACGGTGTCCGGGTGGCAGAGCGCGTGAGAGATGGCTTTGAGGTCGCGATTATAGGTGCTCCAAATGTCGGGAAGTCGACGCTGTTGAACCGTTTGGCGGGACGGGATGTTGCGATCACTTCCGAGATAGCAGGGACCACCCGTGATGTTATTGAAGTGCAGATGGATCTTGATGGTTTGCCAGTCACATTGCTTGATACGGCCGGCGTTCGGGATACGGACGACCTTGTAGAAGGGCTTGGGGTTGCGCGTGCATTGGAACGGGCGAAGCATGCTGATTTTCGTATTCATCTACTGATGGACCTTGCTGATAGACCTGATGAACTTGGCCCCGATGACCTCATCGTTCAGGCAAAGTGTGATATTTGCCAGTCAGATATCTTGGGAATTTCAGGCAAGACCGGAGATGGGATCGATCTTCTGATAGAACAGGTTAGTCAGCGGCTTCAGGAAAAGGTTGGTCAGATTGGTGTCGCGATGCGCGAAAGGCACCGAGTGGCAATGATGCGTGCATTAACATATATGGATGATGCTATGGTGGCGTTGGCCGAACCTGAGTGTATGACAGATTTAGTCGCGGAAGATTTACGTTCTGCTATTCGTGCTGTGGATAGCATCGTTGGCCGTGTTGATGTAGAACATGTGCTGGATGAGATTTTTAGCAGCTTTTGCATCGGTAAGTAGGGAGTGTTTCACGTGAAACATCAAGACTACGACGTTATCGTAATCGGGGGTGGTCACGCTGGTGCGGAGGCAGCGCATGCTGCAGCGCGTATGGGTGTGCGGACAGCCTTGATCACACTGACAAAGGATTCAATCGGTGTGATGTCCTGCAACCCTGCAATTGGCGGTCTTGGAAAAGGGCATCTTGTCCGCGAGATTGATGCGCTGGATGGCGTGATGGGGCGTGTTGCAGATAAGGCAGGGATTCAGTTCCGGCTTTTAAACCGGAAGAAAGGGCCTGCAGTTCAGGGGCCCCGAGCGCAATCTGACCGGCAGATTTATCGCAAAGAGATGCAAGGGGAACTGACTTCACTCGACAATCTTGTAATCATTGAAGGTGAAGCTGTTGATTTGCTCATGTCAGGCAACAGCGTGTGCGGGGTTGAGTTGCAGGATGGTACGAAGATAAATGCCCAGAGCGTTATTCTGACAACGGGAACATTCCTGCGCGGCATTATCCATATAGGTGATGTGTCGCGTCCCGGTGGTCGGATGGGTGATGCGCCCTCTGTAAAGATGGCGGAACGCCTGGATAGCTTTGGTTTGCCGTTAGGGCGGCTCAAGACTGGCACGCCCCCGCGTCTTGATGGCCGGACTATTGCCTGGGATAAGCTTGAAGCACAGCCAAGCGATGACGATCCGGTCCTTTTTTCATTTTTGTCTACAGGCACTTACGCGCCGCAGATTGACTGTGGAATCACACACACCAATGAGCAGACCCATGAAATTATCCGCGAGAACCTGAATCGCTCGGCGATGTATGGAGGGCAAATTGATGGTGTTGGGCCACGCTACTGCCCATCAATTGAAGACAAGATCGTGCGCTTTGCGGAGAGGACATCGCATCAGATTTTTCTGGAGCCGGAAGGGGTGTCTGACCACACGGTTTACCCGAATGGGATTTCGACATCACTGCCGCAGGGTGTGCAGGAAGCCTATGTCAAATCTATCTACGGGCTTGAAAATGCAAAGATTTTGCAGCCTGGATATGCGATTGAGTACGATTATGTCGATCCAAGGGCCTTGCGTGCGACGCTCGAACTGCGTGATGTTCCAGGACTTTATCTGGCAGGCCAAATTAATGGTACAACTGGATACGAAGAAGCAGCAGCGCAAGGTTTAGTTGCGGGCTTGAACGCCGCCTGCAAAACGAGAAAGCTCGATCCCATCATCTTCAGTCGCAGAGAATCTTACATTGGGGTGATGATCGACGATCTGATCACACGGGGTGTTTCGGAACCCTATCGCATGTTTACGTCGCGTGCAGAGTTCCGCTTGTCGCTGCGCGCTGACAACGCAGACCAGCGCTTGACGCAGCGTGGTAGAGAGTTGGGGTGTGTTGGCGAAACGCGTTGGGCACATTTCAGCGACAAGATGAACCATATAACGTGTGCAAAGGCGCGTTTGGTTGACATGACATTATCATCAAGAGAAATAGCAGAAGTTGGTGTAAAATTAAACGCAGATGGACCGCGAAGAACCGCGCTCGAAGCGCTCGCCCTGACAGACTTTGATTTTGATCATTTGGTTCAGTTGAAACAAAATGTTGATGATATTCCGCTGTCGATACAAGATCAGGTGAAAAAAGACGCGCTCTATGCGCATTACATCGCTCGGCAAGAACGCGATATCGCCGCGATGGCGCGGGATGAGAAGCAACTTATCCCTGCCGATATCGATTATTTGCAAATCAGCGGCCTCTCGAATGAGATCGCAGCAAAGCTTATCGCCTCAAGGCCGGAAAGCATTGCCCATGCAGGCCGCATAGAGGGGATGACGCCCGCTGCATTGATGCTGATTATGGGAGCAATCAAAAAGCAACAGCAGGCGACGGGAACCTGACGCATGGTATCTAATCTTGCTGGCATTGATGTTTCACGTGAAACATTAGCAGATTTAGAGGCCTTTGGTGAGCTTGTCACAAAATGGACCCCAAAGATCAACTTGATCGGTCGCAGCACCATCGATTGTATTTGGGACCGGCACGTTCTGGATTCTGTACAACTGTATAGATTTGCACCCGGGCACTATGGAAAGTGGGTTGATATTGGCAGTGGTGGTGGTTTTCCCGGAATCGTCATGGCAATTATTGCCAAAGTCGCGCAGCCGGAAGCGGAATTTATCCTGATCGAAAGCGATCAGAGAAAATCAGCCTTCTTGCGCACAGCAGCACGAGAATTCAATTTACCAGTGACAGTGATTGCACAACGGATCGAAGAAACACCCCCACAAGAAGCGGATGTTGTATCTGCCCGTGCGCTCACCGCATTATCTGGTTTGCTTTCTTTTACTCAATGTCATCTAAAGCCATCTGGATTGGCCTTATTTCATAAGGGCAGGCAGTCGCGACAAGAAGTTCTTGAGGCACGAAAGAACTGGTCGTTTGCGCTTGAAGAACACGCTAGTATCACTGATCCTAACGCTCGAATACTTGCCATCCAAAGGATAAATGCGCGTGGCTAATGATCCAAGAATTATCGCGATCGCGAACCAAAAGGGCGGTGTTGGCAAGACAACAACAACGATAAATCTCGGTGCGGCGCTGGCGGAACAGAAAAAGCGCGTTCTGCTCATTGATCTTGATCCCCAGGGAAACGCCTCCACTGGCCTGGGGATAGATCATAATAAGAGGGAATCCACCACATATGACCTTCTTGCAGGTGATGTGACCCTCGCGAAGGCAATCCAGAATACCACGGTCGATCGTCTGTCTATCGTTCCTGCGACAACAGATCTCAGTTCTGCTGATCTGCAGCTTGTCGATAACAAAAAGCGCAGTTTCCTGTTGCGTGATGTCCTTCGCGCCGATGACGTGGCTTCACTGAAGTTTGACTATATATTGATTGATTGTCCTCCTTCTCTCAATATATTGACAGTCAATGCGATGGTGGCAGCGCATTCAATTATTGTACCTTTGCAAAGCGAATTTTTCGCTCTTGAAGGCCTGTCACAGCTGATTCTCACTGTTCGCAATGTCCGCCAAACGGCCAACCCGGAACTGCGTATCGAGGGGATCGCGCTAACCATGTACGATAGCCGTAATAACCTCTCATTGCAGGTCGAGGATGACGCCCGCGAAAACATGGGTGACATGGTCTTCAAGACAGTCATTCCCCGCAATGTCCGCCTAAGTGAAGCGCCATCGTTCGCCGTGCCGGTCTTGACATACGACAGCGGCTCCAAGGGCAGTGCGGCGTATCGGGCTCTGGCTAGAGAACTTATTGAAAAGACAACGAAAAAGAGGGTTGCATAGATGACACGAACGACAAAGAAGTCACGGGGATTGGGTCGCGGCCTCTCTGCGCTCATGTCAGATGTCGCAACCGATGAGGCTGCGGAAGACAGGCCGAAACGTCCTGATCTGGTTGTCCCGATCGAGCGTGTTCAGCCCAATCCGGATCAACCCCGACGCACTTTTGCCGAAGACGCCTTGAAAGAACTTGCCGCATCTATCCAGGAAAAGGGAATCATCCAACCACTGATCGTACGTCAGTCGCCGGTCGATCAAGACAATTACGAGATTGTCGCGGGCGAACGCCGCTGGCGGGCTGCGCAAATCGCAAAATTGCACGAAATCCCGGTGTTGATTCGTGATTACAATGACACGGAAGTCCTCGAAATCGCGATCATCGAAAACATTCAACGTGCTGATCTGAACCCAGTTGATGAGGCCACAGGCTACAAGCAGTTGATGGATCGCTTTGGTCACACACAAGATAAGCTAGCTTCAGCACTTGGCAAAAGCCGAAGCCATATTGCAAACCTGCTCCGTCTGCTCAATCTGCCTGACGAGGTGCAGACCTATCTGATCAATGGCCAACTTTCGGCCGGCCATGCCCGCGCGCTTGTTGGCCATGTTCAGGCTGTCGCATTGTCGCGTGAGATTATTCAACGTAATCTGTCTGTTCGCGAAACGGAAAAACTTGCCAAGAAAGGCCCTGCTATCAAGAAGCGGTCCATCCCTGGCGCACCAGTTCCAAAAGACGCGGACACTGTCCAAATCGAGAATGAGCTTTCTGCGACACTTGGCATGAAAGTCACTATTGATCATCCCGCCGGAGCAGAAGGCGGGAAAATGGTAATTGGATATAAGTCACTTGATCAACTTGACGATCTCTTACGCGCGCTGGCTGGCGGTTAGGCACTAAGAATCTCACGCAGCACCGCATTCAGCACAGGGGAACCACGCTCCGTCAACCGTAGTAAACCATCATCAGTCTCAACAAGGCCAAGATCAGTTAAGGACTTGATTTTGCGAGAGTAAACCTCTGATTTTATTTCAGCGAAGCGCGAAAGCATAACCCCTTCACGCAAGCGCATACCCATCAATAGAAACTCCACAAACTGATCAGTGCGGTACAACTCTTCGCGGTTACTTTCTCCATTTCCTGTCTCGCGAACCTGCGAAAGCCACGCTGTTGGTGCAAGCGGTGCTTCTGTCGCATACCGCTTTCCACCCAGTGTCAAACGGCCATGGGCTCCCGGCCCAATTCCTGCATAATCGCCGTACTTCCAGTAAATCTTGTTATGGACACTCTCGCACCCCGAGCGGGCGTGATTCGATACCTCGTAAGCCGAAAACCCCGCTTCGCCACAAACATCCTGTGTCACCGCATACATATCCGCAGCGGCATCCTCATCCGGCAACCCACACAGCTTACCGGCGGCATAACGATCACCAAAAGCCGTTCCGTCCTCGATCGTCAGTTGGTACAGCGACAGGTGGTCAACAGCCAAACCAAGCGCTTGCCTTAGTTCGGCCTCCCAAGCTGCGACTGATTGATCCTGGCGTGCATAGATCAGGTCAAAACTCACCCGATCAAAAATACTCCGTGCAATATCAAAGGCTTGCATGGCCTCATTTGCATTGTGTAATCTGCCCAATGCTTTCAGATCGGCATCATTCAACGCCTGTATCCCCATTGAAACACGGTTTACACCCGCGTCACGATAGCCAGCAAACCGTTTTGCTTCCACAGATGTCGGATTCGCCTCTAATGTCACCTCGATGTTGTTTGCGATAGGCCATGTTGCACGCACCTTCGTTAAGATCGCATCAACAACATCAGGATTCATCAGGCTTGGTGTGCCGCCGCCAAAGAAAACAGACCGAAGCACCCTGCCTTCTGTCTCATACCCGATACGCTCTATCTCGCTTAGGTATGCAGTTTCCCAGGCCTTTTGATCAATCTGCGCCACAACATGGCTGTTAAAGTCGCAGTAGGGGCACTTTGCCTGACAGAACGGCCAATGAATATAAAGACCAAAACCCCCATGTTGCCAGTCTTCCATCTCAGGCAAAACATCCCGCGATCAGCTTGGCGAAAGCATCCGCCCGATGACTGATCCTGTTCTTTTCCCAGCGGTCCATTTCACCAAAAGTGATCTCATAGCCATCAGGCTGGAAAATCGGGTCATACCCATGCCCCTGATCACCGCGCATCGGCCAGACGATCTGGCCGGGCATGACGCCGGCAAACACTTCATCATGGCCATCCGGCCACGCCAGAACAAGCGTACAACAAAACCGTGCGGTCCTTGGAAAAGGGGCAGAAACAGACTCTAACGCGGCCCAACTCCGCTCCATCGCCATTTTGAAATCACGGCCGTGCGGCGTCTCGGCCCAGTCGGCTGTGTGCACACCCGGCGCACCGCCAAGGGCGTCAATCTCGATCCCGCTGTCATCAGAAAGCGCGGGCAAGCCCGTAGCCTGCGCCGCTGCGTGGGCCTTGATCCGCGCGTTTCCTGCGAAGGTGGTCTCGGTCTCCTCTGGTTCCGGCAACCCGTGATCGGCATTTGACGTCAAAGACACCCCATAGGGTTTCAAAAGATCTGCGATCTCCTCAAGTTTCCCTTGGTTATGGGTCGCAATAACCAGTTCCTTACCGTCAAACCTGCGCATCAGCTGACTGCCGCGATCTGCGCTGCAGTCAGCTCTGCCACGCCCTTTTCGGCCAGATCAAGCAAGGCATCCATCTGCCCGCGCGTATATGTGGACCCTTCCGCCGACATCTGCACCTCGATCAGCTTGCCTCCGGTCATGACAAAGTTGCCGTCAACGCCTGCTTCGCTGTCCTCCGGATAATCCAGATCCAGCACCTCTTGCCCCGCATAAACGCCGCATGAAATCGCAGCGACCGGATCAACCAGCGGGTCGCTGATGACAACACCGGCTTTCATCAATTTTTGTACAGCTAGTTTCAAGGCGACCCAGCCACCGGTGATTGAAGCACAACGGGTTCCACCATCGGCCTGAATCACATCACAATCCACCACAATCTGCCGCTCACCCAATGCCACACGATCCACACCGGCCCGCAGTGATCTACCAATCAGGCGCTGTATCTCCTGTGTGCGGCCCGATTGCCCATTCTTGGCTTCGCGGCGCATCCGGGTGTTTGTCGCTCGCGGTAGCATGCCATATTCAGCCGTAACCCAGCCCAGCCCGGAATTCTTCAAGAACGGTGGTACCCGTTCATCGATTGTCGCCGTACACAGCACATGGGTATTCCCGCATCTAATCAGGCAAGAGCCCTCGGCATGCATCGTTACGCCGGTCTCAATCGAGATTTCGCGCATTTCGTTCGTCTGACGGCCTGATGGACGCATTGGGTCACTCCTATCGGTTGCAACGTGGGGATACGCTGCCCACATATGAAATCCAACCCCGATTGACGACCGTGCAAACTTCGTTTTAATTGCCTAGCCTTCAACCGAGGATGCTATGACGCAACAACCGCCCAATATCGAAGACATGAACGAGCGTTCGCGCGAAGTGTTTCGGCGTGTCGTCGAAGGCTATCTTGAAAGCGGCGCGCCTGTCGGGTCTCGGACACTGACGCGCGACTTCTCGGAAAAGGTAAGCGCAGCCACCATTCGCAACGTCATGCAAGATCTCGAGTTTCTGGGACTATTGGGCAGCCCCCACGTGAGCGCCGGACGCATCCCGACACAGTTGGGCCTCCGTTTGTTCGTTGATGGATTACTTGAGGTGGGCGACCTTGATGGCGAAGACCAGCTCAAAATCGATCGCACGATGACAACGAACGATCAGGACGTCACCTCCATGCTTGATCAGGTCGGTCAGGCGCTTTCGGGCGTGACGCACGGCGCAAGTCTTGTCCTGACACCGAAGCACGAAGCGCCCATCAAACACATCGAATTCGTTTCGCTGTCGCAGGATCGCGCGCTTGTCGTGCTGGTGTTTGGGGATGGTCACGTCGAAAACCGCGTTTTCACGCCACCACCGGGGCAAACCCCGTCCTCCATGCGCGAGGCGGCAAACTTTCTGAATGCGATTGCCACCGGTCACACGCTGTCTGAACTCGGTGCCGTCATCTCACGCGAAATTGCGGCCCGCAGACAAGAGATTGATCAACTTGCAGCGGCCTTGGTCGAAAATGGCGTCGCACTTTGGGAAAACGAAGGTGAAGCCACTGAACGCCTGATCGTGCGTGGCCGTGGCAACCTCCTTGGAGACAACGAAAACGAAGCTGACCTTGCCCGTATTCGTACGCTGTTCGATGACCTTGAGCGCAAGCGCGATATTGCGCAATTCCTCGATCTGGCCGAGGAAGGCGAAGGCGTGCGCATTTTTATTGGCTCAGAGAACAAATTGTTCTCTTTATCGGGTTCATCTCTTGTCATTTCTCCTTATATGAACGCCGACCGAAAGATAATTGGCGCCGTTGGCGTAATTGGGCCAACACGGCTGAATTACGGGCGCATCGTGCCGATTGTGAATTACACCGCTCAGTTGGTTGGCAAGATGATCGCTGACCGCTCTTAAAGGGAAAAAATAATGTCTGAAAAAGACGAAGAACTGCAAAGTCTTGATGAACTTGCCGCCGAAGGCGACGAAATGGATTTTGATTCGGCGGCTGCCAGCTTTGACGAAATCGAGGCATTGCGCGCCGAGCGGGATGAATACCGCGACAAATTCATGCGCGCCCTCGCGGATACCGAAAACCTGCGCAAGCGGGCAGATCGTGATCGCCGTGAGGCCGAGGACTATGGCGGTTCCAAACTGGCCCGCGATATCCTGCCTGTCTACGACAACCTGCGCCGTGCGCTGCAATCCGCAGCAGAAGCTGAGCGGGACGTAAACAAGGCGCTTCTTGAAGGTGTCGAACTGACGATGCGCGAATTGATCAGCGTGTTTAAAAAACATGGAATCGACCCTATTACACCGGAAGTCGGTGATAAATTCGATCCCAAACTGCATCAGGCCATGTTCGAGGCGCCACTCCCCGGCACCAAAGCAGGCGAGATTATTCAGGTCGCCGCCGAAGGGTTCATGCTCCACGACCGTCTGCTGCGCCCTGCACAAGTCGGTGTTTCATCGACACCGGCGTCTTAGGCCGGGTGAAACCCAAGTCTACAATTTGGACCGTAGCTCATAAATCAAATCAAGCGCATCCCGTGGGCTCAGCTCATCGGGATGTATTTGCTTCAACCGCGCCTCAACCTCTGACGGTTCAGCAGGTACCCTGATTGGTGGTGGTGTCGCTGCAAACAAAGGCAAATCATCAATAATCGCCTTTCGTGCCCCGCCGCCCTCGCGCTCGCCCTTTTCCAGCGCTTCCAAAACGACCTTCGCCCGCTCGACAACAACGGTCGGAAGCCCAGCCAGACGCGCAACCTGCACCCCGTAGCTGCGGTCAGCCGTCCCGCGCTTGACCTCATGCAGGAAAATCACGTCGCCATTCCACTCTTTGACGGCCACTGTCGCGTTATCCACCCCGTCAAGCTTGGCCGATAGCGCGGACATCTCGTGATAATGCGTGGCAAACAGCGCACGACACCGGTTCACATCGTGCAAATGTTCCAAGGTGGCCCATGCAATTGACAACCCGTCATAAGTTGCTGTTCCGCGTCCGATTTCATCAAGAATAACAAGCGCACGGTCATCGGCCTGATTCAGGATCGCCGCCGTTTCCACCATTTCGACCATAAAGGTCGATCGTCCGCGTGCGAGGTCATCTGATGCACCTACGCGGCTGAAAATCTGGCTGAC
Source organism: Yoonia sp. (assembly GCF_046498525.1). Lineage (GTDB taxonomy): Bacteria > Pseudomonadota > Alphaproteobacteria > Rhodobacterales > Rhodobacteraceae > Yoonia. The sequence continues at coordinate 34,627 of NZ_JAWOAN010000019.1, forward strand.
CACACCGATATGCGCGTTGCTGGCAGGAACAAAGCTTCCCATTTGCGCCAAGATCGCCAGCAGGGCATTCTGGCGCAGAAACGTCGATTTGCCCGCCATGTTCGGGCCGGTCAGCAACCAGATCGGTGTAGCTGTCAAGCCACAGTCATTGGCGATGAACGGCGTGCCGTCCTTTTGCAGCGCCGTCTCGACCACCGGATGCCGCCCGCCGCTGATGTCAAACGCGCGGCTGTCGTCCACCTTGGGCCGAACCCAGTTTTCCGTTGCTCCCAGATGCGTAAGTGCGGCCATCAAATCAATCTCTGACAGTGCGCGTGCCAGCGCGCCAAGCGGGCCGGCCTGTGCAATAATGTCCGCGGTTAGGCTGGAATAGAGTCTTTTTTCTATCTCAAGTGCCCGCCCGCCAGCATTCAGAATACGGGTCTCGATCTCGGATAACTCAACGGTTGTGAACCGCACCTGATTGGCCGTTGTCTGACGATGAATAAAGGTTTCATTCAAAGGCGCCGCCATCATCCGCTGGGCATGTGTTGCGGTTGTTTCGATGAAATATCCCAAGACATTGTTGTGCTTGATCTTGAGCGACGAAATACCCGACTTCTCGATATACTCGGCCTGCATGCCCGCAATAACAGAGCGGCCTTCATCACGCAGCGTCCGCACTTCATCAAGTTCTGCATCATAACCCGGTGCAATAAACCCGCCATCCCTGATTAGAATGGGCGGATCTGCCACCAGTGCCTCATCCAGCACGCTCAACATGGCATCATGACCCGTCAGACCCTCTGCGGCATCCGCCAGAATCTGCGGCATATCCGCTGGCAAGTGCTCTGCAAGCTGCGTTGCCTGCCCGATCGTGTTG
>NZ_JAWOAN010000039.1:0-31039 GCF_046498525.1 Yoonia sp.
GCAACACCCAAAACCTAAACCACAATCAGCACAGATTGGCCCTGACGGGCCAAAGCATCCGGGCAACCGCCAGCTAAATGACAAGCGCGGCCGCCCGGATGCTGGCGTTCGTCTAAACGCTGATTATCCCAACCCCAAAGTGGCAACATTTTGCGCTGCCCTTTGGCTCACTTTTACTCTGCCGTTGACACCGGCGACTCGACACCGCCATGATATGCCGCCCCTCAGGGCATCACCAACATTCGCCCGTTTCTCGGACTTTCCCGCCTTTTGCTCACGCAGCTTTTGCTGACGCAGCATCGCTTCGCGCGTGCGGCCTGCTTGCCGCTGCGTTGCAGCCAAAATCACCAGAGCGGTCGTTCAAGGCCCCGCTGAGCCACAAAATTCAAACCGCGCTTTTGCCGCAGGCGCTTCCAATGTGTCAGTCGCGAAACACAGCCGCCCTTCGCAGGCACAGTTTTTGCTGTTGCAGCATTAGTGGGCAAATGCCGCAACTGCTCCACTGCATTGCAGCGCTAGCCGTCAAGGCGGTCATCGAACAGTAGCCTTATCCCCGGCCTCAAACCGTGGCTTCCACAACAAGCCCCAGACGCTCAAACTCGTGCTGATTTTCAAAGGCAGAGGGGCATCCGATGAACTCGGGTCCGTGACAGCCGTGGGGGGCGAGTATCACGCCGCAATATCAAGAGGCCGTCCTGCTCAAATTGCTCTCTCGACACATGTATCACGGCTCGTCCACATCGAGAACGAAAGACGACGGTTCAATGCTATTCTCGATCAAAGACATGATTTCGGATCGTGGCGAGCCATCACTCGGGTCGAACAGCCCGGTTCTTTTTAGCGCTTGACGAACATTGATATCGCGCCCGAGGTATTCCAATGCGACTTTCGACGCGCCAGGTTTGCGCCCGCGACGTGTCGGTCCACCGGTTTGAATGCCAAGCAAAAGTCCGATCCGGTTGCGGTGGCTGGGATAAAACGTTGCCTGCGTAATCGTATTCACTTCGATCGATTCATATTCAAGAACGTACAGGCGGTCGGCAAGATAAAACAGGACACCTTCATATTTGTTCAACCCATTCGATCGCCCGGTCTTGGGGTCGCGCAGAATCTCGATGTTCTTCCAGTAATACTTGTTATCTTCTGTGTAGATGAGCGCGAGTGAGCGAATGACTTTCCCCTTATTTCCGAAGGAGTAGAAGTATCGGAAATAGTAGCCCAGATATTTTTCAAGATCCTGGCTGTGCTGATACAGCCTGTCGAGATGACGCAGCGGTTTGCTTAACGCTTCTTGTTGGAGGGGTTTGCGTTTGAGGGCGACAATTTCCTCGAATGGCTGCGGCTCCATCAGCAGTTCGGCCTCCGACACGCCAAAAAAATCGCAGATCCTGCGCATGTTGCGGCGCGATGGATGAGATCTGCCCGCAAGATATTTATTGAATTGCTGTCGGTTAATGTCGAGCCTGCGGCATACCTCGGCGATGGAGGGATGATAGCTGCAAAGCAGAGCCAGGTTATGGCGAAGTTCATCGGACATGAAACATTGTTAGAATGAAGCACTAATCGCGTCAATTGGCGAATGGTCGCGAAATTGCCGTCCTTCATGATGCGCGTAGACTTTTCGACGACCTTGGCACCGCGGGGGTGCAGGACGATCGGAAGGCAACTAGATGAAGCAGGTTCGCGCCTATCCCCACGCCGTGAGGGAAATCCACCACATCGAGATCCCGATGCCGGATGGCTGCAAGCTGGCCGCGCGCATATGGATGCCGGAGGGTGCCGAGGAGGCTCCGGTTCCGGCGATCCTCGAATATCTGCCCTATCGCAAGAATGATTTCACCACCGCGCGCGATGCCTCGATGCAACCCTATCTGGCCGGGCACGGCTACGTGGTGATCCGGCTGGACCTGCGTGGCGCGGGCGATTCCGAGGGGCTGATGGTGGATGAGTATCTGCCACAGGAATTGCAGGACGGTTGCGACGCGATTGCCTGGATCGCGGAGCAGCCCTGGTGCGACGGCAAGGTGGGCATGATCGGCATTTCCTGGGGCGGCTTCAACGGGTTGCAGATCGCCGCGTTGCAGCCGCCCGCTCTGAAGGCGGTGGTGACATTGTGCTCCACCGATGACCGTTATGCTGACGATATTCATTACATGGGCGGTTGCCTGCTGGGTGAGCAGCTCAGCTGGGCCTCGATCATGTTTGGGCGTAATACGCTGCCGCCGGATCCGGCAAATGTGGGCGACAAATGGCGCGACATGTGGCTGGAACGGCTGGAAGGCAGCGGGCTGTGGCTGAAAAACTGGCTGGAGCATCAGCGGCGTGATGACTTCTGGCGACATGGTTCCATCTGCGAGGACTGGTCGAAGGTGCAGATTCCCGTCTATGCAGTCTCGGGGTGGGCGGATGGCTACCCGCGCAGCGTGTTTCGACTGATGGAGCATTTGCCGGGACCAAAGAAGGGGCTCGTGGGACCGTGGGCGCATCGGTATCCGCATATGGGCGAACCGGGCCCGGCGATCGGCTTTCTACAGGAAGAATTGCGCTGGTGGGATCATTGGCTCAAGGGGCATGACACTGGCGTCATGGATGAGCCGATGCTGCGGCTCTACATGCAAGACAGCGCTGCGCCCAAGGGGCACTACAAGGCCCGTCCCGGCCGCTGGATCGCCGAACCAAGCTGGCCCTCGCCGCAGGTCTCGCGGACATTGTATCACCTGACGCCGGACGGCGGGTTGAACCCTGAGCGCCCCTCCGAAGATGGTGTTCTTCACCACCACAGCCCCGCGGATGTCGGCATGTCCTCGGGCAAATGGTGCGGCTACGGAACGCCGGGGGATGCCCCCGTAGATCAACGACGGGAGGACGCTGGCAGCCTGTGTTTCGACATCGGCATTCCCGAGGACGGCCTGACATTTGCGGGGGACGCCAACCTGCACCTGCGCCTGAGCGTCGATCGGCCTGTGGCGCAGGTGGCCGCGCGCCTTGTGGATGTGCATCCCGATGGCCGCGGCACACGCCTGTCCTTTGGTGTGTTCAATCTGAACCACCAGCAAGGCCATGACAGCCCCGAGTTGCTCGTACCGGGCAAGATCTATGACGTGACCATCCCGATGAAACACGTCGCCCAATCCCTGCCGAGCGGGCATCGCCTGCGCCTGGCAGTGTCGACCAGCTATTTTCCGATGATCTGGCCCACGCCCGAACCGGTCACGTTGAGCGTGCATACGCAAGGCAGTGCGCTGGAGTTGCCGTTGCGCGCCGCTTCGGCCCTAGATGAGACCCTGGCCGATTTTGACGCAGCTGCGGCCGGGCCGCCGCCCCCGACAGAGCAGATCGCTGAACCCGAAACCTGGTTCCGCATTGTCGAGGACGCCGCGCGCGGGGAAATCCAGATGCAGATCGCCGATGGTGGTGGGGTCACACGCCTCTTTTCCAATGACCTGACCCTGTACAAACAGGGATACGAAACCTATGGCGTGAGTCTCAATGACGTCACTTCGGCCTGGGGCCGCGCCGAATGGCACTACGGGCTCAGCCGTGGAGATTGGTCTGTGCGGTCCGAAACGCGGACCCTGCTGCGGGCTGACGCCAGTGATTTCATCATCACAGCAGAACTGCGTGCTTGGGAGGGCGACACGCTGGTTCTGGAAAAGCAGTGGGAGGAGCGCGTTCTGCGCGATCATTTGTAAGTTATTCGAAGCTCTTTGTGCGCCACATCGCGAAACAATGCGAAATTGATCGGCGTTGGCATCGTGTCATGCTTCGGTCAGGAACTGTCTAGGAAGGACACAACAATGAAACAGATAGGAACAACCCGCCGGGGCTTTCTCGGCACAACCGCTGCATTGGGCGCATTGGGACTTGCCCCGGCCTGGACCACGGCGGCCTTTGCACAGACCGGCGGCACTTTGCGTCTTCGAATCGACGGCGACAACGATGTGCTTGACCCCGGCTTCATGACTGGCGGGACAGAGATTGAGGCGCAGAAGCAGTGCCTGCCCTTCCTGGCACAATATGCGCGGGACGGCGAGACTTTTACCTGGGAGCCGACCTATTTCGTTACCAAGCTTGAGCAGCGTGACTCGACCCATATTGACTTTGAATTGACCGAGGGCCTGGTCTGGTCAAACGGCTACGGCCCGGTCATGGCCTCGGACGTCAAGTTTTCCTATGAGCGGATGAAGGACAGCGACTGGTCCGGCTACTTCGATGCGCTGGAGCGTGTCGATGTGACCGGGGACCGGACAGGCACCATCGTTCTGAACAAGCCTTTCGCGCCCTTCATCATGATCACGCTCTGCCATGGCCCCGGCGCGGTGCTGAGCGAGAAGGCTATGGCCGATGCGGGCGGCAAGTTCACCACCAGCTTCCCGGCGGTCTGCGGCCCCTACACCTATGAGGCGACGCCGGGCCAGCGCGCGGTGTTTTCCACCAACCCCGAGTGGACTGGGCCGAAACCAGCCTTCGACCGGGTGGAGTGCAATGTCATCACCGAGGTCAAGGCGGCTGAACTGGCCTTCGAGGCCGGAGAACTGGACTGCACCGAGGTCGGCGCCGACACACTGGCGCGTTATACCAAGGACATGCCAGAAGACACCGCGATCGCCGTAGCGGGAGAGTTGCAATACATGTGGATGGGGATGAATACAGAACATCCCAAGCTGCAGGACATCCGGGTTCGTCAGGCGATCCAGCATGCGGTCGACGTGGATACCATCCTGCAAGGCGCTTATTCCGGAATTACGGTGAAGTCCCACGGGATAATCTGCCCGGGCCTGACCGGCCAGCGAGACAGCACCGGATACGCCTATGACCCGGCCAAGGCGCGCGCGCTTCTGGATGAGGCGGGTGTCTCGGGGCTAGAGGTGACGCTGCGCACGCTCAACAATCAAGAGCGGATGCTGGCGGCGCAGATCATCCAGGCCAACCTCGGGACGGTGGGGATCACTGTCAACGTGCTACCGCTCGACGGCGGTCCCTTCTGGGAAATGGGGCAGGAAAGCAAGGGCGACACTTGGAAGGACCTCGAGCTCTGGCTTATGCGGTTCGGCACTACGCCCGATCCCTATGAAGCGACACAGTGGTTCACCTCGGACCAGGTCGGCGTCTGGAACTGGGAGCGCTGGACGGACGAGGAATATGACCGCCTGTATGAAGAGGGCATCAATGAGACTGATCAACAGAAACGCCACGACATTTATGTGCGCATGCAGGAAATCATGGAAAACACGGGCGCCTATGTCTGGATCAACCATGAGCCCGAGGCGTTTGTGCATCGCACGGACGTCGTCGTGAACGCCGCCCCCTCCGGCGAATTGGACTATCGCAGGTTCGATCAGGCCTGATCGCTCGCAAACCGCCCTGACCCGCGTCAATCTGCGCGGGTCGGCATCGTGAAATTCGGTCGAGAGGAGGTCGTCCGTGCTTTATTACCTGACCAAACGTCTGGGACTGTCCGCTGTGGTAGTCGGTCTCGTCGTGCTGGTGCTCTTCTCGTTATTATACTTCATCCCGGGCGATCCGGCGACCATTGCCCTTGGCCCGCGTGCTACGGAAGAAGCTATCGCGCGTTATGCCGAGAAGATGCATCTTGACGAACCTGTTTGGCGGCAGTTCCTAATCTATTTTGGCAATGCCTTGACCGGGGATCTCGGGCTCGATGTGTTTTCCGACCGGCCTGTGACCGCCATCATAATGGAACGGATCGGTTTTACCCTCGCGCTGGTCGGAGCTGGGATGGGCTGGGCCATGTTGCTTGGCATCCCTCTGGGCTGCCTCGCGGCGGTCAAATCCAACAGCTGGATCGATCACATCACTGGCGTGTTGTCTGTAGGAACCATTGCGATTCCGTCGTTTCTCGTGTCGATTTGGGCCCTGCTGATTTTTGCGGTGCATCTGCGCTGGCTTCCGGCCATCGGGGCAGGCGAGCCTGGCAACATCGGCGACCAACTCAGCCATCTGATCCTTCCGGCCTTTGCCATCGGATTAAGCTGGGTGGGCTATCTCGCGCGGATGGTGCGCGCCTCAATGCTTGAGGTGATGGGCGAGAATTATATCCGGTCCGCCCAAGCTTTCGGCCTTCAGCCACGTCGCGTGATCTTTGGCTACGCGTTGCGGGTGGCTATCCTTCCCACCATCACGTTGATTGGCATGGGGTTCGGGGGAATGATTTCTTCGACTGTCTTTGCCGAAATCATCTTTGCCCGTCCCGGTATTGGTAAGCTGATCTTTGATGCCGTGATGGCGCGCAACTTTCCGATAGTGCAGGGCGCAGTTCTGGTGGCCACCGGCCTCTATATCTTCGTAGTCCTGTTTTCTGACATCCTAATAGCTTGGTTTGATCCCCGTGTCCGAGAATCCCTCTGAATCCGAAACCGGTATCCCAGCGGTCGATGCATCGGGACTTCCCGATCATCTGACTGAAGCCGATATCCGTGAATCTGCAGCCCGCGAGCGCCGCGAAAAGCTGCGCATGTTCCTGACAAACTGGCAGGGACTGATCGGGCTGATCCTTGTCATCCTGTTTTTCGCAAGCGCATTGTTCGCGCCTTGGTTGGCGCCCTATGACCCAAATGTATTGGATGTGCCGGTGCGCCTGTCCAGCCCATCCCTGGAACATTTGGCGGGAACCGACCAGTTGGGACGCGATACGCTTTCGCGCATATTGTATGGTGGGCGCGTAGCGCTGAAAATAGCCGCCATCGGCGTATCTGTTTCGTTGGTTGTCGGCTTGATCCTCGGCATGATTGCAGGCTTCGGGCCACGCTGGCTGGACAACTTGCTGCTCCTGGCTTTCGACACCGTACGGTCCTTTCCGACCATTGTGCTGGCGCTGGCTACCGTGGCACTGACCGGCCCGAGCCTTGGGGTGGTGTTGGCGATCGTAATCATCACGTCGATCCCCCAATATGCCCGGGTGGCGCGGACCGCGACGCTGACGCTGAAGAACACCGATTTCATCCTTGCAGAACGCGCCCTCGGCGCGAGCATGCCAAGAACCTTGCTGCACCACGTGATGCCCAACGTGATTGGGCCTTTATTGATCTTGGCTGCAATGGAGGTGCCGGTGGTGGTTACCGTCGAAGCAGGGCTCAGCTTTCTGGGCCTCGGCGTGACGCCGCCTACGGCAAGCTGGGGTACGATTCTGAACGAGGGCTATCTGGTAATCCGCGATGCGCCGTGGATGGTCGTCGCCGGGGGGATACCGCTGATCCTGACTACACTTGGCTTCACCTTCCTTGGCGAGGCATTGCGCGACATTTTCGATCCACGCATGGGAAAAGGACGCTGATATGCCCAAGGACGTAATTGAGACGCCCGAGACGCTGCTGGATATCCGCAATCTATCTGTCGACTTCCGGACCTCGCGTGGGCGGGTCAAGGCGCTGCGCGGCATATCCTTTCCAATTCGCAAAAAACGGATCGTGGGTATTGTCGGCGAAAGCGGATCTGGCAAATCGACCGTGCTTTGGGCGTTACTGGGTCTTTTGGCAAAGAATGCCGAGGTAACGAGTGGCGAAGTCCGCTTCGGTGACCGTGACTTGCTGCACGCGAGCGAGGCGCAGTTGCGGGCCATACGCGGCCAAGAGATATCGGTCGTCTTCCAGGACCCTATGACCAGCCAGATCCCCGTGCTGACCTATGGGCGGCAAATGCGTGACATCCTTTACCGGCGTACCGACATCTCTGCTGCCGAGAAACGCCGTCTGGCCGTCGATATGTTGGCCAAGGTCGGTATCCCTGATCCCGACAAGCGAATCGACCAATATCCTCACCATTTTTCGGGTGGCATGCGCCAGCGTGCAGGTATCGCCATGGCACTGCTCACAGGACCAAAGCTGTTGTTGGCAGATGAGCCGACAACAGCGCTTGATGTGACGATGGAAGCGCAGATCATCCACCTGTTACAGGATCTGCAAAAGGAACTGGACGCGACGGTCGTGGTGGTTTCGCACAACCTCGGGCTCATTGCCGAGCTTTGCGATGATGTGGTTGTCATGTATGCGGGCGAGGTGATCGAGGCAGGCGAAGTTCGTGAAATTTTTCACAACGCACAGCACCCTTATACCCGCGCCCTTCTAGAATGTGATCCAGCCCGGATCGAAGATGTGTCGCGCAAATTGCCGGTGATCCCTGGTGACATACCTGACCTGACCAAGACGCTCTCAGGGTGCATCTATGCGCCGCGCTGCCAGCGGGCGCTGCCGATCTGCCGGGAAAAGCTACCGCCGGACGTCGCCCGTGGCGAGATGAGTCTCGCGCGCTGTCACCTTCTTGACGGACCGCACCATGATCCGAGCTGGCCACCGCCGCTGGACGTGATGACCGTGGGACAAGGCGAGGCTGGCGCCAGCAAGCCCGCTCGAGCGAAACGCGATGAGCGCCTGCTCGAGGTCTCGGACCTGAACGTGCAGTTCGAAATCGTTGGTCCTTTGCGGGCGCGCTTGAAAGGCATCACCCAGCGTCACGTGGACGCTGTTCTGGATGTCAGCCTGTCGGTTGCTCCCGGTGAAACCGTCGGACTGGTCGGCGAAAGTGGTTCCGGCAAGACAACACTTGGGCGCTGTGTGCTCAACCTCGTGAAAGCGCAGGGGGGCAGCGTTCTATTCGAGGGCCAGGAAATAACAAACATGCCTGAAGGCAGATTCAAGCCGCTGCGCCGTGACATGGCGATGATGTTCCAGGATCCGGTCGGGTCGCTTTCCCCCCGAAAATCCGTTCGCGCCCTGATCACCGAGCCATTCCAGATTCATGGCATTGCCGGGGTTGATCTGGACGCCGAAGCCGAGCGACTGGCCGAAATGGTGCGGTTGCCCAAACCGTTCCTGTCGCGGTATCCACATGAGCTTTCGGGAGGACAGGCCCGGCGTGTCGGCGTGGCCCGCGCGTTAGCCCTCAATCCCAAGCTGATCATCGCGGATGAACCTACCGCTGGACTTGACGTTTCAGTCCAAGGCGAGATCCTAAACTTGATGGCAGATTTGCAAGCAGAACACGGGCTGGGGTACTTGATCATTACGCACAACCTTCCCGTGGTAAGGCATATCGCTGACCGGTTGGCGATCATGTATCTGGGGCGCATCGTTGAAGAGGGCCGTACGGACGAGGTGTTCGCGCGGCCGGTGCATCCCTACACACAGGCCCTCGTCGAAGGCGTACCGCAACCCGATCCCGATCGGCGCCGCGTGCATGTGTCGATCTCCGGAGAGGTGCCGAGTCTTCTCAATCGCCCGAAAGGCTGTGACTTTGCGGGTCGCTGTCCTTTTGCACAGGACCTCTGCAAGGCACTGAAGCCACCACATGTGACGATGGCTGATGGACGACGCCACGCCTGCCACTTCCCGCTTGGGTGATCTGTGCAGACATTGTGAAATAACAAGAGAAGAAACAGAATGAGTTACGGTATCTATATCGGGCGAAATAAAACTGCGGACGGCGTGGCCTACCTTGCCGGATATGGCGATGAGCCTAGCAGTCACTGGCTCGAAATCACACCACGCGCCATGAATGAGGAGGGAGCGAAGATCACGGTTGGTGTCACGCCGGAGGCGGATATGCCCGGCCATCTGAGCGACATTCCCCAGGCGGCCGAGACGCTTCGCAACATGCGCGTGAACTACAGCTATTATCTTGGTGTACCCGCACCGCTGACCAATGGCGGGTTGAATGAATGTGGAGTGGCGGTGCGCGATATCTGGTCCACGTCGCGCGCCGATCTGATCGCGATGACGCCGAAAGACCAGACTGGGCCGAACTATTCGGACCTTGCGCGTATCGTGATAGAACGCGCCCGCAGCGCGCGTGAGGGTGTGGAACTGATCGGTGAGCTTATCGCCGCGCATGGCTATTCCACCTATGGCGGCAATTCCCACATGATCGCCGACCCGGACGAAGCCTGGGTTGTAATCGAATTCGCCGGGGGCTGCGGCCTGTGGTGCGCCGAACGGCTTGGACCGGATGACATCCGCGCCTCGCGCCCAGGGTATATCGGGGAGATACCGATCGCGCCAAACGAGGATTTTCTCTTTCCGCCGCATTTCTTCGAGACAGCCCGCGAACAGGGCTGGTGGTCGCCGGACGATGGCCCGTTTCGTGTGAACCATGTCTACGGTGACGGCAAGGATCGCTGGGATGGCGTTGCTTGGATCGAAGATGAGATGAGGGCCCGCGCCAAACGGGCCGAGAAGATCGGGCTCGCAGATGTATTCTGGTCGATCAGCACTGAGCGCCTGACTGGGGATACCGCAGGATATGGGCAAGTTGTACCGCTGGTCCACCCGAGCCATGATGCGCTGCGCATGATGTGGCACGCAGCTGTAGGTCCAGTCACCGCGCCGCTCCTGCCAGTCTTTCTCGGTCAGGCATCGGTGCCGCCGGCATGGCGTCAGCACCGTTATCTGACAGCCGGCGAAAGCCATCGCTTCCTTGACTGCCGCAAGAAAGAAAATGATCCCGACACGGTGTCTTTGATCGCTCAAGGGATCGAGACGGGACCATCGGCGTTCCATGACTTCAAGCGGCTCATGCATCTGGCCTTCCAGCAACCGGACCCGATCCTGAACGAGGTCTGGACCCATTGGCGCGCGATCGAGGCAGATGTGAATGCCCGCATTCCGGGCACCCTGCGCGCCGCCGAACGCCTTCTGGAGGCTGGCGAAGAGGCCCTTGCAGCGCAGGTTCTGACGGAGTTTGCCCATGCGCGCATGGCCGAGGCCCTGGCCGATTGCGAGGCCCTTTCGGCAGCGGCACATGCAAGGCTGCGCGCACTGGACAAGCTGAACATGACCCACGAACCGCGAATGCTCGACCAGATCTGGTAATCCCAAGCCAACTTGCCGCCCCTTACGAGGACATCATGACAACCCATCTCTTTGGCCGCTCCATGCGCCACGATCCTCCCAAGGCCGTCGCCGGCGATGGCTGCTATCTCATTGACGCGGATGGCAAACGCTATCTCGACGGGTCGGGCGGGGCCGCCGTCTCCTGCCTTGGCCATTCCAACGCGGCGGTCCGCGCGGCGCTGCACGCCCAGATCGACCGGCTGGCCTTTGCGCATACGGGCTTCTTCACCTCCGACCCGGCCGAGCAACTCGCCGACCGCTTGGCCGCCCATGCGCCCCCCGGGCTGGACAGGGTCTATCTGGTTTCGGGCGGCTCCGAGGCCGTGGAAGCCGCGCTGAAACTGGCCCGGCAATACTTTGTCGAGATCGGCCAGCCCCAGCGGCACCGCGTCATTGCCCGGCAGCAAAGCTACCACGGGAACACTCTGGGGGCGCTGGCCGCCGGCGGGAACGCATGGCGACGGGCGCAGTTTGCGCCGCTTCTTGCACAGACCAGCCATATCGCGCCCTGCTACGAATACCGCGAGCGGCAGGCCGGAGAAATCGCCGAGGCCTATGGCCTGCGGGCCGCGCAGGCATTGGAGGACGAGATCCTCCGGCTCGGTCCCGAAACCGTCATGGCCTTCATCGCGGAGCCGGTTGTCGGGGCAACAGCGGGCGCGGTTCCCGCCGTGCCGGGCTATCTTCGCCGCGTCCGTGAGATTTGCGACCGGTACGGGGTTCTGCTGATCCTTGACGAGGTGATGTGCGGCATGGGCCGCACCGGCCATCTCTTTGCCTGCGAAGAGGACGGTGTCGCGCCCGATATCCTGACCATCGCAAAGGGGCTGGGGGCCGGCTATCAGCCCATCGGCGCTTTGCTGTGCCAGGCGGCAATCTATGATGCGCTGGCCGCCGGCTCCGGCTTCTTTCAGCACGGGCATACCTATATGGGCCACCCTATCGCAGCGGCGGCGGCCCATGCCGTTCTGGGTGAAATCCTGGATTGGAACATGCTGACCCGCGTGCGCGAACAGGGCGAGAAACTCGGTGAGGCCCTGAAGGCGACCCTCGGCGATCACCCCAATATCGGCGATATCCGGGGCCGTGGCCTTTTCCGGGGGATCGAGCTGGTTGCGGACCGGGAGAGCAAGACGCCTTTCGATGCGGCCCGCAAGCTTCACGCCCGCATCAAGGCCGAAGCCTTTGCCGCCGGGCTGATCTGTTATCCCATGGGCGGCACGGTCGACGGTGTGTCGGGCGATCACGTCCTACTCGCGCCGCCCTTCATCATCGAGGACGACCAGATCGGAGAGTTGGTGGAAAAGCTTGACATGGCGATCCATCGGGCACTGGCCACATGACACCTTTACCCGATATCATGGTTGCGCCAAACGGGGCGCGGCTCTCCAAGGCGGACCATCCAGCTATTCCGATCACAATAGAAGAGACGGTACAGGCGGCCGAAAGTTGCTACAGGGCCGGGGCAACGGGGCTTCATGCCCATCTACGCGATGACGGCGGTGGCCATGTCCTCGATATCGGCCTATATCGCGAATTACTCAGCGAGATGGCGCGCCGGGTCCCGGACATGGATGTTCAGGTCACAACGGAAGCGGTTGGTCGATACATGCCCTTCGAACAACGCGATCTAGTCAAGCAACTTGCGCCAAGATCAACTTCGATCGCATTGCGGGAAATGTGGCGCGATCCCGATGAAAAGGTTCTGGCGGAGTTCTACCATCATGCCGCCGAGTCCGGCATCGCCATTCAGCACATACTCTACGATCCGGATGACATCGCCCTTTTCACGCGCCTGCGGGATCGCGGCATTCTACCGTCCGGTTCGGCGCAGATTCTTTTCGTTCTTGGCGATTACACTTATCAACGTGCTGGGCAATCCTCGGAACTCGACGAACGGCTGCAGGCGCTCACCCCGATCCTGACGTATCTTGACTGGGCCGTTTGTGCATTTGGTCCAGATGAAACCGCCTGCCTTCGCGCGGCCCGCGCTCGGGGTGGCAAGATCCGCGTGGGCTTTGAGAACAATGTTGTGAACGCGGATGGGACCGTCGCGGCAAGCAACGCCGAACGCGTTGCTGAGGTCGTGTCGACTTGCCGCTTGTGAGTGCTGCATAGTCAAAGGCAGCTCCGTTCCTAGATCGGTGAATGCGATCTCTGAACCTTGCTACGGTCAGCATGAATGACCGTTTTTTCCGCTGCGCAGCGAGAAAACCTAAGGTGCGGGTTGGGCTCTCACCCAGCATTCGCTGCACTGAGCTTGAAGGTCCGCTTTCGGGAAACTGCTCAAACTTTGCAAAGGTCACTTTCTGCGCATTGCTGACCTTGGTGGCTGGTGCACCATGGCAGGGCGTTAAACCTGAGCGCTGAATGGCCGCTTTCATGCTTTTGACAATGTGCCGTCGCAGCCGCAGCGAATTCACACTTTCCGCCGATTCTGACGGAGACCGGGACTGCAGGCGACCATTCTCACAAGCGTTCAAAAACTCACCGAACAACAGGCAGGTCGGAAAACCGCGTCGTGTATCGGGGGCTACGATGGTCTGCCCGCATTTTCCATTGACGGGTCATGACCGCGCAAGTTGGTTTCAGCCGGGTTGTGCTCATGGAAGGGCAGCTCGGCTGAACGAGAAGCGCATCCGTCGGCTCATGCGGCTGATGCGCTTCATGCCGATCTACCAGAAACCCGACACCAGCAAAGGTCCCAAAGCATATCTGCTTGATCGCTTTGCCATGTGTGAAATGGAAAAGCCTGATCTTCGCAATCGTTTCCATCATCAACATCCCAACATATAAGTTTCAATCACGTGGGCTATGGTGATCACACGATTCGGCTCAGTCGCAAAGGTTGCTTCGTTTGAACCTGCCTGATTTTGGTGGCATCTACCCAAGCCAAGCTCAATGACCGCAAGAAAGACCGCGATTTGCAGACGCCGTTCAATCATCAGCCACACAAGAGGCTGGCCAGAAGCATTCTGGCAGATACTGCCCGTCTTGTGCTGGTCTCGGCCCTGCCCGGCACCGGACGGTCGAGCTTGCTGACGCAGATTGAGGTGTTGTCCGGTGTTCCGCTAGTCACATCGCCACAGGAACTGGCCGCCAATTCCCCGCTGTGCCTGATCGACCTGCCTATGAATGTGCAATTCGTACTGCCTCAAGATGGGGGCCGGATCATCATCAGCGCCGCGCCGCACCAGATCGCGGGCTTTGCCAGACTGCAACTCTACGGCGATGTACGCATTGTCGGGAATGCCGATCTGTTCCTGTCTGATGACGATCCTGCATTTGATCAAAGCGGCGGATGGCCTGCGCTGTCAGCCTTTTTCAACCGCGAGACCCCGAAAGATGCGAGCCCATCCGTTCCCATCACCTACGTCCGCGACACGGTGCTGCCGGCGCTGACTGGCGGGGCTGTCGCCGTGCTGCATGCGCTCGCCCTGTCTCAACGCGGGCTGGATGCAGCACCTCTCGACGCAGATGCGCGGGCCGAACTGCACTGGTTGCAACCGCTTGTGCTTCAAAATGGCCATCGCTGGACCTTTCGCACTTCACTGTTGGGGCAGATTTTTCGCGATGCGATGGCTGGGAACCCGGTAGAGCATCGCACCAGCAGCTTGTTAGAGGCCGCAGGCGAACCGGGCGTCGCAATACGTTCAGCTTTGGCGGCGGGTCACAGGCGACGGGCACTGGCGATCCTCGAACGCGGCGGCGGCGTGATGCTGGGACATCTGGAGGGTCCGGGCGAGGCGCGCGCCGTACTTGACGCTTTTGGCCAAGATCCTGACCCGACCGTGATGGCCTTGCGCGTGATGATCGCGCTGAAAAGCGGACAAGCCAGCCATGCCGCCCTTTTGCTGGATGCCGCAGAACAGATGATCCTGAATACGACAGCAGAGCCCGACCGCGCCTCGCTTCTGACCCGTCAAAATATCCCACCCGAACTGCGCATGGTACGCCTGTTGATGGGGGTCTACAGCGACAAGCCGGTCAACACCAATTTCTACGCCGAATTCGCCGCCCTGCTGGCCGAAGCACCCCCGGAAAACCATCTACTGCGTGGATCGGTCTATAACGTGGCTCTTGATGAACAGATCCGCAGAGGCCGCGTGGGTGAAGCACTGGCCACAGGCGACAGGGCACTGGCGCATTACGACGCCGCGGGCGCGCCTTATTTGTCTTTTTATATCCACGTCCATCTGGCGCTGATGCATCTGATGGCGGGCGCGCCGAACGATGCGGAACCGCGGCTTGACCTCGCACGACAGAAACTGACAGAGACATCATTCGATACGCCTCAGGATGATCTGTTTCTCACGCTTCTGGATGCTCAGGTCGCTTATGAACAAGGCCGCCCAGAAGCTATGGCACGCTTCGCGGAGACCGCCTTTGAACGGTTTGCTTACGGTGAATTATGGCCCACAATCGCAGCACAGGCGCTGGCCTTTGGCGCAGAAGCCTTGCTGCAATTGCGCGGGGCCGAGGCCGCCTTGCACTATATAGACAGCTGGCGAGTGCAGATGTGGCGCACCCGCCGGTTTCGCCTGCTGGTTTCACAGCGCGAGATTCTGGTACTGCAATCCGCCAATCGCTGGCGCGAAGCGCGCAACCAGCTAGAGGCTATGGCGACAAGGATCGGCCATATCTGGATCGAAAGCGCAGGCGAAAACCTGACCGATCTTCGCGATGCCGAAGATCTTACACAAGCGCTGATCTGGCTGCGCCAAAAGGTGTTGGAGCGACCCCGTGACACTGGCCTTGGCGATCAACTGGCAATGCTGGCGGCCAATCCGCATCTGTCATGGCGTCAACGCCAGTGTCTGGCGATCTGGCAAGCTTGGTCCGCCCGTCGCCGCGGCAAGATAGGTGAGGCGCGGCGCTTACTGGCCCAAGTGCTGGACACCACTGCGGCGCGGTCATGCCGCGCACCGGTGATGGAAGAACGCCAGCTTGTTGTCGACATGCTGGATGATCCGCGCATGGCCGGCGGCCCGATGGAAGGGCGTCCGGTGCCGCGCGATCTACGCCGTGGGGCACTGGACATAGCGATCACTGGCCTTCTGTCCCGGCAGGAACTGCGCGCGCTTTTGCTTTTGTCGGAAGGGTGTTCCAACAAGGAACTCGCCCGGGAGATGCGCGTCAGCCTGCCCACAGTGAAATTTCATCTGCGCAATCTTTACGCAAAACTTGGTGCGGCGGACCGCCGTCAGGCGATTGACATTGCCCGCAGCCGCAAGATTCTGACGACCTAAACCTATCCCTATTGCGTCAAAACCCATCCCTAAAACGACTGGATCATTGCCCGCTATCTTTGCAAGCTGTCGGGAACTCAACCCCTGCCGGAGATACCATGCCCCCCAGCTTTGTGGAATTCATCCTTAGACGGATTGCTGGTTTCATTGCCGTGCTGCTGGTCCTGTCGATGATGATATTTATTTTGGCCCGCGTTGTGCCCGGCGATCCGGCCCGCATTGCGCTTGGTCCCGCCGCCAGTGCGGCGCAGGTTGATGCGATGCGCGCGCAGATGGGGTTGGATGATCCTCTCCCGGTGCAATATTTCAATTTCCTTGGCGGCGCGGTCCAAGGCGATTTCGGCAGCTCGCTGATTTCCGGGCGGCCTGTAGCAGCCGAGGTCATTGGCTTGTTGCCCGCCACGCTGGAACTGGTGCTGGCGACCTTGGTGCTGATGCTGGTGCTGGGGGTGCCGCTCGGAGTCCTATCGGCGCGGTATCAGAACCGCTGGGGTGATACGGTCTTGCGACTGTTCTCGTTGATTGGCGTGACGATGCCCGCTTTCCTTGCTGCGATCTTGCTACAACTTTTTGCCGCCTATTACCTGACCGACTGGCCGATTCTTGGCCGGATGGATCGTGGTATCGGCGCACCGGCCGGACCGACCGGGCTGCTGACCATTGACGGGCTGCTTGCCGGGCGGCTGGACGTGACATGGAGCGCGCTGCAACATCTGGCCTTCCCAGCTATCGCCCTGTCGCTTTCGGGTATTGCGCAAATCATGCGGATCACCCGGTCGGCGATGATCGAAAACCAGCGAAGGGACCATGTGCAGACCCTGCGTAGCTTCGGAGTGCCGGGGCGGGTGGTGACGTTCCGCTATTTGCTGAAACTATCGTCCGTTGCACCGCTGACCATCATGGGGTTGGAATTCGCGTCGCTGATCGGCAACGCCTTCGTGGTGGAATTGGTCTTTGCCTGGGGTGGGTTCGCCTCGCACGGGTTGGAATCGATCCTGCAAAAGGACCTCAATTCCGTGATGGCCGTGGTGATGCTGTCGGGCGTGTTCTTTGTCGTCGCCAATCTGCTGATTGACATCGTCGTTGGACTGATCGACCCGCGCATCCGCATGAAAGAGAGACGCTGATGACCAGCCTTGGAACCCCGCATATGATTTTGACTGCGCGCCGGATGGCTTGGCTGCGGTTCCGGTCCAATCCGGTGGCGATCATCGGCGCTCTGATGGTCCTGTCAGTGCTGTTCTGCGTGGCGTTCGCGCCATGGATCGCGCCCTATCCTGAACACAGCGGCATCGTGCTCGATTTCAGCAACCGACACACTCCGCCAAATGCGGATCACTGGCTGGGCACTGACAAGGTGGGCCGCGATATCCTGTCACGCGTAATCTATGGCTTTCGCGTGTCTTTGCTGCTGGTGGTTGGTGTCCTGGGCGTGGCTGTGCCTGTCGGGGCAGCACTGGGCCTATGCGCAGGCTATTTCGGCGGGCGCGCCGAGTTTTTCATCACAGGCTTCACCAATGTCATGCTGGCGATCCCGCCCTTGGTCATGGCTTTGGCGGTCGGCAATATCCTGAACCCCAACCTGATCAATGCGATGATCGCTATCGCGCTGCTCTGGTGGACATGGCACGCGCGGCTTGTCTACCGTGTTGCCAAGTCCGTTGCAGCTGAAGATTACATCGAGGCTGCACGTCTGGCCGGAGCCACTCATTGGCATATCCTGACGCGCGAAATCCTACCGAATTGCATTGCTGTAATCTCTGTCAAGACGACCTTGGACGCCGCTTTCATCATCCTGTTCGGCGCAACTCTGTCCTTCCTCGGCCTTGGGGTGCGCCCGCCCACCCCCGACCTTGGCTCGATGGTCGCCGATGGCCGCCAGTTCCTACCCGAATTGTGGTGGGGTGTTCTGGGGCCAGCGCTTGGCATCTTTTACGTGACACTCGGGTTCAATCTGCTGGGTGACGGGCTGCGCGACATGTTCGATGTAGAGGTTTAAGCAATGGCATTACTCGATATTCAAAACCTGAACCTGTCTTTCACAAGCTACGGCCAGCGCACTCATGTTTTGCGTGATGTATCGCTGAAGATCGAAGAAGGGCAGCGCGTGTCCCTGATCGGCGAAACCGGGTCCGGCAAATCGGTGACCTCGAAGGCGATCCTTGACACCCTGCCCCGCAATGCTGCGGTGGAAAGCGGCAAGATCCTGTGGCGCAGCAAGGACCTTTTGCAGGAATCCAGCGCCACGCGCGAGGCGCTCAAAGGCATCGAAATGTCGGTTGTCATGCAGGACCCTTTGTCCTCTTTCAACCCGGTCTTTACCATCGGCACCCATCTGGAGGATGTGTTGTACTGGGCTGACCGGCGCAAAGGCGAAAGCCGCAGCCGTGCCGAACGGCGTGCCCATATCCATCACGTTCTGCGCAAAGTGCAGTTGTCCGACCCGGACCGCGTAATGCGCGCCTATCCGTCCCAACTGTCGGGGGGAATGCGCCAGCGGGTACTGATCGCGCTAGCGCTGATGAACCGCCCTGCATTGTTGATCGCGGATGAACCGGGCACAGCGCTTGATGTGACGACGCAGGATGAAATTCTCAAACTGCTCAATGCCTTGGTCGTCGAAGAAGGCCTGTCATTGCTGATGATCACCCATAATCTTGGCGTGGTGAGGATGACTGCGGATCAAGTTTATGTCATGCATCATGGAGTAGTCGTCGAAGATGCGCCGCTGAAAAAGCTGTTTGCCGCGCCGCGGACCGATTACGCCAAAGAGCTGATAGCCGCGATCCCACCGCTTTATGGTCCAAAGGTCAAGGATCAGGTCACGACACCGCAAGAAACGCTGGTCAAGCTGGACGCTGTCGGTAAGGATTTCATCGAGAAACGCCTGTTGCGCGCGCCCCTGGTCAACAGCGCCGTCAAAGGTGTGGATATCGAGATAGCCAAAGGCGAAATCTTCGGGCTGGCCGGGGAAAGCGGGTCCGGCAAAACCACCGTTGCCCGGATGGTTATGGGGATCATGCGCCCGAGTTCCGGCCGGGTGATCCTTGACGGGCAGCCCTTGACCGAAAGGCTTGATGGCCGTGCCGATCGCGGATTGGCACAGATCGTCTATCAGAACCCGGGCACATCGCTGAACCCCAAGCGCACGGTCGGGCAGACCTTGCAGGTGCCGTTCGGGTTTTCAGACGTGCCACGTTCTGAACACCCAAAGCGGATCGCCGCCTTGCTTGAACGTGTCGGACTGGGGGCGGAATATGTCAGCCGCTATCCGCATGAATTGTCAGGCGGACAAAAACAACGCGTAGCGATTGCCCGCGCCTTGGCCGCCAATCCACGCCTGTTGGTACTGGATGAGCCGACCTCGGCGCTGGATGTCTCTGTCCAGAAAAAGGTCATCGCGCTGTTGGAAGAATTGCGCGATGAACTGGGCCTGACCTATTTGTTCATCAGCCACGATTTGTCACTGATGCGGAATTTCTGTTCGCGCATTGCCATCATGCTCCGCGGCGAAATCGTGGAGCAGGGCACACCAGCAGAGGTTTTCGCGAACCCCAGCCATCCCTACACCCGCGCCCTTATTTCAGCGATTCCTGTCATCACCGATGAAGAAGAAGCGCAAAAACCCAAAGTCACCGATGAAGAACGATCAAAGTTTCTTGTGTCCTCCGCGGCATGAGCAAGAAGGAGAATAAAGAATGGTAATTAGACTGGGCATTGATGTCGGCGGCACCAATACCGATGCGGTGATCCTTGATGGCAGCCGCGTGTTGGCGGGCGTCAAGCGCATGACAACGGAGGATGTCATGACCGGCATCAGCGAAGCGTTGGAAGCCGTGATTGCACAAGCAGGCATCCCCCGCGACGCCATTGACGTGACGATGATCGGCACGACGCATTTCACCAACGCCGTGGTGGAACGCCGCGCGCTGGACCCTGTCGCAGCGATCCGTCTCGGGCTGCCAGCGACCGCCTGCCTGCCGCCGATGGTGGACTGGCCCGAGGATCTTGTCGCCGAAGTTGGTGGCCACCGCTATCTGCTGCACGGCGGCTATGAATTTGACGGGCGCGAGATCGCGCCACTTGACGAGGAAGGGCTGATCAAGGTCGCCGACGATATCAACAGCAAGGGGATCAGGGCTGCGGCGATTTCTTCTGTCTTTTCGCCGATCAACCGCGCGATGGAAGAACGCGCCCGCGATATCCTGCAAAAACATTGTCCAGGTCTGGCTGTTGTAATGTCGTCCGAGATCGGACGCATCGGCCTTCTGGAACGCGAAAGTGCAGCAATCATGAATGCGAGCCTGTTGACCCTGTCGGATCAGACAGTCTCGGCCTTCGGGCGCGCGCTGTCAGAGGCCGGACTGACCTGCCCTTTCTACGTCACGCAGAATGACGGCACCTTGATGGCCGCAGATATGGTTCGCCGCTTTCCGGTGCTTACCTTCGCCTCTGGCCCGACCAATTCCATGCGCGGTGCTGCATTCCTGACCGGGCTGAAGGACGCCATTGTCATCGATATCGGCGGCACCACTACGGACGTGGGTGCGCTGCAACATGGATTTCCAAGACAGGCGTCGAGCGTGGTCGATGTTGGCGGCGTGCGCACCAATTTCCGGATGCCAGATGTGTTTTCGATCGGTCTGGGCGGCGGCACCCGTGTCGATGGTACGGGGGACAATCTGGCCGTGGGACCGCGTTCTGTCGGCTATCGCCTGACGCAAGAGGCGCTGGTCTTTGGCGGCACGACCCTGACATGTACTGATATCGCCGTCGCCGCTGGCATGACCGATATCGGCGATGCCAGCCTTGTCGCGGGCCTTGACCCTACGCTTGTCACTGCCGCCCGCGCTCGGATTGCCGAGATGCTGGAAACAGCCGTGGAACGCACCCGCATCAGCCCCGAACCGATGCCCGTCATCGCTGTGGGTGGCGGGTCAATCCTGGCCCCGGACAGCATTGGCGGTCTGACCGTGTTGCGGCCTGAAAACTTTGCCGTGGCCAACGCCGTGGGTGCGGCTATCGCGCAGATTTCGGGTGAAGTGGATCGGATATTCTCGCTCGAAAGCCGCACACGTGACGAATGCCTTGCCGATGCAGAGGCCGAAGCCCGCGCCGCCGCCATCGCCGCCGGAGCGCGCGAAGACACGCTGGAAGTAATTGAGCGCGAAGACGTGCCGCTGGCCTACCTGCCCGGCAATGCCACCCGCATTCACGTAAAAGTCGTCGGGGAAATGGGGGCGATCGATGCTTGATGATGCACATAAAGGCCGTCTGCTGACCGAAGACGATATCGCCGCACTCGAGATTGGTGCAGGTATTCTTGGCACTGGCGGCGGTGGTAATCCTTATATCGGCAAGCTGCGCGCCCGCGAAATGCTGCGCGCTGGCTATGAAATGCGCCTGCTGTCGCTGGATGATCTGGATGATGAAGCGCAGATCGTGGCCCTCGGCGGGATCGGCGCACCGCTTATCTCTTTTGAACGGATCAAGGAAGGACGCGAAGGTCTGCGTTGTCTGCGCGCCCTTGAACACCGCTTGGGGTTCACCGCTGATGCCATAGGCTGCGAAGAAATTGGCGGGCAGAACGCAATGGAACCCTTGGTGGTCGGTGCCATGGCGGGACTCCCAGTGGTGGATGGCGACGGGATGGGCCGCGCCTTTCCAGAAATGCAGATGACGACCTACTCGATCTATGGCCATCGCTCGACACCGTCTGTCATGTGCGACCCGCATGGCAATGTCGTGGCCTTCGACCATGCAATTACCGAGAAATGGCATGAAACCATGGCGCGCGCCTGCGTGATCGCGCAAGGTGGTGCCTCTGTTCTGGCCTCTGCCCCCATGTCGGGGGCGTTCATGAAGCGCTACGCCATTCCGCATACTTACACGCAGGCTATCAGCTTGGGTCAGGCAGTAATCGACGCACGTAGGAACCATGATGATCCGGTCGCGACCATCTGCGCACGGGAAGGCGGACAACATGTGTTTTCCGGCAAAATCACCGACCTGCAACGGCATTTCAAAGGCGGCTTCAACGTCGGCATCGCCCAGATTGAAGGACTGGACAACTGCCGGGGGTCACAAGGTGAAATCGTGATCCAAAACGAATTCCTGATCTTCCGCCGCGATGGTGAAATGCAGGTTTGCGTGCCTGATCTGGTAGTCGTGCTGGAACTTGATACCGGGCTGCCGATCACCACCGAATTGTTGCGCTACGGGCAGCGGATCGCGGTGTTGGCCCTGCCCTGCCATCCGCTTTTGCGCACCGATGAGGCCCTGAATGTGGTTGGTCCTGCGGCATTCGGACATCCCGACATTACCTATGCGCCCATGGCGGAAAAGGAGAAATCATGACCAAGATCATCGGACCTGATGACATGGAAGCGATATCGCTTGGCGGCGCTTTTCTAGGTACTGGCGGCGGCGGCGATCCTTATATCGGCAAGCTGATGGCCCGCGCGATGATGGCAGAGCATGGCCCCGTCAAGGTGATCGATGCCGCAGATGTGCCGGATGATGCGCTTTGCGTGCCGGTTTGCATGATGG
The DNA here is from genome assembly GCF_046498525.1 of Yoonia sp. Taxonomy (GTDB): domain Bacteria; phylum Pseudomonadota; class Alphaproteobacteria; order Rhodobacterales; family Rhodobacteraceae; genus Yoonia. The sequence goes on from NZ_JAWOAN010000039.1 coordinate 22,643, forward strand.
GCGCGCCAACGGTGATGGTCGAAAAACTGCCCAACGGCGATGAGGCCCTTGGTGCCCTGCGCGCGCTTGAGGCTTATTTGGGCCGCAAGGCGGATTTCCTCATCTGTATCGAGGCGGGTGGCCTGAATTCCACCATTCCGTTTGCTGTCGCCGCCGCGACCGGCCTGCCCCTGATTGATGGTGATGGCATGGGGCGCGCCTTCCCCGAGTTGCAAATGGTCAGCATGACACTGCACGACATTTCCGCCACGCCGATGGTGATCGCCGACGAGAAGGGCAACACCGGGGTCCTGAACGCCGTGTCCAATCAATGGACCGAACGGCTGGCCCGTGCGGCGACCGTGGAAATGGGCGGTGCGGCATTGGTCGCGCTTTATCCAATGTCGGGGCGCGAGATGAAAAAAGGGTTGCTGCATGGAACGCTGAGCCTGATCCACGATATCGGCCAGACGATCATGACTGAACGCGCGGCCAATCGGCATCCGGCCGAGGCGCTGATCAATATGCGTGGCGGATTTGATCTTTGCACCGCGCGGGTGCTGGATATCGAACGTAAGACGACTGGCGGCTTTGCCCGTGGCCGCGCCCGGCTGCGCGGGATGGATGATGACGCGGGGCGTGAATTCATTCTGTCTTTCCAGAACGAATTTCTGTGCCTCGAAGATGACGTCGGCCAGCCGCTGGCCCTGACGCCAGATCTGATCTGTGCACTTGATGCGGACGGCGGCCTGCCAGTCACAACTGAAAACCTGCGCTTCGGCCTCGCGATACGGCTGATCGGCTTGCCCGCCGATCCGCAATGGCGCAGCGCCGGGGGCCTCGCGCTCGCTGGGCCGGAATATTTTGGATATGCGCACCCGTTCCAGCCGTTGGAAGACTTGGTGGCAAGCAAGCCAACTCAACCAAAAACACTCAACAAGGAGACGACAACATGAAAAAACTACTTTGCGCAACAGCCCTTGCCGGAACACTTGCGATGGGCACCACCCTGCCCGCTTTTGCTCAGGACCCAGTCTCGATCACCGTCAATATGGTCCAGATCATCGGCAGTATCGATCCGGCGAAAGTCAGCGATTACACCGAATACATGGCCGCTGTGAACCTTTACGACGGGCTGACCAGCGTCGATCCTGCCGGCAACGTCATCCCGCAGCTGGCAGAAAGCTGGGAGATTTCGGATGATGCTCTCACCTATACATTCCGGCTGAAACCGGACGCCACTTTTGCCGACGGTACACCTGTCACGGCTTCTGACGTTGTCTATTCAGTGCAGCGCCTGATGGCACTGCAACAAGGGGCCAGCTATTTGTTCGAAGGGATCGTAGAGCCAGAAGCGGTCGTCGCCGTCGATGATCATACCGTCGAATTCACCCTGTCCGAAGTCTATTCCCCTTTCATTGCCGTCACCCCGCTGATCTTTGTCGTGAACGAAGCTGCTGTCGAGACCAGTGACGACAACACATGGGGAGAGGCGCAATTGGCCGAAACATCCCTTGGTGCCGGGCCCTATACGCTGAAAAGCTGGGCGCGCGGGTCGGAAATGTTGCTACAGCGCAATGTTGATTATCACTCTGGCTGGCCAATGGAACGCCCGATTGATGAAGTCCGGCTGGTCGTCACACGCGACGAATCCACTGTGCGGGCCTTGGCACGGCGCGGCGAACTGGGGCTGTCCTCGCAATATCAGTCGACCGAAACTTACGAAGGCATCGCTGCTCAAGAAGACTACCGCCTGATCGAGGCGGCGACGGCAACAGGGTATTATCTCAAGCTGAACAACCAACTGGCGCCGACCGATGATATCCATGTGCGTCGGGCGATTGCACTGGCGACCGATTACGACACCATCCGCAATGTGCTTTATCCCGGAACCGCAATGACCGGGCCACTGGCCAGCGCCTTCAGCGATTCTGTGCCGGATGATGCGACCGCGCCAGTTTTTGATCTGGATGCGGCGCGCGCCGAACTGGAACAATCGCCCTATTTCGATGGGAGCCCGATTGAACTGGTGCATACGTATGTTGCCGACACCGCCTTTCAGGAAGAAATCGCCCTCCTTTTGACCTCAAACCTGGAACAGATCGGTTTCAGCGTCACGATCCAGCCAGAGCCGTGGAACCGTGTGACCGAACTCGCCACATCGATTGAGACGACGCCGCATTTCAGCCAGATCTTCTATGGGCCGACCTACCCGTCGCCAGACTCTGTGTTCTACGTCCAGTATCATTCCGACGCAGCAGGCAGCTGGGCTTCAATGGATTGGGTTCTGGATGAAGAAATCGACGCCATGATCGATGCGTCACGTCTGGAAACGAACCCCGATGCGCGCAACGAAATCTACAAGGATATCAGCACGAAACTGACTGAAGATCAGCGCTCGGTCTGGCTGCTGGCGCAAGAACAAAGGCACGCTGTGCATGTTTGTCTGGAAGGATTCGACTGGGTGCCAATGCAAAGTGTGGAGTTTGATTTCTCGCGTTATTCCTGGACCTGCGAATAATTTTTTGAACCAGATTTGCCCAGCCTCGCAAAGGTTGGGCATTTCGAACGGTGGGATCAAACACCCATAAGCCCAAGTAACCTGACACGTATGCAATGATATCTTGCGAGGTTTTGTTGCGTACGTGTCCGACGCTACGGCGGAAGACCTGGAAATCAGACCGGCAATGCCAAAGGCGCGGTCTTGACGGAAATGATGGCAAAAAGCCGCTACGACGGATGGAGATTCCTGAGTGTGTCGTAAACGTGTGCCGCGGCAAGTGTCTGTTGCAGGCCTTCGTGCCGCGACAGACAGATCGGAACGTCAAAGCCGAAAAGGTCAGGCCGGATCACGCGCATCTCTTTGCGCTCTACCCAATAGTTTGCATAGGTCTCGGGCAAAAAACCGACGCAGTTGCCGCTCAGTATGAAATGGGCAAGCCCTTCCATTTGATGCGACACTGCAAGAGCAGGCCGGTGAAAGAAGGCCGAATAAGGTGTCAAAGGAGAGAGATATCCCCGCCGTACCGAGCTTTGCTCGGCTATGAGTTCTGGTGTCAACTCCTCCTCGATCAATTCAAACAAAGGGTGGCTCCGGCCACAGACCAGCCTTTGTTTTTCGACAAAAAGTGGGACTTGAGACACCCCTTTGCGAGGCTGGAATTCGGCCGAAATTGCCACTTGAACATGCCCACGAACAAGCTGTTCTTCGATCTGGTCTGGCGACCCTATCCGCAATACGATCCTCAGGTCCTTCGCAGAAGCCAGCGCGATACGGACAGCATCGCGCAACCGGCAATCAGTATTGGTGATGAGGTTGTCGATAACCCCGATTGCGACTTCACCAACGATACGCTCTTTCAGTTGCCCGATTTGGTCATGAAATACGTCGATCGAAGACAGCATTGCGCGCGAAGACTCGTACACAGCCGCACCACGCGCCGTCAGTGCGAAACCTGCCCGTCCTCGGCTGCACAAGGAAAAGCCAAGCCGCGTCTCGAGATTCGACATATGCGTGCTGATGGTCGAGCGCGACAAATTCAGCTCCGCTTGAGCCAAAGCGAAGCCTCCACATTCGACGATTGTACAAAAAACACGCAAGAGCTTGATATCGACGTCTGCAATTGAAGCATTTGACATAACGTCTCCATTTATCGAACTGATTTACTATAAGTCCGCGTTTATCGAACTTATGACATGTGTCAACTTCTGATCAAAGTGTAGCAGAGGACAGACATCATGGAACGAAAAGATTTGGCATTTCAACCTATTCCCGGGATGACGACACCGCGGTTTGCCGGAATGCCGACCTTTATGCGGCTGCCTCATCTCGACATCGACTCCGCCCAAGCGTCCAAGGCGGATATCGGGATCATCGGGGTTCCCTTCGATGGTGGGACATCCAATCGCCCCGGTGCGCGACATGGGCCGCGCCAACTTCGTGACCTTTCTACGATGATCCGGACGACCCATCCACGCAGTGGAATAAACCCTTTCGAACTGGTGAATTGCGCCGACCTGGGCGATGCCCCAGTCAATCCGATGGATATCATGCAAAGCCTCGAACTGATCACAGATTTCTATGATCAGATGTTGAGGAAAGACATCGTTCCTTTGACAGCAGGTGGCGATCACCTGATCTCTTTCCCAATTTTGCGCGCGCTTGGACGCCAGGCTCCCGTGGGCATGATACATTTCGATGCGCATACTGACATGAATGATGCCTATTTCGGGGATAGCAAATATACGCATGGAACCCCCTTCAGACGTGCAATTGAGCAGGGTTTTCTGGACCCGAAACGAACGATTCAAATCGGGATACGGGGTGTCAAGTACGACAAAACTGACTTCGACTGGGCTTTGGCACAGGGGGTTCGGATCGTTGAAATCGAAGAACTGTTCGAGCGCGGCGTCCAGTCAGTCATGCAAGAGGCACGCGAGATCGTCGGTCACCAAACGACATACGTCAGCTTTGATATTGACAGCATCGATCCTTCATTCGCTCCCGGAACAGGCACCCCCGAAATTGGAGGATTGACGACATTTCAGGCACAGCAGATGGTAAGGGCGCTGGACGGCCTTAACTTGATCGGCGCTGATCTTGTCGAAGTTTCTCCCCCTTTTGATCCCTCGGGCGGAACGGCTTGGGTGGGCGTATCTATCATGTTCGAGCTGCTGTGCGTTCTCGCGACCGCGCAGAGTACGCGATCCGCGGCATCACAAGAATAACCAAGAAACCAACCAACAAGGAAACCGCAAAAATGCGCATTATCTCGATGACCAAAACGCTCGCCGCTGGCGCAACAGCCTTGGCGCTCATCAGTCCAGTTCATGCACAAACGGTGCTGGAAGCAGTTACCGCAAATGGTAAGCTTACAGTTGCAACAGAGGTTGCCTATCCACCGATGGAATATCTCGAAGATGGCGTAGTTGTAGGCTACGGAAAAGATGTTCTCGATTTGATCGTTGCGGACATGGGGGTTGAGCTTGAGCAGCTGCAACTGCCTTGGGACGGAATTCTGGCGGGCGTGTTGGGGAAGAAATATGATCTTGTAGCCACTTCGGTGGCTATCATGCCGGACCGCGTCGACAAATATGCGTTTACGCGACCCTTGGCCATAGCAGAGACAATGTTGGTGAGGCTGGAACGCGACGACAGCATGTCCGGTCTGGACGATGTAAACGGCAAGATTATCGGCGTGGAACTGGGATCGTCCCAGGCGCAGGAGGTCGAGGCCGTTGATGCAGAATTAAAAGCAAATGGCAGTGCTGGGTTTGCAGACATTCGCGGGTTCAAGTCCACAGACGATATCCGCTTGGCCTTGGCGAGCGGCCAAATCGACATCGCTACGATACCATCATTCTCGCTTGCGGCGATGCAAAACCAGCGCCCCGGCGTTTATGCCCGCCTCACAACAATCGGCAGCGGGACAGTCTTTGCTTGGGTTGCTCATCCTGATGGGATGGATTTGCGGGATCGTGTCAACGAGGCGCTTGAAAAGCTTGAAGCTGCCGGAACTTTGGCAGAACTGCAGATGAAGTGGTTCGGTTTCGAAATGGAAATTCCAGCAGATTATCTCTTAGACGGTGCTCTTTAACGTCATCGATCTATCCAAAGGCCCCTTCCCGCCAGTATGGGGAGGGGGATTTGGCAGCCTTTGCACATTCAGTCGAAAGCATGAAATATGGATCTGCAATTCTTCGAGATCATCCCTAAAACTGGTCCAATGTTTGTCGGGGCACTCTACACCATTTTTGTTGGGTTCATCGCCTGTGGCGTCGGCATTATCGTCGGCACAGCCCTTTTGCTCATGCGAAACAGCCGGTTCTGGCCAATACGAAAGTTTGTTGGCCTTTACGGAAGCTTCATCCGTGGTACGCCGGCGCTTGTTCAAATTCTGGTCTTCTACTATGCTTTGGCACCGTTGACAGGGATTGATGTCGGACCTCTGACCGCCGGAATAATGGCGGTCGGTTTCAACAGCGGGGCTTACGTCGCCGAAATTCTACGTGGTGGCCTCAGCCGTATCCCCGATGGACAGTGGGAGGCCGCCGAAGCTTTGGGCCTACCCAAGCGCGAGATTTGGTTCAAGATCATCTTGCCGCAGGTTTTCAACTCGACAATTCCGCTTTTGGTGAACGAGTTCACGATGGTGATCAAGATTACACCACTACTGTCGACCATCACTTTGGTGGAACTGACCCGCGCGTCTCAGATACTATATACCGAAACCTTCCGCCCGGTCGAAGTGCTGCTGATTGCAGCATTGGTATATTTTGTCATCTGCTTTTCGATCAGCCAGTACGGAGAGTACCTCCAGCGCCGATCAGTCAAATATCGTCTTTAGGAGCGCGCAATGACATTCGACTATTTGGCTATTTGGGACCATCGGGACATTCTGATTGACGGGACCCTCAAGACGCTTCTGATCTCGGCCATAGCAATACCCGCCGGGGTTTGCATCGGGATCTTTGTTTGTCTGCTGCGCATATCAGACAGGCGCCTGCTGCGCTGGCCTGCAATTGCCTATATCGAAGTCATGCGGAATATTCCCTTGCTCATCCTGCTTTTCATGGTGTTCTACGCTCTGCCATTTTACGGTGTGAGACTGTCTGGCCTGACTACAGGATTCATTTGCCTGTCCATATATGGTGGCGCGTATTTCGCGGAAGTGTTTCGCGGGGGCGTCGAAGCCGTATCAAAAGGACAGTTCGATGCCGCCAAGGCACTGGGTTTGAAGTACGGCTTTTACATGAGACGTGTCATTTTTCCGCAGCTTTATAGCTATGTGTTCCCGCCAGCGACCAACATTGCTCTCACCTTGATCAAAGAGTCATCCTTGCTGTCGATGATCACCGTCGCCGAACTCACTTATGCCGCCCATGACATCAATGGCCGGACATTCACGCCCGTCGAGACGTTTGCAACCATCGCCGTCATATATTGGGGTATTTCGATACTGTTCCTCAATCTGACATCCCGTTTGCAGTCTCGGATGGACGTGGGTCCGATAGGTCAGCAGATCGCGATCCGGTAAATCCGCAAGAAGGACATCAATACCAATGGCAACGCATCACAACCAAGCCGTCCGTACCATATCGGGCCCAGGAACGATCATGGTCGATATTCGACACATGAACAAATGGTACGGAGAATTTCATGTTCTCAAAGACATTAACCTCAGCGTCAGCTCAGGTGAGAGAATTGTCATTTGCGGGCCCTCTGGATCCGGTAAATCCACATTGATCCGGTGCATCAATCGACTTGAGGAGCATCAAGACGGTGACATTATCGTCGATGGCATCCCCTTAACCGCAGACGTCAAAAATATTGACCAGATCAGGTCCGAGGTTGGCATGTGCTTTCAACAGTTCAATCTCTTCCCGCATCTTTCAGTTATGGAAAATTGTTTGCTTGCACCCATGTCCGTGCGCAAAGCCTCGCGCACAGATGCAAAACGATTGGCACAGCACTATCTCGAAAAGGTCAAAATCCCTGATCAGGCAGACAAGTATCCAAGCCAATTATCAGGTGGACAGCAGCAGCGCGTTGCCATTGCGCGGGCTCTATGTATGGAGCCCCGTATCATGCTTTTCGACGAACCCACCTCTGCGCTTGATCCCGAAATGATCAGCGAAGTCTTGGACACGATGGCAGAACTCGCAGCCGACGGAATGACCATGATCTGTGTCACCCATGAAATGGGCTTTGCCCGCAAGGTGGCAGACAGAGTAGTGTTTATGGATCAGGGGTGTATCGTTGAAGAGAGCGATCCCGAAACATTTTTCAACAACCCCAAGAATGAAAGAACACAAGAATTTCTCAAGCAGATTCTGCAGCATTGAATGTTAAGTTTGCTACACATTTTGCTACACATCCAAACCGAGGATTAACCTCAAGTATATGTTATTGTTATATTTTAAATAACCCTTACATTTACAAGACGGACACCTCCTCCGCCAGCATGACCCATTGCCCTTTTTTCCTTAATACATTAGCTCTTGGAGTGCCCGATGGAGGGTATTGATGGAGTATATGGATGTCTGACTACCCCGCAACGACGCTGTCGATAAACAAGGGGAAATGGTACGTCTACCTGACGATCCCTCAAGAACTTCGAGAACACTTCAGTGCCCGCAAGCAACTCAAGAGGTCTACAGGGACCAGCGATGCGCGAGATGCACGGCGCAAGCAGTACGCCATCACCACTGAGCTGTATAAACAACTCGATTCTGCAAAGCCTGACATCCGTGATGTGATCAGTGATCTACTCGGCTGGATTGGCGATGCTGACGAAGTGCAACGCATGGACGATGAAGGGCACCTCGAGGGACTGCTTCAATCCTACAAGCACCTCGAGGACGGCGAAGACCCCGAGAACGATCTGGCGACTGACGTGGTAAATGAGCAAGGCGCTG
>NZ_JAWOAN010000072.1:0-28791 GCF_046498525.1 Yoonia sp.
GTCGTCTGAACTGCTTCGATGACCGGAGCCTGAGACATCTCGCCGTATTTGGCAGGATTGAACGCTGTCTCGACATAGTCAGCAGTCGGTGCAAATACCAAACGTGCCTGTGCAGGATCATTGTGCAAACCCGGAATTGAAAGCGGCTTTGCCATAGGCGCATAGACATCACCGCCGTGACCCATGCGGTAAATCAGATTAAACACAGTCCCGGGAGAGCGCGGACCTGCAGCCGTGCCGCGGATCGCATCTGCGGCCAATAGGCCCGCGAGTGGGCCGTGAGGCATTTCGTCAAGGATAAGGTCGTAGGCGTTCGACAAGAGCACTTGCAGGAATTTGCGGATCCCCGGTTTTCCCATCCGTTTCGCGCGCCATCCAACCTTTCCGAGCCGTAAAAGTTGGCGCATGGACTTGGCTGAAAAGGCGGCCCCGCCGCCGGGCGGACACGTTTCAGCAAGATATCACAGCAGATCGCCGTAGTCCGTGAGGCGGCTCAGCAATGCCTGGGCTGCGTCTGCGTCGGGGTGTGGTTTGCCGTTCGGCTGCGCTGCGGATCGTCCACGCAACACGACATGGTTGCCATCAGGGCAAAGCGCGACCGTTGGAAGCGGCACAGTAGCGAAGGGAAGGGCGCTTGGGTCAATGCCAATATCCTGCAACGCAAGCGGGCTGAGGTTGTAAAGCAGATGTGCCAATGCCGGCCCGTCATTCTGCACCAGAGTTGCCATGCCACCAAGATCGTCCCGTTGTTCCAGAATGCAGACTGATTGCCCGTTTCGCGCCTGTTTCGCGCCAGCAATCAAGCCGTTGATCCCACCGCCGATGATGATTGCGTCATCTGTGTCATGCCGCGTAACCCGTCATCCGCTTGCCGCATGTTTCTCGCTGCAGGATCGTGCGCGCGGCGTTGGCACCGGGCGCAGCCATGACACCGCCGCCTGGATGGGCAGAGGAACCGCACATATAGAGCCCTTTGATCGGCGTTTCGTATTGTGCGTAACCCGGTACGGAGCGGTTGAAGAAAAGCTGATCAAACGTCAGCTCGCCTTGGAAAATATTGCCCTCGGTCAGGCCGACCTCACGTTTCAATTCGAGCGGTGAGCGCACCTCGACATGGACCACGCGTTCGCGGATATCAGGGCAGGCGACAGACATCTGGTTCAGAACAGTTTCCGCCATTGCATTGCGTTGTGTCTCACCCCGGTTTTGCCCCGAACGCACCCCATCCACCTCCAGATCATAAGGAGCGTATTGGACAAAGACGGTCATCATATGGGCGCCTTTCGGGGCCACGGTCGGGTCGATCTGGCTGGCGATCAGCATGTCGATATAGGGCTTTTCAGACCACCGACCTGCCTTCCAATCGTCATAGGCGCGTTCAAGTCCTGCCAGACTTTCGGAGACATGCATGTCTCCGCGCAGAAAGCTCGCGTGTGCGGGGGCGGCAGGAAAGGCCGGCATGCGGTCCAGCGCGATATTGAGCTTGGCTGACGAGCCGCGAATTTTGAAATTTGTGACCGCACGCGTGAAATCATCGGGCAAAGCGTTTTGATCGACGTGTTTGAGGAAGGTCCGTTTCACGTCCATATTTGATGCAACAATGGGTGCCCTGAACTCTTTGCCGTCCTCTAACGCGACGCCAGTCACCCGGCCGTTCTTGGTCAGGATTTCCTCAACGCCTGCGCTCTTGTGGATTGTCCCGCCATGATCTTCGAACGCCGCAGCCATTGCGTTGGACATTGCGCCCATGCCGCCACGGGCAAAGCCCCACGCGCCAATGCCGCCGTCGATGTCGCCCATGTAGTGATGCAATAGAGCATAGGCCGTGCCGGGCTAATAAACGCCAAGCCCGGTGCCGATAATGCCAGAACCGGCAAGATGTGCCTTGATGAGATCGTTCTCGAAGTGCTCGTCAAGCAGATCGCCAATTGACATGGTCCAAAACCGCAGGGTTTCGGACAACTCGCGACTGCCGAGGTTGCAGGCACGTTTGAGAAGATAGCCCATTTCAGCCAGATCGCGCGGTCTCAGCGACAAGGGATCAGGGGCGTTTCTAAGTAGGAATGGCCGGATAAAGCGGCATTGCCGCATGATCGCCTGAGAGCAGCGATGGTAAGCGTTAGCGTCGCGCGGTGCATGCCGCGCCATCTCGCGCCGCAGCGCATTGTGATCAGAGTAGCAGGCGAAGTAATCGCCGTCGCGTGTGAAACTAGCCCCGCCTTCGTAAGGGATCACCTGCAGCCCGTATTTCGGCAGATCAAAGTCGCGCGCGATTTCCCGGCGCAGCAAGGAACAGACGTAGGAACAGTTGGAATATATCCCGCCTTAGTGCAGTGAGCGGCTGACCGCAGCACCACCGACCTAATCATTCTTTTCCACGACCATCACTTTGAGGCCAGCCTTTGCAAGATACGCGGCGGTTGTCAGGCCGTTGTGGCCCGCGCCTGCAACAATGACGTCATAAGATTTTCTCAGAGACACGATATATCCCCCTGGATCAGAAGCTACAGCCAGTGTGTCGTTCCGTAAAGTTTATCTGAGCGCTCAAATAAATTTTGATATATGAATGACGACGAACTGACGGCAAAGATCAATCTTTGGGCAGAAAAAGGCGCACAATGAACCAAGCCGCTGCAAAGCCACCGCGCAAAGAGCGCAAGGAGAACGCAGAGCGCCGACGGCGCCAACTATTGGATGCCGCACGGATGTCGATCCTGCAGCATGGTTTGGCAAAGACGACACTGGCGACCGTGGCTGATGCTGCGGGGCTGTCCCAAGGTGTTGCGGTTTTCTATTTCAAGTCGAAGGGCGGATTGCTGACGGCGGTCTTGCGTGACCTTTACCAAAGCTATGAGGTTTCATGGATTCGGGCTCTTGCCATGGCTGGCGAAGATGCGAATGACCGGTTGGATGCTTTGGTCGCGGCAGATTTCAGCCTTGAAGCCTGCGGGCCGAAGGTTCTGCCGCTGTGGTTTGCGTTTTGGGGCGAATTGCGGTCCACGGCGGACTACGCCGCTGTTGCACAGGAGTTTGACGCCAGACGCATGGACGCAGTTGCACAGGTTTGGTCAGCGTTAATGCCTCAGGATGAAGCAACCTTGATGGCAGAGTGGATGGACACGCTGACCAATGGGTATTGGCAGCGCCTGCATCTGTCGCCTGACAGTTTCAACCGTCACGATGCCCGCACGGCAACACAAGAATGCCTCGCCCGGCTGCGCGCCGGTCGCTGAGCGCCTGCGCGGCTTGTCGTGTGGAAAACCAGCCTCATCGGCGCGCATGACCACAAGGCTTAGACACCCAATTTGTCGAGCAGCCGCAGGCGCAGGATTTCGGCCTCGACCGCATAGGTCCGCGCAAATGAAAAGGGCAGCGGTTTTACAGGGCTTACAGGAAATTCCAAATCATCAGGGTGCTGGCCCAAGGCCCATTGCGCCAATACGCGCCCCATTGCGGTCGCAATGGCGACGCCGCGCCCGTTATATCCAAGACCCGCCATCATACCGGGTTTGATTTCATGCAGGTGCGGATAATGGTCACGGGTGAGTGCAACAAAACCGCCCCATGCATGTTGCCATTCGACGCCTTGCAGTTGTGGAAATAGCTTCACGCTGATCCCGCGCAGCCAGTCGATCTGTTTTTGGGTCGAGGCGTCATTATACGTCCCGCGCCCGCCCATGATAAAGCGCCCTTCGGCATCTTTGCGGAAATACAAAAGTAACCGTCGCGTGTCGGACAGGGTATTCCCTTCGGACAAAATAGATATGCGCAGATTGTCCGAGAGCGGTGCCGTTGCCACTTGCACTGACCGCACAGGTAGGACGGACTGCGCGAGCGGCTTTTCCACGTCGCCAGAATAGGCGTTTGTGCATAACAGAACTTTGCTTGCCGCAATATTTCCTTCGGGGCACGCGACGCGGTAGCCGCAGCCCTCTTTTTGGATGCTGCGCGCGCCGCTTCCTCCAAAGATCACTGCGCCGTAGCGTTGCGCTGCTGCGGCCAAGCCAAGGGCGTAATTGAGCGGATGGAGCAGGCCACCGCGATGATCAATCACGCCGCCGAGATATGCGTCGGTGCCGGTGCGACTGTGCATTTCGTCACGGTCCAGCGTCTGCATGCCGCCGCCGTAGTCTTCCCAATCGGCGGCCAAGGCATGCAACTGACGCAGTGTCTTGGGCGTATGCGCCGCGCGTAGCCAACCGGGACGTGTGGCGGCACAGTCGATCTTATGACGGTCGATCAAATCGAAAACCAGATCCCCCGCATTACCCGCCATGCGGATCATACGGTCGCCCCAGTGATCCCCGAACTTGGCTTTAATCGCTGATGGTCCGTCTTTCAGGCCGACGTTGACCTGTCCGCCGTTGCGCCCTGATGCCCCCCAACCAGGGTGTTGGGCGTCGATCACAATGACGGATGCACCGCTTTCGGCGAGATGCAGCGCGGCTGACAGGCCAGTATAACCTGCACCGATGACGACCACGTCTGCGCGATGTGCGCCCCTTAGCACAGGGTGCTTCACCGACTGGTTCGCGGTTGCAGTCCACAGACTGTCAGCGATCACCGGGCGCTCGTTCTGGATCATGGCAACATCACCGCGACGCCGCTATGCGATGGCGCGGGCAACATCGCCTGCGACTGTTTTGCCGCTTCTGTATGCGCCATTGACCAAGGCCGATGTCGCGCCACCGACTGCTTCGCCCGCGAAGAAAAGCCTGTCACCAAGCGGTTGTGACAGCTTGGCGCGCGCGCCCCACGTTCCGGGCTTGACCGCACCATATGCACCAAGCGTCAGCGGGTTGTCGGCCCAGTCTGTTGCCAGTCCTTTGACAAAGTGTTTGGGTGCTTCGCTGCCTACGCAGCGGACCAATTGTTCAAGCGCATAATCAACTACAGATTCCTGTCCTTGTGCGTAAAGATCCCATGCAAATTGCCCACCGATATTGCCGAAAAGATAATCGTGTCCGCAGGGCCACGCTATGAAGAAGCAAGCTTTCCCTGCCTGATCTTCCGGGATGCGGTAAGTAACCCAGTTATTCTCACCCAGACCCAGACGAGCGCCGTCAAACAGAAGCGGCACTTTCATCAACAAACCCATCGGAATGTCGGCTGCTGCCTGCTGCTTCCAATCTGGCAGGACAGGCGTAAAGCGGATCGTGCCCGCGTTGAGCACACCGGTCGAGACCGTGATCATGCAGGCTTTGGCGGCGATGGTCCCTTTCGATGTTTCGACCGTGACGCCAGTACCGGACCAGTCGATGGCGGTAACCTTTGTGCCAAGCGAAACCGGCAAGCCCTCGGCGAGTGTCGCAACTATGGCACCCAGTCCCTCCTTGACGATATAGCTGGGTTGGTCGACTGAGCCATTCCAATAATCTGCCGTGGAAAGTTGATCAAAATCCACGCCGTAGTCCATGGCCCCCATCCACGATTGCACCGTTGCGCCGTACTGTATGTCAGGGACGACCGTTGATCCTGCAACGTCCTGACCTGCGCTCCCGGCACGGTCGAGAGCGCGTCCAATCGCTCCCCATGCCCGGTCATAGGCTGCAAATTCGGCATCACTGGCGCGGTTCCCATGAACATCAAAAAGGTCGGTGTCGGCATCTGTATGATTGACGAGAGTGAAGCCGCCCCTCTGACCGATCCCGGCGAAGGGGTTACTGTTTGAGCCGGATATCCAAGAACAGCCGTGATCCACTGGCGCGCCTAACGTATTGCTCTCTGTCCGGGCCCGTCCGCCGACATGGGTTGCGGCTTCGACGATGACGAAGGACACGCCTCTCTTTTGCAGTTCGCGGCCTGCAGCCATCCCGGCGGCGCCTGCGCCGATGATCACAACGTCTGGATTTGTGGGACGTGATTGTGCAAACAAAGGGGTCGCTCCTGCGAGTGAGAGGCCAGACAAAACGGTACGGCGTGATATCAACTGCGTCATGGGTTAGTTTTTCGGTCTGATGTTCGGATCAAGCGCGGCATAGCATTTACGAAGATATTTGGGCACGTATCATTTGCAGACCGTGCCAGCGGGAACAAAGAAGACGTCGCCCTTCGTGAATTTCTGTGCGATGCCGTCTTCGCCCTCCGATACCTGCGCGAATTCGTGCCATGGAAAGGGCGATAACTCTGTATCCAGTCCTTGTGCGTCCCACAGTCCGACCTCGAAATATCCGTGATCGTTCGTGAAGAAGACTTTATCGCGCTGGGGTGTGCTTGTGTTCGGCAAAAATTCAACGCCATCAAGCGTCAGGTCAGGATCAAACGCGCGTATGCCGCCATCCGCGGATAGGCCCTGCGGTGTCGCGGCACGCGGATCAAGGTAGGGGATATAGAACTTTTTGAGCGTGTCGTACAGTTTCCAACTGACCGGCACGCCGTTGCGGAAAATGACACTTTGACCCTTCTTGCAGCCGACATTCGTGCCGCTGCTGTCCACGGTGTCCATCATGGCAAAATGACCATCGACCACGAAGATAAATTCATCGCCGGGGTAGGGGCCAAAAGATGCCTGCATCGGTGTCGTGGTCCAGACGCCGGCGCTCTTGCCCAACTCTTTGTTCTCGAAATAAACGTGCAGAGTCTGCGCGTCCGGCATGGTGTGAAAGTCGTCCGGATCAAGGGTCATTGGTCTTAGCCCATGAGGGCCGTCAACCTCGAACCGGATCACCTGATTCTGTGAAGTCATCGGGTATCTATCTCCGCGCTGGGTCTTTTCGGGTGGGCTTCTTGCCTGTTTTTCTAGCGCTTACTGATGGAGCACACGCACGCTTGGCAATTTACTTGACTCGATTCGGTGTCCTGATGAATGATTGAATGACCATTCAATGGAAGGGTTACGCTTCCGCAAAAGTCAATCTTCGTGTTTTTGATGGGGCACCGCTTTATGGCCTTTGGCGAATTTGCAGGCACTTCACATGGATGTGGACCTGCAGCAACAGGGGGAGACTGAAGCATGATGGATATTGTCGATCAACTAGGCGCGGTACGCGAAGGAAAACTGAGCCGGCGCAGATTCACAAAAGGGCTTTTGGCCGCAGGTATTGGCATGACCGCGATGCCGCTCACATCGCGCCACGCCATGGCGCAGGGTGACGAAGCGACATTCTTTACATGGGGTGGATACGACATCCCCGAGCTTTTCCAACCCTCTGAGGCCCAACACGGCGCGTTGCCGAATTTTTCGATTTTTGGCGGAACCGAAGAGGCGCTGACAAAAATGCGTAGCGGCTTTGTGGTCGACGTATCGCATCCCTGTAATTCCGGATTGAACCGCCGGGTGCAATCAGGGCTCTTCCAGCCAATTGATAAATCGCGCCTGTCCAATTGGGCGGACGTCATGCCGGAACCGGTGGGCTTGGGGGAAGGTTCTTCAAGTTGACACACCCGCAGCACTTTATGAACGTCCCAACACGCGCGAAGTCGCTGGTTTCATCGGGAACATGAACTTCTTTCAGGGCACCGTCCGTCGCAACGGTACAGCTACGGGCATGATCGAGACGGAGGGGCTGGGCGCGATTTCGGTGCCTGTTGATCAATTGGGCAAAGCTGACGGAGCGTCGGTTCAGGTTGCGCTTCGGCCCGAGAAATTCACGCCCTTAGACAAAAAACCAGTCGACGGGTTAGCCGTGCAAGGCCGTATGGGTACCACCGCCCATCTGGGCGAGCGCAGCAGTCACTATGTGACGATACCCGGCAAGTCCGACCCTGTCGCTGTTTCGACGACCAATGCATTGAACGGTTCTGGCAACAATCGCGCGCCGGATGCGCCTGTGTGGTTGAGTTGGTCGGCGGATGCGGTTGTCATTCTCGACGCGGACTGAGAGGAACAGAGGTGATAAAATAGCGATGAGCGATGGTATGAACGAAGCGATCCGAACACCCAAAGGGGACAAACGCCCCCGGCGTACCGAAACCAAAGAGGTGCGGCGCCAGCAATTGATCGATGCAACCATCAGGTCGATTGCCAAGCATGGGATTGGTGGAACAACGATGTCGACTGTGACGGACATTGCCGGATTATCGCTTGGGATCGTCAACTTCCATTTTCAAAGCAAGCAAAAGCTGCTCGAAGAAACGCTGATCTATCTTGCGCGCGAGCATCATCATCAATGGTTCAAGGCCTATAACGATGCAGGTTTGTCTTCGATCGCCAAACTGATGGCGATTGTGGACGCGCACTTTCACCCGCGCATCTGTTCGCGTCAAAAGCTTGCCGTCTGGTATGCCTTTTACGGAGAGGCCGGTCGCCGTGAGGTTTATCGCAAGTTGATCGAGGATATCGATATAGAGCGTTTTGATTTGTCACTGCGCCTGTGTGAAAAAATCGCGCAGGAAGGGCGATATCACGCCATTCCACCGCGCCAGATCGCGAACCTTCTTGAGGCGCTTTACGACGGGATATGGCTGGAGCTTTTGACCTACCCTGAAAGCTATACGCGTAAAAACGCACGTGACCAGATCCGCGCATTTCTGGCGACAGTATACCCCGACCATCTTGATATGCCGACGTTTTCGTGACCGGCCTTTTGAACAGTTGATTTCGGGATTGAGTAGTCGGAGCCCCATGCGAAAGGACAAAGAAAAATGAGCAGAGACCCACGCTACGACATTCTGTTCGAACCTGTGCAGATCGGCCCCGTGACAGCGCCCAACCGGTTCTATCAGGTTCCGCATTGCACCGGCATGGGCTGGCAGCGCCCGCGCACGCTGGCCGCGATGCGCGGGGTCAAGGCCGAAGGCGGATGGGGCGTGGTCTGCACTGAATACAATTCTATTCACCCCACGTCCGACGATTTACCCCATCCCTATGCGTCACTCTGGGATGATAGCGATGTGCGTGCGCACAGTCTGATGACCGACGCGGTGCATGAACACGGCAGTCTTGCAGGCGCTGAACTTTGGTACGGCGGGGCGCGCACACCGAATATGATGACTCGTCTGCCGGCGATGGATGTGGACAGCTTTCCCAATCTTGCAGGCCATCCGTTTCAAACCCGTGCGATGGACAAGTCGGACATCAAGACCTTTCGCCACTGGCACAAACGCGCGGCCATACGTGCCCGGGACGCAGGTTTCGACATCGTTTATGTCTATGCAACGCATGGCTATCTGATTTCGAATTTTCTGAACCCGCGCGTAAACACCCGCAGCGACGAATACGGTGGCCGTCTGGAAAACCGGATCCGTCTGACCCGCGAGTTGATCGAAGAAACCAAGGATGCCGTGGGGGACCGCTGTGCCGTTGCCGTCCGCTTTGCAGCGGATGAAGAAGTGGGTGAGGATGGCAATCCTATCTTTGGCGAGCGACGTGAAATGTTCGCTTTGCTGTGCGATCTGCCCGACCTGTGGGACATCAATATCGCCGATTACTCGTTGGAAATGGGCGTATCCCGTTTCGTCAAGGAATCGCCGCTGGAACCATACATGAATTGGGTGAAGTCGGTGACCGACAAACCCGTTGTGACCGTGGGCCGCTTTACGTCGCCGGATACGATGGTCAGTCAGGTCAAGCGTGGGATCACTGATTTCATCGGGGCGGCGCGGCCATCAATCGCTGATCCTTTCCTGCCCAAAAAGATCGAGGAAGGACGCCTGAGTGCAATACGCGAATGCATTGGATGCAATATCTGCTATTCCGGTGACAGCCTTGCAGTGCCGATCCGCTGCACGCAAAATCCCACGATGGGTGAAGAATGGCGTCGCGGCTGGCATCCCGAAGTCATTGCCAAAAAGACCTCGGATGCGCGTGTTTTGATTGTCGGGTCCGGGCCTGCGGGTCTGGAAGCAGCGCGTGCGCTGGGCGCGCGTGGCTATGACGTGATGCTGGCCGAAGCGACCCGCGAAATCGGCGGACGCGTGACCCGCGAAGCCGCGTTGCCGGGGATGAGCGAGTATATCCGCGTGCGCGATTACCGTGAACAACAACTGATCGAAATGCCCAACGTGGAAATTTTTCGTGAAAGCCTCTTGTCCGCCCGGGATGTTCTTGACGTCGATGCCGCGCATGTCGCGATTGCAACGGGCGCCAAGTGGCGCAAAGAGCTTTTCAATGAAGAACGTTATCTACCCATTGCCGAAGGCGACGCACTTGCGCGTGTCTTTACACCCGATGATATCATGGATGGCAGATTGCCGGATGGCCCGACAATCGTCTTTGATGGGGACGGCTACTATATGGGCGGGGTTATCGCCGAACGGGTGCGCGCAGAGGGGCATGAGGTAACGTATGTGACACCTTCGGACAGCGTATCACATTGGGCGGGCAACACGTCGGAGCGTTGGCGCATCCGTACCCATATGCTCGCAAACGGGATCAAGATCGAGACGGCACATGCGCTGAAAGGGTTTGATGGCATTCAAGCGGTGCTTGTATGCGCCTATAGCGGAGCCGAACGTCGTGTGCCTGTGCGCAACATCGTTATGGTGACGGCCCGCAAGCCAAATGATGGCCTCTTTCAGGACCTGCGGGCACAAGCGGACTCAGAAGGTTTGCCGTTCACGCTGACCCGCATCGGCGACTGCGAAGCGCCAGCTATCATTGCCGCAGCGGTCTATGCGGGGCACCGCTTTGCGCAGGAATTGGAGTGCGAGGTCGATATGGATCTGCCGTTACGCCATGACCGGACCGATGTCGGGCTGGATGCCCGTGCAGATCACATTGAAATGAAACCGGCTGCGCAATAGCGTGCTCAGGCTCGGTGCGATATCTATTCTGTTGGGGCTGGCTGTTTGGGGTGCCATCCCTGCTGCTGAAGAACCGGCCGAATGCCAATCCTGCACCACCAGACACAACGCATTGCAGCGACTGTCGCACGACCGCTCAACCGTTCCTGATGTACTATTGAAACCGCATCCGAAGCGCAGACAGTAATGCTGACGACATAAAACATCGTCCCAAGAAGGATGAACCTCACATCAGCCGCCGCAGGAATCCCACGTTTCAAGTTTCGAGCAAGATGCTTTGGATCAAGCGAGCCGTTTCGCGTCCTGCATCCTTTTGAATTTCGATGATCGCCATACGGGCACCTTGCCGGGCGACCATCAGTGATGTTTCAAGGCCGATGCCAGCAGTACCGCCTGTAAGGACAGCGGTTTTACCAGCCAAACGTCCGGTTGATTGCGTCGCCATATTTGATCTCTTTACGATGTATCTGCCCCAGTCTGGGGTCAGATGCTTTCCCCGCCATCGATAATCAGTGCGTGACCCGTCATGAATGACGACCGATCCGAGGCGAGGAACACGATGCCGTCGGCGATTTCATCGACAGTTCCGAAGCGCCGCATGGGAATTGTTTCGCTGATGTAGTCTTCGAGCTTGTCGCGGCCGCCCATCTGCGTTTCAAAACCACGGTTGAAAGGCGTGTCGATGAAACCGGGGCAGAGCGCGTTGAACCGGATGTTGTCCTTGCCATAGTCCGCTGCCATTTGGCGGGTCATCGCCAAAACAGCGTGTTTGGTTGTGGCGTATGCAATCATTTCGCGGTCGATCTGTACGCCCGAATTTGACGAGGTGATGATGATGCTACCGCCACCATGGGCGCGCATGGGTGCAATCGCGGCTTGTGCGGCGACAAAATGTGCACGGACATTGACGGCCCACGATGCGTCCATTTCTGCGACAGTCACTTGTTCGAGCTTGCCCTCGATTTGAATGCCGGCATGGGAGTGAAGTACATCAAGTCGCCCCGTGTTTTGCGCAACGGACGCAATAGCGCGACCAAGCGCCTCGTCATCCGTGACATCAACCTCAATGGTATCCGCCCTGAAACCTTCGCTGGAAATAACTTCCGCAACGGTTCGTGCCGCCACACCGTCTCGATCGGTGACAAAGACATGCGCGCCTTCGCGCGCCATGGCCCGCGCACCAGCGGCACCGATCCCGGAGCCTGCCCCGGTGACAAACGCGACTTTGTTCTCGAGCAGCATTGCAGTTTCTCCACTATGGTCGCAACTCAGCGTTTTTCGCCGCGCCGCAAGATGAGTTGCGCTATGATCAACAAAACAAGAGATGCCAGCATGACCATCGTGCCAATCGCATTGACCTCGGGAGTAATGCCGCGGCGGATTGATGAGAAGATGTAGATCGGCAATGTCGTCTCGGAGCCTGCCACGAAGAAGGCGATAATAAAGTCGTCAAAACTGAACGTGAAACTGAGCAGAAAACCCGCCAAGACTGCCGGGGCAATCAGCGGCAACGTCACTTGACGAAAGGTTCCAAACGGAGTGGCGTAAAGATCAGCAGACGCTTCATTGAGCGCCCCTTCAAGGCTGGCCAACCGCGCACGGACAATGACGATCACGAGCGCCATGGTGAACATCGTATGTGCCGCAATCAAAGATCCCATGCCCATCGACAGAGCCGGTGCGGTCCCGGCCTTCGGCCAAATCGCGGACAGCCAAGGATTCACGACGTCAAACACAGTGACAAGTGCGATCAACGTCGCAATGCCGATCACAATACCGGGGATCATGATGGCGATATAGATCACCGCATCAAAAAATGCGCGCGCCGGTCCGCGAATGCCTTGCAGCCCAATGGCTGCGAGTGTGCCAAGGATGCTCGCAAATGTAGCCGAGACAAAGGCAACCAAGAGGCTGTTGCCCAAGGCGTCCATGACAAACGGATTGTCGAGTGCGCGACCATACCATTTGACGGAAAATCCCTCGAATTGGCTGGCACTGCGGCCCGCGCTGAAACTGAAAAGCGCGATGATGGCGATTGGCGTGTAAAGAAAGACATACACAAAGATGGCGTAGAGACGCATACCTACCTCACATCATCGGTGTGTCATCGCGCTGTGTATTCAGCCGCGAGATAAGACGCATATAGAGGGTTACAGTCACCAGCATGATGACAATCAGCATGACAGCAACGGCCGATCCATAGGCCCAGTTGCGAGATTGCAGGAAAAGATCCACCAGCGCGTTGCCGACAAAGAACACTTTGCCCCCGCCCAGCAATGCAGGGATCAGAAATTCACCCATCAACAAGATGAAGACAAGCATACAACCCGTCGCGATGCCTGAAATGGACATCGGCAGGGTCACTTTGAGGAATGTCATGAATGGTGGCGCGCCAAGATCGGAAGAGGCCTCAAGTAGCCGTTTATCCAGTCGGTCCAGACTGACGTAGATAGGGAAGACCATCAACGGCAGATAACCGTAGATGATTCCGACCAGCACAGCAAATTGGGTATTGATCAGGCGTATGCCTTCGAGCCCCAGACTTTCGAGAACGGCTGGAATGCCACGTCCGCCCAGAATAAAAATCCACGCATAGCTGCGGATCAGGATAGACGTCCAGAACGGCACAATCACCAAGACCAGTAGGACCGTCTTCCATTTGTCGCTGGTCCTCACCGCCAATTGATAGGCAAGTGGATAGGCGATCAACAAAGCGGCAAACGTGCCCAATGGCGCGAGCGTCAATGTATTCTTGAACGCAGTAAATCGCGCAGGCAGATTGGCGTATTGTTCAAATGTGAAGGCGGGCACATAGCCACCCGATGGTGCCCGCTCTCCGAAACTAAAGACGAAAACGACAGAGAGCGGCAGCACAAGCATCACCAGCAACCACGCGCCCGCAGGGGCGACCAGAAGCCAGTTTCGTGCACGTTGTGTCATTTGCTGCCGCTCTCTCTTTCTAGATCATGCCGACTTGAAACGGGCCAAAAGCTCGGCGCGGTTTGGGTCGGTCAATGTGGATGCTGCGCCAAACTCGAGCGCATTCAACAGCTCTGCTGCGGGATAGAGAATTGGATCGTTCAGTATCTCTTCTGGCAGCAGCGCATTGGTGCGGCTGTCGGCGACCGGATAGCCATGTGCAAGAACCTCGCGCGCGTTGACCTCAGGGTCGAGCATGAAGTTGATCAGGGCATAGGCGGCTTCTGAATGTGGCGCGCCTTTCGGGATCGCGTAATAGTCGCTCCAAAGCTCGCCGCCTTCTTTGCCCAGGACATACTGAATAGACGGAATGTCCGTGTTCAACTGCTTGCCATCGCCAGTCCAGCAAATCGTCATCCAGGCGTCACCTGAACGCATCGCAGGCTGATAGTCTGACGAGATCGCAAAAAGGTGCGGTTTGACCTCAATCAGAAGCTTTTCCGCATCGGCCAGTTCGGCCTCATCGACCGAATTAAAGGAATAGCCGTGATAGTTCAGCGCCGCACCGATGGTGGTTAGCTGATAGTCATGAACCATGGTCCGGCCCGAGAAATCATCCATCGTGCGATCGAAGAAGTGTTTCCAGGAATCCATTTCGCTTCCGCCTGTGTGGGCGGTATTTACGGCAAAGCCAGTTGTGCCCCAGTTTTTTGGCACAGCGTAAAGCACACCATCGACAGTGCCGGCATCGGCAAAGCGCGGATCGAAAGCGCTTGGATCATAGTTGGGCAGTTTAGAAATATCCAAAGGCTCGATCAGGTCTTCTTCGACGTAGGTCGTAATCGTGTAGTTTGTGGGTACGAAAACGTCCCATCCACTGCCGCCAGCCTGCAATTTGGCCAACATTTCTTCGTTTGAACCAAATACGTTGATCTGCGTGAAGGCGCCGGTTTGGTCCGTGAACATATCGAAATTCGCGGGGTCATGATAGTTCGGCCAAGTGGCCAGCACGACACGGTCGCCGATATGGCTTTCGGCCATCGCAGGGGTGGCCCGCAGTCCGGGCACAGCTGCACCTAAAACGGCCGTCGCTGTACCCAGACCGGTTACGCTCAGAAAGTGCCGTCGCGTGACGGACCCCTTTTGATAACGTCGCAGTTCTTCCATGAATTTCTTCTTCGAGATGTATCCGTCATCTTCCATCTTGGCAGTCTCCCTGTTGTTTAGGTTTCGGAGTTTAGTCATTCTTGAGGATCAAACCTGCATCCGCATCCCATTCAATCCATACTGTTTCGCCTGTGGACGGGGCCTGAAGGGCCGCATCAGATTGCCGGGGCACCATGACGATAATGCTTCCTAAACTGGCGTGCCGGACAAGGTATTCGGTGTGTTCACCAAGGAAGATCCGGTTCTGAACTATGGCCTCCAATGCGCCGGATGACGACGTCCGGCGCATCCGTATTTGTTCCGGACGGACGCTCATGCAGCCTTGTTCGCCGGGGGCCACCGCGCCGCTGGACGTCGCATCATATGTTTGACCATTCGCCAGCGCGATTGTTGCGCGGGTGTCAGAAACCGCACTTACGCGGCCTTCAAAAAAGTTGGATGTACCCACGAAATCAGCGACATATCGGGTCTGTGGGCGATCATAAAGCTGTTGTGGCGTTCCTATTTGCACGATCTCACCCGCTCTGATCACGCATATCCGGTCACTGAGCGAGAGCGCTTCTTCCTGGTCATGAGTGACCAAAACGAAGGTGATGCCAAGTTGCCTTTGCAGGTCTTGCAGTTCGATCTGCATTTCCTTGCGTAGCTTGCGATCCAGAGCGGCCAGAGGCTCGTCCAGCAAAAGCAGTTTCGGTTCGTTCACGATGGCGCGCGCCAAGGCGACACGTTGTTGTTGTCCCCCCGACATTTCCCAAATGCGACGGTTCTCGAAACCCGGCAAACGAACGGTTTCAAGCGTGCGCCGTATCTTTTCACTGATCATATCGCGGGCAAGACGCGGGCGTTGTTGGTTCAGGCCATAGGCGATGTTTTGACCAACGGTCAGATGCGGAAAAAGCGCATAGTTCTGGAAAACCATATTGACGGGTCGCCGGTAAGGTTCGAACCCCGACACATCTTGGTCATCAATGAACACGCTGCCCTTCGTCGGCGTCTCGAAGCCGGCAAGCATACGGAGCAAAGTTGTCTTACCGCAGCCCGACGGGCCCAGAAACGACAGGAATTCGCCTGATGATATGCTGAGGTCCACATTACCAACGGCACGCAAGTCACCGAAGGACTTTGATACCCCCCGAAGTTCGGCAATCACAGGTGTCTTAACCTGATAGGATTCCGAAGCGTATTCTGCGGATACGTTTGAAGTCACTGATTGTGTCATTGGGGCCCATATTACGTAGATGACCTAATTGGTGAAATAATTGCCCTTTTTGTAAATATGCATTTTGTGATAGTTACGGATAAAATAATCACCGGGAAACACAGTCATGAAGTTGGAATGGGGTGCAGACGTAGCGCAGATCATCAACAGTATTGGAAAGCCAACGCTACCTCAGAACATCTCCAAGCTCTTGAGAAATATTGTTGAATTTGATCACACCGTGATTTTTGGCTATGTCGGAACGTCACGACCACTTGCCCTTTTCAACGACTTTCCAGATGATCGGCGTCGGTTGCATGTGGACGAATATCTTGAGGGCCCGTATTTGCTGGATCCCTTCTTTCTTGCAAGCACAGGCAGCGTCGCACCCGGCCTTTGGCGGATGAGCGAGATAGCTCCTGACCGATTCTATCAGGGAGAATACTTCCGCAACTACTACGCCCAAACCGGACTTGCCGAAGAAGTCGGCTATCTGATTGACGTACATGAAAACCTGTCAATCGTGGTGTCTCTTATGCGCAGAACGCGTCGGTTCAGCAAGGCTGAGATCAAGGCGCTCAGAGGTGTTTGGCCGATCATTGAGGCAGCATGTCGGCGCAATTGGCATACAACAGCTCAGGGCGATGACAGAACTGTTCTTGGCTTGGAAAAAAGCGTCGAACGGGCGTTCTTGAGTATCGGTCAGGGTGTTCTGACACCGCGTGAGCGTGAAGTTGTCGAACACACACTGCGGGGCAATTCGGCAGATGCAATCGGAAAAATGCTGGGCATTGCGTCCGGAACGGTCAGAATTCATCGCAAAAACATTTACTCGAAACTGCGAATAAGCTCGCAGGGCGAGCTTTTTTCAGAGTTCTTATCCGCGATCACGCAAAGCCAGCTTTTGCCAGACGCGAAACGTTAAATCAGCCAGCACCTGTACGGCCAGTTTATCCCGCTTTATTTGAATGTTCGGTTCGTGAATCGCTAAAACGGCCTGCATGACGGCGTTCACCGGATACGGTCACGCGTGAGGAACTTCGCGCGTATCAGCTTCACATGACGGATACCGATGGCGTGACCTCGGTATTCAATGACCGCATCACTGCTTAGCGTTTCTTCTTCTCGATGACCTGCGGGCGTGACGAGATGAAGAAGTAAATGCAGTTCCGTGCTGGGCCGCGCAAGCTACCTGCGGCGCTCGGCATTTCCTATGCTGCAGGTCTTAGGGCTTCTGAGGTCTCTACCCTCAAGACTGGCGATATCGATAGTTGTCGAATGCTGATCCATGTGGTGCAGGGCAAGGGGCGAAGGTCGGCAGGACCAGCGTGCTGCATACTTGAGGATCAGCGCTGACCTTCAACCCACACAGGACCATAAGAGAGCCAAGAATGCCCAACAATGTAGTCACAGCATCAGCAAGATTATCTTGTGCGCTCATGATAGATTGGACAAAGTCTTATTCAATTGCAGTGAGTTAATCGGCACTGCGTTTGCCAGACATGTGACCTGAAATCGCGCTCTGTCGGGTGTATGGTGGTTGCGTGGATTTGATTGCCCGGATGTGCAAGTGCGGCTTGCTGCAAGTGGTTTTCGGGCGTTCGGTGACCAAGTCACCATCGAGCGGGTGGGTGCCGTGTCATTAGATCTCCATCAAGTTTGGAGAATCACCATGAACACCACTCATCACCGTCCGGCCGACACCTGGTCGCCGCTCTATTTTCTCGCGTCGCTTGGGGCAGGTGGCCTTGCCGTCACCTTTTTCATGTACCTTTTGTTCTGGGTACCTCACTCGGGGCAACCGGTGCCGGTCTTCGAAGACATCATGGCGGCTTTTACCAGCGGCGGGTTGCCGTTGAAGGTGGCAATTATCCTGGCGGTCACCGGCATCGCCGGTTTCTCTTTCCTCAATATCAAAATGCTGATCTGGAACCTTTTGCGCTATTCGGAGTTCAAGAAAACCGACGGCTATACCAAGCTGGTGAACTCGAACGGCGAAACCCAGCTTCTGGCCATGCCCCTTGCGCTGGCAATGACCGTGAACGCGGGCTTTATCCTTGGGCTGGTTTTTGTGCCGGGGCTTTGGGGCGTCGTTGAATACCTGTTCCCTCTGGCGCTGATCGCGTTTGCGTTGATCGCCATGCTCGCGTTCCGCCAGATCGGATATTTTCTTGGCCGCGTGCTGAGTGAGGGTGGCGTGTTCGATGTCACCGCGAACAATTCCTTCGCGCAGTTGCTGCCAGCCTTCGCCTTGGCGATGACCGCCGTTGGCATGGCCGCGCCCGCCGCAATGAGCACTATCCCATTGACTGTCGGGGTCTCTCTGATCGCGTCGCTCGCCCTTGGCGTCATCGCGGGCCTTTATGCGCTGATTGCAGCTGTCACGGCTTTCAACTCCATGTTGCATCACGGCACCGCAAAGGAAAGCGCGCCAACGCTTATGGTTGTCGTACCGATCCTGACGGTGCTGGGCATCATGGTTATGCGGCAGAAGCACGCGCTTCACACGACGTTCGAGGTCCACGGCGGCGCGGCGGACAACTTGGTGCTGACAACTGCGATCCTCGCCATTCAGGGGGGCTTTCTGGCGCTTGGCCTGCTGGTCCTGCGTCGCCAAAAATACGCCGACGCCTATCTGCGCGGTGACGGAAACTCGGCCGGTGCCTACGCCCTTGTCTGCCCGGGTGTGGCCATAAGCGTCATGCTACACTTCTGGATCAACAAGGGCTTGGTAGGTGCCGGTGTCATCACGGATTTCGGTGTCGCCTACTGGTCTTTGACGACACTGGCAATTGCGGCGCAGGTCGCCATGATCGTGCTGGTTTTCATCCTGAACCAACGGCACTTCGCAGTTCGCGCGGGTCTTGGGTCTGTTCCCGCTGAATGATCCGCAACTTGCCTCCCGGCTCGAAAGAGCCGGGAGGATTGAGGACGCCTTGCAAACATCAACGAGCCACAGCGATCCTGACGATCGGTAGTTCGTCTTGCTGCAAGCGACTAGCGATGCCGGTGGCGTCATCCGCACAGGGACAGAAGGCGCGGTGACCTTGTGCTGGTAGGGCAGGCCTCGTGCCTTTGTCTTCGCTCAATCCGGCAAAATCTGCATGTAATTTCGTACGAAAGACCGTCAGGTGCCGTGGGCAGAATGTTGCGCGTCGTGCGTCCGAAGTCGTTTTTAGAAAGCGGGCAGCGGTCTTTGCGATCCCGACTTCGTGGATTGCGGCCGAGTTGGGCTGGTTCGTCGCCGAGTTTGGGCGTCAGCCGTGAACGTCGGATGATGGCTGGCCGGCAGCCTTGTCGGCCAGCCACCTCAGCGTCGCGGATCTGTCGATCACGCTTGCGGGCTTCATGCTCTTCTACGCGATCCTGTTCATCGTCGAGATGGGCCGGATGCTGAAATACATCCGCAAGGGTCCGTTCCTGGACGTTGTGGAAACCGCCGCTTGGGACGTCCGCCAGAAACATCGATTGCGCACCCAAGACGGCAACACTTCTGGCATCTCAGCGAATGGCGCACGTTCTTGTCAACCTGACCTTTCTCCCGTCCTACCGCTGGATTGCAGAACTCAGGCTTGAAGACGTAATGGCTGTTCATGAAAAGCAAACGTGCATTCACATCGCGACTTTTGCCCACACGGGCGGATCAACCGCTGTCTTCGTGTTGCCGTAAATTCCCCGGACGGGCACGCCCTCGAAGACCCGGAAGGCATGCCCGCGGGCGTCAAACATGAGATTTAAGAGCTCAGAGATACCATATTCTTATCGCGCCTCGAAATAATCCAGCGGCAGTTTCAGATAGCTTCGCCCGTTGTCCTCTGGCGCTGGCGCGCGACCTCCGCGAATGTTGATCTGCAATGCGGCCAGCATCAGCTTTGGCAAAGGCAGGGTCGCATCACGCGCATCGCGCCGTTTTTGAAACGCCGCTTTGTCGGGGCTGTCGGCCAGATGGATATTGTTCGCGCGGTGTTCGGCAACCGTGGCCATACAAGCCGCATCCCGGTCGGGAGCATAATCGTGACCCACGTAAAGCCGCGTGTCGTCAGGCAGCTGAAGGATGTTTTCAATCGAGTCGAACAGATCAGCCGATGACCCGCCCGGAAAATCCGCACGGCTGGTGCCGCTGTCGGGCATCATCAGCGTGTCATGCACAAAGGCCGCATCGCCCACGACATAGGTGATCGAGGCCATCGTGTGCCCAGACGAGAATATCACCTTCAGTTCCAGATTGCCGATCATGAAAGTGTCGCCATCCGCGAACAGATGATCCCATTGGCTGCCGTCGGTCGGGAAATCATCGCCGAGGTTGTAGATGTCCTTCCACAGGGCCTGCACCTTGACGACATGTTCGCCGATGCCGGTCTTGGCCCCCAGTTCCTGTTTCAGCCAGACACCGGCGGAAAAGTGGTCGGCATGCGGATGCGTATCCAGCACCCATTCCACGTCAATGCCGGTTTGGCGCACATAATCCAGCAGCTTTTGCGCATCGCGCGTCGCGGTTGCCCCCGACAAAGGGTCAAAGTTCCAGACTGGATCGACAATGGCCCCTTTCATCGTGGCGGGGTCGTGGAAAACATATTGCCAGCTTCCGGTCGGGGCATCCCAGAAGGCGGCGACGATTGGTGAATGTGTCATGGCTTGTCCTTTCAGATTGCGCACCCGGCCAAGCCGGGCACGCGGTCTTGTCGTTGGATTAGAGTGTCTTGGTGCTGAAATACCAGTCGACGGTATCCAGACCTTCGCCCATCCGCGCGTCGGCGGCGTGGGTGGTTTGCGGGGTCGGCACGATCACGGGTTGGCCCGGCACCCAGTTTTCGGGCGTGGCGACCTTGTGTTCGGCCGAGGTTTGCAGCGCCACGATCAGCCGGTAAAATTCATCGATCGAGCGGCCATTTGTCATCGGGTAATAGACCATGGCGCGCAGATTGCCTTCGGGGTCGATCACGAAGGTGGCGCGCACGGCTTGCGTGTCCGAGGCACCTGGCTGGATCATGCCATAGGCTTGGGCGACCTTCATATCCAGATCGGCAATGATCGGAAAATTGATGGTGACGCCAAAGCTCTGCTGGATCGACCGGACCCATGCGATGTGTGCGTAGTGGCTGTCGATCGACAATCCCAGAAGTTCCGTGTTGAGGGCGGCGAAATCATCAGCACGACGGGCGAAGGACATGAACTCCGTGGTGCAGACAGGCGTAAAATCGGCCGGATGCGAAAACAGGATCAACCATTTGCCTTTGTAATCCGACAGCGATTTCATGCCATGCGTGGTCAGCGCGGTGAAGTCAGGGGCAGGTTCGTTCATCCGTGGCAGGCCGGCGGGTGTTTGCAGTGTGTCTAGCATGGCATCCTCTTGGGGTTAATTGCGATGTGAAACAGATAGCGGCATCATGTAGATTGATGAAATTGATTATATAGCTTATCTTGATCGAAAAATTCTATCAGGAGTGCGTAGATGACGACCCTGCGACAGCTACGATTTCTCGTCGCCCTTTCGGATACGCTGAACTTTTCGCGCGCGGCAGAGTTGTGCCATGTGACTCAGCCGACCCTGTCCAGCGGGATCAAGGAACTTGAGGACCAGCTTGGCGTCCCCCTTGCAGAGCGGTCGAAACAATCCGTGATGATGACCGAGTTGGGTAATGAGATCGTGCAACGCGCGCGCGCGGTGCTGAACGACGTCGCCGATATCCAATCGCTGGCGCAGCAACATGCAGGCAAGGTGCGCGGTGATTTGCGGCTGGGCGCGATCCCGACGATCGGACCGTTTCTGGTGCCGCGTGCCTTGCCGCTTCTGCGCCAACGCTGGCCGGACCAGCATATCTTTTTGCGCGAGGAACTGACCGAAACGCTGATGGACGGCTTGCTGGAAGGACGGTTGGATCTGATCCTGATCGCACTGCCGCATGCCGTCGGCGCGATTGAAACCGAACTGTTGTTTGAGGATGGCTATCAGCTTGCCACGCCTTTGGGCCATGTTCTGGCAGAAGATGCCGACGTCACCGGCGCCAAGCTGACCGATGCCAAATTACTGTTGCTGGAGAAAGGCCACTGCCTGCAACGACACGCCCTGCAAGCCTACAGCGATATGGGCTTACCTGCCGGCGATGCCTTCGCTGCGACCAGCCTGCCGACACTTATGTCGATGGTAGAGGAAGGGCTGGGTATCACTTTGCTGCCACAACTTGCCGTGGACGCGGGAATAGCACGGGGACATGACCTTGCGCTGACGCCTTTGCCGGGGGCTTGTCCGCGCCGCGTGGTGCTGGCGTGGCGGGCGACATCGCCCCATGTGGACAGATTCCGCGACATCGCACTGATTTTGCGTCAAGCGCGCGAGACAATGCATCCATCGCCTGCCTGATCAATCCGCAGGCGTGGCGGCTTTGCGCAGGACAAAATACGGATTCTGGGGATAATCGCCAAAGACTTTTTCGACGACGACCTCAAAACCGGCATGATGCAAGGCGTCAAGAACATCGCTGTGCCGCAACTTTCTGATCGCGGGAAACAGACGAAAGACAGCCAGTGTGCTGAAGATCGCCCTGATCCGCCACGTCACATCGGCAAAACACCAGATCTTGATAATCAGATGCCCGCCGGGCGGCAAATGCGCGTGTATCTGCGCCAGTGTCGCGGGCAGGTCATCGACAAGATGCAGCAAGTTGATGGCGCAGACCAGGTCACAGGGACTGCTTGCCAGCGCCTTTCCCACATCGGCCACGACAAAGCGCAGATTGTTCCCTGCCGGTTTGGCCTGTGCAATGCCTATCATCGCGGACGAGAAGTCACACGCGGTCCAATGCGCCACGCGCGGGGCAAGGCGGATGGCCGTGCCGCCTGTACCGCAACCCAATTCCAGAACGTGATCATCAGGACGCAGACGCCCTGTGATATCGCTGAGCATCGCCTCATAGGCGGCGACGTTCTTCAGCGGACGCGCAGCATAGCGCGCAGCGATACGGTCCCAAAACTGTCGTTGCTGCGTTGAATTACCCATTATCACCGCTTGATACGGTTTCGACCTGCGTCGCTGCGGCAACGGCAGGCAGGCCCAGTCGCGCCAGCAGGTCGTCCCGGTTGACGGCGATATCCGCCACAGTCAGATCATCCAATACCGCCATGAAAGCGGCTGTTGCCTGATATAGTGCCGCCGACAGCTTGCAGATGCCGCGCAGCTTGCAGGTGTTGCGTTCGGGGTTGAAGCACTCGACCACATCCAACGGTCCTTCGGTCAGACGCACGACGTCGCCCACGATGATCTTGGCACCCGAGCGAGCCAGCCGCAGGCCGCCCTTGGGGCCGCGCACGGTTTCAATGTAACCCGCCTGCGCGAGCTGGTGGACCACCTTGGTCAGATGCGCTCGGTTGATCCGGTGGGCCTGTGCCACCTCGTCGATGCGGACCAGATGCGGCGCGCGTATCGCCGCCATCTGCAAGGTGCGTAGGGCGTAGTTGGTGTAGTTCGTCAGCTTCACTTCAGTCTCCGCACAGGGGTGTGACATCACGCCACCTAATCCAAACTTGCGTGATTGCAAAAGCAGGTATAAACATATATTATTAATATATCAATAAGGGATCAGCCCATGTTCGGCTTTGATGCGATTGAATTGGCACGAATCCAGTTCGCTTTCACGGTGTCCTTCCACATCATCTTTCCGGCGTTTTCGATCGGTCTGGCCAGCTATCTGGCGGTGCTGAACGGGCTGCACTTGTGGACCGGCAAGGACATCTATCTGCGCCTGTTCAACTACTGGAAAACGATCTTTGCCGTGGCCTTCGGCATGGGCGTCGTTTCGGGCATCGTGATGTCCTACCAGTTCGGTACCAACTGGTCGGTGTTTTCCGACAAGGCCGGGCCGGTCATCGGGCCGCTGATGGGCTATGAAGTCTTGTCTGCTTTCTTCCTCGAGGCCGGTTTTCTGGGCGTCATGCTGTTCGGCCGCGAAAAGGTCGGCGCAAAGGGGCATTTCGTGGCGACATTGATGGTTGCGATCGGCACATTGGGATCGGCGTTCTGGATTCTCTCGGTCAACAGCTGGATGCAGACACCGCAGGGGCATGGCATCAACGAGGTTGGCCAGTTTATCCCGTTGGATTGGTGGGCCATCGTGTTCAATCCGTCGTTCCCGTACCGGCTGGTGCATATGGTTCTGGCGGCCTATCTGACGACCGCGTTGGTCGTCGGTGCCGTGGGCGGCCTGCATCTGTTGCGTGACCGCATGGATCAAGTGGCGCGGGTCATGTTCTCGATGGCGATGGGGATGTTGATTGTCGTCGCTCCCTTGCAGATCGTTGCGGGTGACTTCCACGGGCTGAACACGCTCGAATATCAACCCGCCAAGATCGCCGCGATGGAAGGGCATTTCAAAAGTCATCCCGAAGGCGGTGCGCCGCTGATCCTGTTCGGGATTCCCAACGCGGAAACCGAAACGGTCGACTACGCGGTCGAGATTCCCTATCTGTCCTCGCTGATCCTGACGCATGACCTGACCTCGCCCCTGCCGGGTCTCAAGGATTTTCCGGTCGACGAGCGTCCGCCTGTCGCAATCGTGTTCTGGTCGTTCCGCATCATGGTGGCGCTTGGCTTTGCCATGCTGGGGCTGGGTATCTGGGCGCTGGTCCTGCGGCTGCGCGGCAAGATGTATGACCGCAAATGGCTGCACCGTGCCGCCATCGTCATGGGGCCAGCTGGCTTTGTCGCCGTGCTGGCCGGTTGGATCACCACCGAGGTCGGACGCCAACCGTGGACAGTCTACGGCATGTTGTCCACGAACGACAGCGTCGCGCCGGTCGAGGCCGCAGCGGTCGGATCGTCACTGGTGGCCTTCATCGTGGTCTATTTCATGCTGTTCGGGGCAGGCACCTACTACATCCTGCGCTTGATGAACAAACGGCTGGAGGATCGCATTCCACTCAAATCCATCGGTCCGATCCGGACGGCGGGAACGACTCCCGCCCCTGCGGTCGACGATGATTTTTTTCCCGCGGAGTGAACAGAAATGATTTTTGATCTTGCATTCATCTGGGCCGGTCTGATCGCCTTTGCGGTGCTGGCCTATGTCATCCTGGACGGGTTCGACCTTGGGGTCGGTATCCTGTTCCCCTTCATGCGCGGAGAGGCGAGCAAGGATCTTGCCATGAACACCGTCGCGCCTGTCTGGGACGGCAACGAGACATGGCTGGTGCTGGGCGGTGGCGGCCTGTTCGCGGTCTTTCCGCTGGCCTATGCGGTGGTCATGCCCGCGCTCTATGTGCCGATCATTGTCATGCTGCTGGCACTGGTGTTTCGCGGTGTCGCCTTTGAATTTCGTTGGCGCACGAAGCGTGGAAAATTTCTCTGGGACATCTCCTTTACCTTCGGCAGCTTCATGGCGGCTTTGGCACAAGGGATCGCACTTGGCGCACTGGTGCAGGGTATTACCGTCGAGGGGCGCGCCTATGCAGGTGGCAACTGGGATTGGCTGACACCTTTCACGGTCCTGACCGGTGTCGCCCTGATCGCCGCCTATGCGCTGATGGGCGCCACTTGGCTGGTGATGAAAACCGACGGCCCGGTGCGGACGATGGCAAAACGGATGGCCATGTGGACCGGTGGCGCGACATTGGTGCTGGTCGGGCTGGTCAGCCTGATCACGCCATTCCTGAACCCGCTCTATCTGGATCGCTGGTTCGGTTTTCCCACTGTCCTGTTTTCGGTATTGGTCCCCGCTGCGATCCTGATCGCCGCCTATGTTTTCGTCAAAGGTCTGCGCAACGAGCGTGACGCCTGGCCGTTTCTCGCCACGATCGCCCTGTTCGTTCTGTCATTCGTCGGGCTGGGGATCAGTTTCTACCCTTACATGGTGCCGCCGTCACTGACGATCTGGGACGTCGCGGCCCCTGACGAAAGCTTGTGGTTCCTGCTGGCGGGGTCGCTGGTGCTTTTGCCGATGATCCTTGCCTATACCGCCTACGCCTATTGGGTGTTCCGCGGTAAGGTTGATCCTGCGGGAGGCTACCACTGATGCCGCCCATCTTGCGCAAATCGCTGTGGTTCATCGCGTTCTGGCTGGCCGGGGTCACGACATTGACCGTCGTCGCGCTGATCATCCGGTTGATCATCTTTTAACCCACCCAACTGAAGGAAATTACCATGAAAAAAATACTGACAGCTTGCGCGCTGAGTTTGGCCGCGGCACTTCCCGCCGCCGCACAAGACGACCGGCATCTGGTCACGATCCTGACCGCCGCCGAGCCGCAGACCCAGCTGATGGCCATGGTGCTGACGCTGAACGCGGTCCAACAAGGGGCGACAGCACAGATCCTGCTCTGCGGGCCTGCTGGCGACATCGCGCTTCAAGATGCGCCTGAAACCGCCACCGCAGGCCAGCCACCGCGAGATGCCAGCCCGCAAGGTCTGATGCGGATGATGATGGCAGACCACGATGTCACCGCCGAAGTCTGTGCGATCTACCTGCCCGGCAAAGGGGCTGATGCATCGGTCTTGGTCGACGGTGTCACCCCCGCAGCACCCGATGCCGCCGCCCAAGCGATCCTTGCCGACAACAGCGTCGTCATGAGCTTTTGACAAACTGGTGCCCTGCGAGCGTTTCATGCGGGGCACATGGCATGGCGAAATCGCACGATCTGATGCCTCATCGCGGATGATGACGATCTCGGGTCTCGGGCGCATCACCGCAATGGAAGTCGAAGCCTTCGCGCCCACCCTGAGTGTATTCAAGCGAAGCCGCGACCTCGATGCTGAGCGGGGAAGCTACGTCCTTGACCATGGTTTCAGTCGCTTCACAGCGTTTGCAACCGCGACCGTAGACATTGACAGTTTTATGCTGTCGTCTTCTTCTTTCTAAAGACTGAAATCTGAAAGTCATGCGCCGCGCCTTTTGGAGTCTTGTGGGTACGCAACTCTGAATGCAGCGGAACCAGCAGCCCCGGGCAATAGCGGCAAATGACTCGATCAGGTCAGACGGTGCGTAGCGTTGTACCGGCAGGCCGGAACAGGAAGTGGGACCCGTTGACGCGAATGTCGAAATGATCGCCAGGCCGATGGTGCTTGGTGCATTTTTCCACACACCCGCGATCTCCGTCTTTTGGGAGATCGCATTTGGCGCGTGGCTTTGGCACGCTACCGGTGGGCTGATTGCCACACCGGCACTGAAGCCGCCCAAGCTTTTGCGTCAGATCAGCGCCAGCAGTTTGCGCGCTGCCTCTTCCGAAGAGGCAGGGTTCTGGCCTGTCACCAGCTTGCCATCGACGACCACGAATGAGGCCCAGTCGGCACCCTTTTCATAGGTGGCGCCGTTTGATTTCAGCATGTCCTCGACAAGGAAAGGGACGATATCCGTCAGGCCGGCAACGTCTTCCTCGGTATTCGTGAAACCGGTTACGGTCTTGCCTGTCACCAATGGCGTGCCATCAGTACCCTTGGCGTGCTTGAAAACCGCAGGTGCGTGACAGACTGCACCGACAGGACGACCGCTGGCAGCAAAGGCTTCGATCAGAGATGTGCTGTGCTGATCTTCGGCAAGATCCCAGAGGGGGCCATGACCGCCGGGGTAAAAAATGGCATCGAAACCATCCGCTGATACAGTCGAAAGCTGCGTCGTCTGCGCAAGTTCAGTCTGCGCCGCTGTGTCTGATTTGAAACGTTTGGTGGCGTCGGTCTGGGCGTCATCGGTATCACTGGCCGGGTCCAAGGGAGGTTGTCCACCTTGGGGAGATGCGAGCGTGATATCGGCACCTGCGTCCTTGAAGACGTAATAGGGGGCTGCGAATTCCTCGAGCCAGAAGCCGGTTTTCTTGCCGGTGTCGCCAAGTTGGTCGTGGGATGTCAGAACCATAAGAATTTTCATTGTATCATTTCCTTTTTCATTGAATTTCGGGGGGTTTTGGAAAACCCCGATTAGTCCGATTGGCAGCGGGATTTCAGGCTGCCCGAACTGTTTGTCAGCGGCTTCTTGTCAAGAAGTGAGAGCTGGAGGTTATGTGGTTTCGGACAGAAATACCGGTGCTCCGTTTTCCGGTGCATCCGTACATGCTTGATACTGCGTGATATCAATATGCGCTTCACATGTTGGTCCGTGCCGAACAATAAACCCGCCAGCTTCATTGATCAGCCGCCGTATGCCAAGGTTTTCGCTTGTAAAATAAAGATCAGCCGTGCGAACGCCCGTCCGTTTAGCAACAGCCAGCCCGTCGATGAACAGTGCTTTGCCCAGACCGCGCCCCTGATAGGCGTCCTCGACAGAAATACCGATCTCGGCGTGTTGGGCAAGGCCTTTGAAGATTTCCAGCACCCCGACAAGGCGGCCATCGGCCTTGATCCCCAGAACAATGTCCGGGTTGGCCTTGTTGGCGATCATCCGCGTTGTCTGGTCAGTTTGAACCGCCATGAACCGGCGCTGGCGCGATGTGTCCTCCAGGCGCAGATAGTGCGACCCCAAGGAGCGCCGCCAATCGGCGAGGGTGCCGGGCAGGACATTCGGGATTGATGGTGCAAGATGACGGGACATAAGAACTCCTTTTTTCCTGCGTGTCTATCCTGGTCCATATATAATGCTGCTTTGCAGCATTATAAGAGCCGCTGCTCGGCATAGGGTAAGATCGACCTGTTCACGGCGAAGGAAGACTCCAAGGCAAAGGTGCCCTACGAGCGCTGATTGCGTCAGTCACCAGTTGCATTGAAGATCGCACAATTGCTTGTGCGCCCCATTGTCGGACCTTATGAACTTTGGCGGCCCTCTCGTCTGATCCGGACGCGGGTCGGGCACCGGAGGGAAGTTTGATGATTGAGGCTATTTTCATACGCGGCCCAAGTGGGCTATGGG
>NZ_JAWOAN010000085.1:0-24245 GCF_046498525.1 Yoonia sp.
GGCTAAATTTTTAGACATTTTACTCACCTTTCTCTTTAGCAATCTTTAACTCTTCTCTTCTTTTAAGAATCAACATTAAAGCAAAACCAACGGTTCCAATAACATTTGTACGCCATCCAGGATTGACAAGTAATAAACCCGAAAAAGCTAAGACTAAACGTTCCCAGACCCTTGCACGAGTTCTAAAATAACCACTTACTGCACCTGCTAAGGAATACATACCGATTAATGCTGTAAATAAGGCTAAAGCAACTTTTGGTATTGTCGCATCAACTAACACTAATACTGGTGAGGTTACAAACAAATAAGGCACCAGATAGGCGGCAAAAGCTAATTTTGCTGCTTCAACACCAGTTTTAAATGGGTCTGAATTCGCTATACCAGAACCAGCAAAAGCTGCTAAAGCTACTGGTGGTGTAATATCTGCTATAATCCCAAAATAGAATACAAATAAGTGTGCTGCTAAAATTGGTACGCCAATACTAATAAGTGCGGGTGCGGCAACTGTTGCTTGAACAATATAGTTAGCCGTTGTTGGCATACCCATACCTAGAATAATTGATGCAATCATCGTTAAGAACATTGTTAAATAAATATTTCCGCCAGCTAAAGCAACGATTCCGTGGGATAATTTAATCCCAAGTCCTGTAAGTGTTACGACACCTACGATAATACCGGCACTTGCACAGGCCATAACAACAGGTAATGCCGATTTAGCACCTTGTTCTAAACCAATGATAATCTCTTTTAAACCAAAATTAATATCTTCATCTACAAAGTTATTTATTAGCCTGCCTGTTGGCATCGGTCGAGCGTGCCTTGTCGGTATCTTCGATCCGCAGCAGGAACTTGCCGCCGTGTCCACGCGCATAAAGCCAGTTGAACAAGGCGGTGCGCGCACCACCGATGTGCAGGGCGCCGGTGGGTGACGGGGCGAAGCGTGTGACGACGGACATGGGATATTAACCTTTCGCTAACCAGCTTTCCGGTAGGGTTCCGGCTTGGATGTGGGATAGAAGACTGCGGGGTGAAGGACAAGTGCGCGCGCGGATCGAAGCAGCACTTCTGGCGCAACGCGGGTCGCTGATCGGCTGGGTACCTGTGTGTCTTGCCCTTGGGGTGGGAACCTACTTTGGCCTTGGGGCAGAGCCGGATCAGTCGTTGATGGGCAAACTGTGCCTTACAGCCATCGCAGCCTTGATCTGTGCGCGGTTGGTGCCGACAGCCTTTGCGCCGCTGCTGGTGGCGGTCGCATTGTTTCTGGCTGGGGCCGGCTTTGCGAAATATCGCGTCACCGCGGTTGATGCGCCGATCCTGAATTTTCGCTACTACGGGCCGATCGAAGGCAGGGTCGTTAACATCGACCGCTCTGCCAGCGATGCGGTGCGGCTGACACTCGACCGGGTTGTTCTGGCGCGGATGGCACCGGATCGCACACCCGAGCGTGTGCGTGTTTCCCTGCATGGCGACCAGCCCATGCAGGTTTTTATCCCCGGCGATGTGCTGATCCTGACGGGGCATTTGTCACCGCCAGCGGGACCAGCCGAACCGGGCGGCTTTGATTTTCAGCGTCATGCTTGGTTCTTGAAGCTGGGTGCCGTTGGCTATACGCGCACGCCGGTCGTGCGGCTGAGCATGCCTGAAAGCCCCGATATCACGACCCGTCTTTTTGCAATGCGGATGGCGATCTCGGGCGCGGTGCAAAAGGCGATACCGGGCGAGCCGGGGGCCTTTGCTGCGGCGATCATGACTGGGGACAGGTCTGGGATCGGACAGGACACGATGACCGACCTGCGCACTGCGAACCTTGCACATTTGCTGGCCATTTCGGGGCTGCATATGGGACTTTTGAGCGGGTTTATCTTTGCCTCTGTGCGCTATGGTTTGGCGTTGATCCCCGGTGTGGCACTGCGCTGGCCTGTCAAAAAGATTGCAGCGGTCTGCGCCCTGATCGTCGGCGCCTTCTATCTGGCGCTTTCCGGCGGAAGCGTGTCGACGGAACGTGCTTATATCATGGTGGCCGTGATGTTTGTGGCGGTGCTGCTGGGGCGACGGGCGCTTACGTTGCGGGCTGTCGCAATGGCTGCGATCATTGTGCTGCTTTGGCAGCCGGAATCGCTGGTAGGTCCGGGATTTCAGATGTCCTTTGCAGCGACCACGGCGCTTGTGGTTGTATTCGGCGCATTGCGTCGGGTCGATATGTCACGCTGGCCGCGATGGTCGCGGGCAGTTCTGTCTGTCGTTCTGTCGTCATTCATTGCGGGGCTGGCGACAGCACCTTTTGCTGCCGCCCATTTCAACCAGATCGCCCATTACGGGTTGATCGCCAATGTGTTGAGCGTCCCGCTGATGGGGGTGCTGGTGATGCCAGCGGCGGTTTTGGCGGTGTGTCTGGCACCTCTGGGGCTTTGGGATATCGGGCTGTGGTTCATGGAAATCGGGTTGCGGTGGATACTGTTCGTGGCGGCAACGGTCTCGGCGCGGGACGGTGCGCTGGGTCATATCTGGGCGCCGGAGTGGTATGTCCTGCCGGTCCTTTCCATTGGGCTTTTGTGGCTTGTGCTTGTGACAGGGCGTGTGCGGTATGCCGGTATTGTGGCTGTTCTTTGCGCAGGTATTTTCTGGCATCAGACGGATCGGCCTGATCTTCTTGTCGCCGACAGTGGCGGGTTGATCGGGATGCTGGGCGAGGACGGGCGTATCCTGTCAAAACCGACCGGCAGTGGCTTTGTCGCTGGTATCTGGCTGGAAAATGATGGCGGACCTGTGCCGCAGGCGCAGGCTGCCGCGCGGGACGGGTTGGTCATTGTCGGCCGCGTGACCGAGGCACGGATCGGTGAATGGCGCGTGGTGCAGGTTTCGGGCAAGACAGCACTGGCTGGCATGGCGGGCTGTGATGGCGCGGATATCTTGATCAGCAATCAGGTAGACGAGGTCGCGCGCCCCTGCGTGGTTTACGACCTCGCGCGGCTGCGCAAGACCGGTGCACTGGCGTTCAATCTGGCATCGAATGGTGATCTTGTGATCGATACGGCGCATCAGATTGCAGGACAACGCCCTTGGAATATCCGCCAAGGCGATGTGCCGGATCACGTGCGACTGACCCTTGCGCAAAGAAAAAGGGCCGCAGAAGCGACCCTTTTGACCGAAACCCGGTTGGATCAGTAAGTGCGGATCAATCCCACCAGACGCCCCTGCACCTTGACCTGATCGTCACGGAACACCCGCGTTTCATAAGCCGGATTTGCGGCCTCGAGCGCGATTGAATTTCCGTTGCGGCGGAACCGTTTCAATGTCGCCTCATGGCCTTCGACAAGAGCCACGACGATATCGCCGTTATCGGCCACCGTCGTTTCGCGGATCACGACGACGTCGCCGTCATTGATGCCGGCCTCGATCATCGAGTCGCCTTTGACTTCGAGCGCATAATGATCACCGGCCCCGATCATGGACTGCGGCACCGACACATTCCGCGATGCTTCGCTGATCGCCTCGATCGGGACACCGGCGGCGATCCGCCCCATCATCGGCAGATCAACCGATCCGTTGTCGACGGGCAGTGCCGCGACCGGTGTACTGTCTGGTTTGTCACCATCGATCACCCGAGGGGTGAAGCCATTTTTGCCCTGCATCGCGTCAGGAAGTTTCACAATCTCCAAGGCGCGGGCACGGTGGGCAAGACGACGGATGAACCCACGTTCTTCCAAAGCAGTAATCAGCCGGTGAATGCCCGACTTGGAGCGCAGATCAAGCGCCTCTTTCATTTCATCAAAGCTTGGCGGGACACCATCGCGCTGCACGCGCTTGTGGATAAACTCCAACAGGTCGAGCTGTTTCTTGGTCAACATCAGGCTGCTCCGTTGTCACGTTTTGCATATGTTCTATGCATGTTCTTGTTTTGTGTCAACCGTGGCATCGAGAACAGGTCAGAGGCGTATAATCTCGATCATGTCGCCGGCAGTGCGGGCAGGGTCGTGGACAGGGCGGACGGCAAGGCAGTCTGCATCAGCGAGAACCGTCAGCAGCGCGCTGTCCTGACGGTCGAATATCGTGACCCCTTCGGGTCCGGCATGGGCGCGCATGTAATGTTCGCGGGGTCCGTTGGCCGCAATGTTCTTTGCCAGAGGCAGCACCTCGCGCGGGGCGGGATCTGCGCTGCGCCCCAGCATCTTGCGGATCACAGGTGCAAGGAAAACGTGACCGCAGACCATGGCAGACACAGGATTACCCGGCAGGCCGATCATTGCGGCCTTGCCGATCCGTCCGGCCATCAGCGGCTTGCCGGGGCGCATGGCGACCTTGTAAAATGATCTTTGCATACCCTTTGCCTGCGCAACATCGCCGACAAGGTCGTGATCCCCCACGGAGGCACCGCCAATGGTGACGATCAGATCGGCGTCGGCAGCAAGGTCGAATGCCAGTTCCAGTGACGCGGTATTGTCTCGGGCGATAGGCAGCAGGCGGGCATGTGCGCCAAGGTTTTCGACCAGTGCGGCAAGCCCGTAGCTGTTAGACGCAATAATCTGGTCCTCGCCCGGCGTTTCGCCCGGTTGCACCAATTCGTCGCCGGTGGCGATGATTGCAACGACAGGGCGGCGCGTGACGGGCACGGTCGCGATGTTCATCGCGGCCAGTAACGCGATATCCGATGGCGCAAGCAGACGGGGTGCTTCGATGATGTCGCCGGTGCGGAAATCCGCTCCGGCGGGGCGGACGTAAGCGTTGTCACTGGGACTGTCATCAAGGGTGATCACGTCGCCGTTTCGGGTGACGTTTTCCTGAATGATCACGTGGTCGGTGCCATCGGGCAACGGTGCGCCGGTGAAGATACGCACGGCCTGGCCAGGGCCAACGCCGCCTTCCCACTTGTGGCCTGCGGCAGCTTCGCCAATCACATCAAAGTGTTGGCCTGCTTTGATCGCTTGTGCGGCAACCGCATAGCCATCCATCGCAGACGCCGCGAAAGGCGGTTGATTGCGTGCGGCTTTCACGTCGCGGGCCAGCACACGACCATTGGCCTGCCTCAAAGGGACCTCTTCCGGCCCAAGCGGTGAGACGAGGGTGAAGAGTCGCGCGAGCGCATCCGCCACCGTGATCATGGGTTTTCGAACCGTCCTGATTTCCCGCCGTCCTTATAGGTCAGCCGCACCCCGCCGATTTCCATATCTTTCTGCACGGCCTTGACCATGTCATAGACCGTCAGGGCGGCGGTGCTGACAGCGGTCAGCGCCTCCATCTCGACGCCGGTCTGACCGCCGGTCTTGACCGTGGCAGTGATACGGATGCCGGGAAGGGTGGTATCGGGCGTCAGCTCAAGTGCCACCTTGGTGACGGGTAGCGGGTGACAGAGCGGGATCAGTTCGGAGGTTTTCTTGGCCCCCATGATGCCCGCGATCCGCGCGATACCCAGCACATCGCCCTTGTCGGCGCGGCCTTCGGTAATCAGGGCCAAGGTCTCGTCCGTCATTGTGATATACCCTTCGGCAATCGCGGTGCGTGCTGTCACCGGTTTGTCGGAAACATCAACCATATGCGCCTTGCCGTCGGAATCGAAATGCGAAAGCCCCGCCATCACATCATTCCTGTCGCGGGGTTGGCGAGCAGAGCGCGGGTGGCGGTCGCCACATCAACCTGCCGCATCAGGCTTTCGCCGATCAGAAAGGCCCGTGCGCCATAACGCGCCATATCGGCCAGTTCCGCAGGTGTGTTCAGCCCGCTTTCACAGACGATCATCCGGTCAGCTGGCACCAGTTTGGACAGGGTGCGGGTGGTATCCAGCGTGGTTTCGAACGTCTTGAGGTTGCGGTTGTTGATCCCCATCAACGGAGACTTGAGCAGGGTCGCCCGTTCCAGTTCCGCTGCATCATGCACTTCGATCAGTACATCCATGTTCCAGGCAAAGGCCGCATCTTCCAGTTCCTGCGCCTGCGCATCGCTCACGCTGGCCATGATGATCAGGATGCAATCGGCGTGCAATGCGCGCGCCTCGGCGACCTGATAGGTGTCGTACATGAAATCCTTGCGCAGCGCAGGCAGATCAACGGCAGAGCGGGCAGCGGTCAGGTAGCTGTCATCGCCTTGAAAAGAGGGGCCATCGGTCAGCACAGACAGGCAGGTCGCGCCACCTTCGGCATAGGCTTGGGCCAGCGCGGGCGGGTCGAAATCGGCGCGGATCAACCCTTTGGAGGGGCTGGCTTTCTTGATCTCGGCAATCAGCCCATAGCCTTCGCGTGTGGCATCCGTGAGCCTGTCGGCAAAACCGCGCGTGGGTGGTGCTTCTTTGGCCTGCATTTCCACGGTTTCCAGCGGCACGGTGGCCTTGCGTGCGGCGACCTCTTCCAGTTTGTAGGTTTTGATCTTTTCCAGAATGTCGCTCATGGGTCCGCCCTTTTGAATGGCTCTTGGCCTTGATCAATAAGCCACTGGTTGCCCTTTGAAAATGGGCACGAACCGAAAAACCCGCGATACGCCGAAAGCGGGTAAGCCTGCGCCGACAACAAGATGAAACATCACGCCGCAGAGGTGATGCGCGCAAGCGTTTCCAGCGCATGTTTTGCCTTGCCGCTGTCGATGCTTTCGCGCGCCATCTCGACACCTGCTTTCAGATCATCGGCCTTGTCTGCGACAACCAAGGCGGCTGCGGCATTCAATAAGACAGCATCGCGATAAGCACCCTCGGCACCATCCAGCACGGCCTTCAGTGCAACTGCGTTTTCCTCTGGTGTGCCGCCGATGATATCGCGGAAATTATGCACCGGCAGCCCTGCATCTTCGGGATGGATTTCG
Organism: Yoonia sp.; assembly: GCF_046498525.1. Classification (GTDB taxonomy): domain Bacteria; phylum Pseudomonadota; class Alphaproteobacteria; order Rhodobacterales; family Rhodobacteraceae; genus Yoonia. The sequence goes on from NZ_JAWOAN010000085.1 coordinate 6,787, forward strand.
CGTGATTTGATCGTGTCATTTTCAAGCACGGCAACGGCTGTCGGCCCGCAGATCGTGATCTCGTCGGTGCCGTCACTGCCGTGGACCAGCCAAGCTTTTTCCGTCCCGAGCTGTTGCAGTGTCTCGGCCATCGGAAAGATCAGGTCAGGCGCGAAAGCGCCTGTTAGCTGGCGTTTCACGCCTGCCGGATTTGTAAGCGGCCCCAATATGTTAAAGATCGTTTTGCATCCAAGCTCAAGCCGGACCGGCCCCACGTGTTTCATCGCCGGATGATGCATCGGTGCCATCATAAAGCCGATGCCAGCCTCTGCGATGGCTCGTTCCACAACTTCGGGCCCGACCATCACGTTGATGCCAAGCGCGCTTTGCACGTCTGCGGTGCCGGACTTGGAAGACAGGTTACGGTTGCCGTGTTTGGCCACGGGCACACCGGAACCTGCCACGACAAAGGCGGTCGCCGTCGAGATATTCAGCGTATGCTTGCCGTCGCCGCCGGTGCCGACGATATCCATGGCCCCTTCGGGTGCTTTGACGGGCACGCAATGGGCGCGCATCACCGCAGCAGCCGCGGCATATTCCGACACCGATTCGCCACGCGCCCGCAAGGCCATCAGGAAACCGCCCATTTGCGCCGGTGTTGCGGCCCCTTCGAACAAATAGCCGAATGCCTCTTGCGCTTGCGCGCGTGACAGCGGGCCTTCGGAGGCAGAAAAAATCAGGGGCTTCATTGCGTCACTCATGCGGGAACCTTTGTCATTCTTAGAAAATTCTGGAGGAGGGGATGACCATGTTCCGACCGGATGCTTTCAGGGTGAAACTGCACCCCGTGGATCGGTAATTCCCTGTGTTGCAGGCCCATGATGGTGCCGTCTTCCAGTTCTGCCGTGATTTCGAGGCAGTCCGGCAGCGTTTCACGCGCGACGATCAATGAGTGATAGCGGGTGGCCTCGAACGGGCTGGGCAGACCGGCGAACAGCCCCTTGCCGGTGTGCCTCATGCTTCCCATCTTTCCGTGCACGATCTCATGGCAGCGCACGACCTTGCCGCCGAAGGCTTCGCCGATCGCCTGATGACCAAGGCAAACGCCCATCAGCGGCATCTTCGCCTCTGCCGCCGCTTGAACGAGGGCCAGGCAAATCCCGGCTTGTGAGGGATCACAGGGGCCGGGTGACAGCATGATCGCATCGGGCTGCATGGCCATCGCCTCTTGCACATCCAGCGCATCGTTGCGCCTCACGACGACATCGGCACCAAGTTCACCCAGATAGTGAACGAGGTTATAGGTGAAACTGTCGTAGTTATCGATCAAAAGCAGCATGGTAAAATCCCGCGCAGGTAGAAAAAAAGGGGCTACCGCATCTTGGCAAGAGAACGGTATAAGCCCGCCATACATGGGCCGGGACGCAAGGTGGCGTCAAGGTCGAACAAAAGGGCGTGGGCAAATGCGGGGCTTCATTCAAGGTGGTCTATGGGGGCTGATATTGGGCGGAGCGGGGCTGAGTCTGGCGTCGCTTGTGACCGAACGGACCGACTTTGCCACTGGGCCGACTGCGCCGCAGCTTGTTGCCCCTGAGCCGGAGACTGATGCACGCGCCACGGTGCCTGCATTGCAGTCCGGTAGTGATACCGCGCCGAGCTTTGCACCTCCCACTTCCCTGAGCGAGGTGTCTGACGTGGCAGAGGCGACGCCAGAGGTTTCAATCGCACCGCCCGCGCCGCCGCGCCCTGCAAATATTGTCGCCTTGGACGAGCCCGAGGCGACACCTCACGCCGATGTGTCCGTGAATATCGATGCGCCTGCTGCGCCGCGCATGGAAACGGCCCTGATCGAACCGGCACCAGAACGGGACGCCCCGGCTGTTGATACACGCCCTGCACCTGCCTTACCCCGCGAGGACGAGCCGGTCGAGGTAACGAAAGTGGTGGAACCGGTGGAACCGGAAACTTCGGGAAGTGACGGAACACAAAGTCCCGCGACTGGGGAAAACCCCGCAACACAGACAACATCCGTCTTGGCTGATACGCCGGTTGTCACGACCGAGGCACCAGCAGCCGACGAAGCGCAGGTCTTGACCGAGGGCGATGCCGAGCAGGCCGAACAGGTCACGGTTGCACAAGCCCTCCCGCAGACGACAACGGCCGTGCGGATCAATCGCCCCGGTGTCACCGAAGAAGACCTGCAGGCCGATTTGGTCGAGACGCCTACTGCCGATGCGCTGCCTGATGATGCGCCCGCACTTTTGCGCCATGCCGTATCTTTTACGGACACAGGCGCACCGGCGAAGATTTCCGTCATGCTGATCGACAGTGGTGAAATGCAGGACGCCGCCAGAGCGGTGGCAGACATTGGTTTCGTACCGACAGTCACAGTCAATGCGTTGTCGCCCGCCTCGGCCGATCTGGCACAAACCTATCGCGCGGCTGGGATCGAGGTTGCGATGCAAGCCGCGCTGCCCGATGGCGCACAGCCCAGCGATGTCGAGGTTGCGTTCGCGGCAGCACTCGGATCGCTTCCCGATGTTGCGATGCTGTTTTCCGATGGGACCGGTGCCATGCAGGACCGTGCGGTGACAGAACAGGTGATGCAAATTCTTGCCGCTGATGGCTACGGGTTCGTCACCGTGCAGCGTGGCCTGAGCAATGCGGCGCGTGTGGCCGAACAGGGGGGCGTTTCAGTCGCCACGATCCTGCGCGACATTGACGGTGAAGGCGAGGACAGGCGCGCCATCGCACGCGCACTGGATCAGGCTGCATTCCGTGCCCGCCAAACGGGAGAAGCTGTCTTGCTGGGCCGTGTGAGGCCGGACACGCTGGCCGCTTTGCGCGCGTGGGCGGCGGATCTGGACCCGGACACATTGGCGATCGCACCGGTGTCATCCGTCTTGCTGGGCGCAGACTAGAGCGCCGGATACCGAACGGTTCTTGAATAAAAGCCCTAGTTTCCGCTGCTCCGAAACATCGTTGCATCGGCTGCTGCCTTGCGGATCGCGTTGGATTTGTGGACGGTTTCCTGATATTCGGCCTCGGGGTCGCTGTCGTAGACAACGCCACCACCGGCCTGAATATAAAGCTTTTCATCCTGCAGGACGGCGGTGCGCAGGGCAATGCACATATCCATGTCACCATTGGCGCTGAAATACCCGCAGCCGCCGCCATAGACGCCGCGTTTCTCGGGTTCCAACTCGTCGATGATCTGCATCGCGCGGACCTTGGGCGCGCCGGAGACCGTTCCCGCAGGCATCCCCGCGAAGAATGCGCTCAGCGCATCCTGATCGTCCGCCAGTTCGCCTACGACATTCGAGACAATGTGCATGACATGGCTGTAGCGCTCGACGATGAATTGTTCGGTCGGGCGCACGGTCCCGATCTTGCTGACCTTGCCGGTATCGTTGCGGCCCAGATCAAGCAGCATCAGGTGCTCGGCCAGTTCCTTTTCATCAGCCATCAGGTCGGCTTCGTTGGCGTTGTCTTCTTGTGGCGTCGCTCCGCGCGGGCGGGTGCCGGCGATGGGCCGAATCGTGACTTCGTTGCCAAAGACACGGACCAGAATTTCAGGGCTGGCCCCGATCACCTGAAAGCCGCCGAAATTGAAAAAGAACATGAAAGGTGAAGGATTCGTGCGCCGCAGGGACCGATAGAGCGCGAAGGGAGGTTCACGGAACTCTTGTGTCCAACGCTGCGAGGGGACGACCTGAAAGATATCACCGGCCTTGATATAGTCTTTCGCCGTTTCAACCGCATCCAGATAGGCGTCATGCGAAAAGTTCGACACGGGCGGCGCGACAGGGGCCGGCTCTGCCAGATCGCGGGCCTCGCTTGGCAAGGGGCTTTCCAATGCGCGTTGGGCATCCGTGACGCGCTCGGCAGCCTGCGCAAACGCTGCACGCGCCGAGAAGCCGGAATTGACATAGGCGGGTGCGACAAGAATCACATCACCTTTGACGCCGTCCAGCACAGCCACAACAGATGGCCGCAGCATCATGGCGTCAGGCAGGTCCAGGGGATCTGGGTTCACATCCGGCAGGTGTTCGACCAAACGGATCATGTCATAGCCCAGATAACCGAACAGCCCTGCTGAGGCGGCGGGCAGATCAGCAGGCAGATCAATCCGCGACTCGGCAATCAGGGCACGCAAAGCGGTCAGCGGGTCATCGTCCAGCGTCGTAAATGACGCCTCGTCGAACCGCGCTGCGCGGTTGACGCGCGATGTGGTCCCACGACATTCCCAGACCAGATCGGGGTTCATGCCGACGATCGAATAACGCCCGCGGACTTCGCCGCCGGTGACACTTTCCAGCATGAAAGCGTTTTTTCCCGCACCAGAAAGCTTCAACATCAGCGATACAGGTGTGTCCAGATCCGCCGCGATACGCTTGTAGACAACCTGATTGGCAGCCGCGTCATAGCCTTGGGCGAAACTGTCGTAGTCGGGCAAAAGGGCCATGGAACCGCCTATTGGAACTGCGCGTTGACCGCGTTGATGGTTTGCTGGTTCAGACTTGTTTCCGTGCGCTGCCGAACCGATGTTGCGTAAGCATCAAAGATATCCTGCGAAATGCCTGCACGTGCGTTTTCCGCAACCGCGTCGCGTTGTGCCACGACAGACGGGTCGGACAGATCGGGGGCCGCGATATCATCAAGGCGGACGATCAAGGCGCGGTCTTCGGCGTCAATGACGCGGACTTCGCCGACACTCATCGCGAAGATCTGGTCATTGAAAGCCGGTGGTGTGCCTTCGATAAAGCTGCGGCGGGTCAGGTTTTCTTCCACCAAGGGTTCAAGGCCAACTGTGTCAAAACCGGTCAACGGCAGGATATCGGCGGCAATTTCCTCGGCCTTCGCGATGACGGCTTCTTGACGGGCTTGTGCCTGCCACGAAGCCGAGACTGCATCGCGGACATCGTCGAGCGGTTGCAAGGTCGGCGGTACGATTCCGTCGAGGCGCAGCGCAAAGATGCCGCCATCGGCCAGATCGAAAATCTCGGGGAATTGGCCTTCTGCGACGGCCTCGGCCTCGCGGCGGAACGCGTCATAAGCGGCGATGTCATCGGTGTTTTCAGGTGTCCAGTTGATCGTGCCCAGCCGCATATCGGTGCGCTCGGCCAGATCCTCCATGGTGGCTCCACCGGCAAGCAGGTCGATGATCGTGTCGGCATTGTCGTTGATATACTGGCGCGCGGCTTCGGCGGCGAGTTCATCGCGCAGGAGGGGGGCTGCATCTTCCAGCGTTTCCTCTTGTGCCGCCAGCACAGCATTCATCCGAAAGAGTGCGGGTCCCAATGATGAATTGAAGGGGCCGACAACGTCACCAGCTTCTGCAGCGAAAACAGCCTCGCCCGCACTGCGCAGTTCTTCCTGACTGACATCGCCCAAATCGACGTCCGTGATGCTCAGGCCGCGCTCTGCGACAAGGTCTTCAAAGCTCGCTTCACCCGCGTTCACGCGGGCCATCGCCTCTTCGGCGCGCGCGGCATCTAGATAGACCAGACGCTCTACCAGACGGCGTTCGGGCTGGACGAATTCCGCGATGCGTTCTTCATAGAGCCGCTCAACCGCTTCATCCGGGACCACCATATCGTCGAGAATCATATTGGGTGTCAGCCAGACATAGGTGATGTCACGGCTTTCGGGCAGCCTGAACTCGGCAGGGTTTGCGTCGTAATATTCCTGTTGGGCGGCAGCGGTCGCACCGGGCACCGGAGATGTCAGATCGTCTGCACTGACGACAGCCCATGTGATGCTGCGGTTTTCGCTTATGTACTGGACGAGCGCATCGGCATAGGCGTCGGGCGCCGGAATACCGCTGACCACGGCACCTTGCAGCAAGGTGCGGGCGGTTTCCTCGCGCAGACCTGCTTCGAACTCGGCTGCGGATTGGCCGGATTGTTGCAGCGCCATACGATAGGTTTCGCGGTTAAAGCCGCCGGCACCCTGAAACGACGGGATGGCGCGCAATTGTTCAAAAACGCGCTCGTCGCCGACCGAAATGCCCAGCTGGCTGGCTTCGTTATCAAGCGTGCGCAGCAAAACCACCTGATTGAGCGCCATTTGATCGATGCCGAAGTTCTGTGCTTGCTGGAACGAAATCTGCTGGCCGAACTGGGCGGAGAGGCCGCGGATTTGCTCGTTCAAGGCGCGTTGATAGGCGGCAACGGTCACGTCCTTTTCACCGACTGTGCCGATATTGCGGATATTCCCGCTCAGCCCCCCGGCACCAAAGCCGACAAGACCCAAAAGGATCACACCGACGATGACCCACGCGCCGAACCGTGTTTTCTTTTTTTGTGCCATTTTACTTACCGCTCCGCCCGCTGGTTTGCGCCTGAATAAGGGGGCTGGGCCAAGGGTGCAAGGGTTAGCGTTCCAGCGATGACAGCCTGTTGAAGAGTGTCTTGATACCTGTCCGGTCGATGTTGGCAAAGGCGATGCGCAACTGGCTTTCACCGCCGGGTAGGTCGGATGGCATGAACATGGTTCCGGGAAGAAGCAAGACCCCCGCTTCTTTCACCAAGAGCGGTGCCAGTTCCGCTGACGACATCGCGAAAGGGTGTTTGACGTAGGCAAAATAGGCGCCGCAACCCAGCAGTTCCCAGCCTTTCCCGGCCAGCAAGGGGAAGTTGTCTTCGATCGCAGCGCGCCGGTCGAGGATTTCGAGGCGTTCACCCGCAAGCCAGTCGCCAAGGTTCCGCATACCCCACAGGGCGGCGCGCTGTGCAAGCTGGTTTGGGCAGATGGTGACGGTGTCGAGGAACTTTTCGATCTCGGCCAGACGTGCCCTACTCGCAACCACCGCGCCAACACGGTGACCGGTCAGCCGGTAGGCTTTGGAAAAAGAATAAAGCTGGATCAGCGTGTCGTCCCAATCGGGATTGGTAAAGAGATCATGAGGAGCGCCGTTGCGACTATCGAAATCGCGGTAGGTTTCATCGACGATCAGGGCGATCCCGTGCGCCCGCGCAAGATCGCGGAAGGCGCGCAACGTCTGCGCGGGATATTCAACACCGCAGGGATTGTTGGGGCTGACCAATGCGATGGCCCGCGTTCTTGATGTAATCAGCCTTGCGGCCTCTGCGGGATCGGGGATCATGCCGTCTGCCGCCAGCAGCGGCACTGTCGTGACGCCTGACATGTCCAGCCACATGCGATGGTTGAAATAGTAGGGGACGGGAATGATCACCTCGTCGCCCTCGGAGCAGAGCGACGCGATCGCGGCCGCGAAGGCCTGATTGCAGCCCGAGGTGATCGCGACCTGACCGGACGCGACCTTGCCGCCATAACTGGCCGTCCATTGCGCGGCGACTTCCGTACGCAATGCCGGCAGGCCGAGTACCGGGCCATAAAGATGCGCCTCTGCGTCGTTCAACACGATCTGCGCCATTGCTTCGCGCAAAGGGGCAGGGGGTGGATCGACGGGTGCGGCTTGACTGACGTTGAGCAAGGGGCGGTTTGCCGGATGGGCGACACCTTCGAGCCAGCGACGCGCCTCCATCACGGGCGGGGCAAATGTAGCGGCGGTGCGTGACTGGGTCATGACGTTCTTCCAAAGGAGCGGCTGCGCCGCATACGAATACCGGATGCCTCCGGCAGGACTTTTAGGCCTCCGGCGGAGGTATTTTCGAACATGAGAAGCGGGCGGTCAGTCCTTGCCGCGGTAAGGTTCGACATATTGCAGCGCCATGTCCCACGGAAAGAAAATCCAGGTGTCCTGGCTGACTTCGGTGATGAAGGTATCGACCTGCGCACGGCCCTTCGGTTTTGCATAGACGGTTGCGAAGTGGGCATTGGGATAAAGTGCGCGGACCAGTTCGAGCGTTTTGCCGCTGTCGACCAGATCGTCGATGATCAGGATGCCGGTGCCGTCGCCCATGAGTGCGGCATCCGGTGCCTTGAGAACCTTGGCCTCTGACTGATCCTGAAAGTCGTAGCTTTTGACGCTGATGGTATCGACGGTGCGGATATCCAGTTCGCGCGCTGCGATCATGGCAGGGGCCATGCCCCCACGGGTGATGGCGACGACGGCCCGCCATCCGCCATTATCGGGGCCATGGCCGTCAAGCCGCCATGCCAGGGCGCGGCTGTCGCGGTGGATTTGGTCCCAGCTGATATGGAACCCTTTTTCATGTGGCAGACGGTCGGTCATCGTATCGGGTCCTATTCTTTCGTGATATCCGGGGCGTCGACGGCCTTCATGCCGACGACGTGGTAACCCGCATCGACATGCAGCACTTCGCCCGTAACCGCGCTTCCCAGATCAGACAGCAGATAGAGCGCAGATTTTCCGACCTCTTCTTGTGTGACTGTCCGGCGCAGAGGTGAATTATATTCGTTCCATTTCATGATGAGGCGGAAGTCGCCGATACCGGAGGCGGCAAGTGTCTTGATCGTGCCTGCGCTGATCGCGTTTACGCGGATGTTGTCCTTGCCGAGATCTTCGGCCAAATAGCGCACGGAGGCTTCGAGTGCTGCTTTTGCAACACCCATGACATTGTAATGCGGCATGACCTTTTCGGCACCATAATAGGTGAGGGTCAGGCAAGAGCCGCCGTCCGTCATCATCTTTTCGGCGCGTTGCACGACGGCTGTGAAAGAATAAACCGAGATATCCATCGAGGTCAGAAAGTTGCCGCGCGAGGTGTCGACATAACGCCCTCGCAATTCGTTTTTGTCAGAAAAGCCAATGGCGTGCACGATGAAGTCCATCTTGCCCCAGCGTTTTTCCAGCGCCGAGAACAGGTCGTCGATTGATGCCTCGTCGCCCACGTCGCAGGGCAGCACAATGTCAGACCCGACAGAGGCTGCCAGCGGGCCCACACGTTTGAGTAAAGCGTCGCCCTGATATGAAAATGCAAGCTCTGCGCCTGCATCAGCACAGGCTTTGGCAATGCCCCAGGCAATTGATTTGTCGTTGGCGAGTCCCATGATCAGGCCACGTTTGCCTTTCATCAAATCAGATGTCATCGCGTGTTTTCCTTTGTTGTTTGCCCAGTGGCTTGCCACCCGTTTAGGCGATTGCTTGCGATGCAGCAAGTATCTGAACAATGGCGCAAAATGCTTGCCACTGTGTACGTTTACTCTTAGCGTGGAGTTGGGGGTTTTGTTTAGGGATCAGACATGTCTGACCGAGACGGCATTTTTGCGGGACCTGACCCGTTTTTTATCGCGCAGCAATGGCTGGATGCCGCGAGCAAAACCGAGCCGAATGACCCCAATGCGATCGCGCTGTCTTCGGTCGACCAGGACGGCATGCCAAACGTGCGCATGGTGCTTCTCAAAGAGATCGAACCGGACGCTTTTGTCTTCTACACAAATTACGACAGCCGAAAGGGGCAAGAAATCGCCACATCCGGTAAAGTTGCGTTCGTTTTGCATTGGAAATCACTCGCCAGGCAGATACGTGTGCGCGGGTTGGCTTCGAAAGAGGATGGTGAGATTGCGGATGCTTATTACAAATCGCGTTCGCTCAAGAGCAGGATCGGTGCGTGGGCATCACAACAGTCACAGCCGTTGACGTCGCGTGCGACCTTGATGGCAGATGTGGCCAGAGTAACAGTACAAAAAGGTGTGGACCCGGAACGGCCCCCTTTTTGGGGCGGTTTCCGGATTGTGCCTCTGGAGATCGAGTTTTGGGCTGATGGCGCGTTTCGTTTGCACGACCGGTTTCGGTGGTCGCGCAATGAAGTTGGTCAAGATTGGGAAGTTACCCGGCTCTCCCCCTGAAACCTTGGGACGAAGGCGTAAGCGAATGAGAGTAATGGAACTCCAATCAAGTTGTGGCGATGAGACAGTAATGGATAGCGGCGTTCAAGACATCGCTATTCAAAAGGAAGACAAGATGGAAACGCGGGACACCGGTACACAACGTCAGGTGAACGGACAAGTAAAATGGTTTGATCCGACAAAGGGATTCGGGTTCGTGATATCGCAAGAGGGCGGGCCGGACATATTGTTGCACGCCAATGTCTTACGGAATTTTGGTCAGGGGTCTGTCGTTGACGGGTCTGCCATTTCGATCATGGTGCAGGATACCCAGCGCGGTCTGCAGGCCACAGAGGTGCTGTCCATCACGCCTCCCGAAGCCGAGGATAGCTTGCCGTTGCGCGATATGGAGGAGTTCTCCCCCGAAGATATCGCAAGCAAACCGATCGAGCCTGCACGGGTGAAATGGTTCGACAAGGCCAAGGGTTTCGGCTTTGCGAATGTTTTTGGCAACAACGACGATGTCTTCGTGCATGTGGAAGTTCTGCGCAGGTCCGGTTTGTCTGATCTTCAGTCCGGTGAAGCGATCGGTATTCGCATGGTCGACGGAGAGCGCGGGCGGATGGCGATCGAGGTTATCGGCTGGGAGGCTGCAGCCAAGTGAATCGTACGGTTCTGGCGTGCGGCATGGTGTTTCTGGCGCAACCGCTTTGGGCGGTTTGCGCCGATGACAGGGTTACCATCGTCGGTGAGTTCGGACAGGCGACATTCACGATAGAGGTGGCGGACGACCCGCAAGAGCGGGCCCAAGGTCTGATGTTCGTCGAACAGATGCCGACACTTTCGGGTATGCTTTTTGTCTACGAGAGGCCGCAGAACGTCAGCTTCTGGATGAAGAACACATTGATTCCCCTCGATATGATTTTTGCAGGCCCTGATGGGGAGATCCTCCGCATTCATGAAAACGCCATTCCCGGTGACCTGACCCCGATCCCGGGAGGCGAGGGCGTCCAGATGGTTCTTGAGCTGAATGGCGGCTTGTCGGCGCGTTTGGGTCTGCAAGAGGGGGCTGTCATGCAGCATCCCAGCTTTGGCCCTGACGCTATTTTGCCTTGTGGCGAAAAGACTGACAGTTAGGGCTTTTCAAATCAGTTTCGCGACGCTAAAGAACGGCCATGGTTCGGGGCGTAGCGCAGCCTGGTAGCGCATCTGTTTTGGGAACAGAGGGTCGGGAGTTCGAATCTCTCCGCCCCGACCATCTTACAGCATTGTCGGTTTGTCGTACGTGAAGGCTGTTGTGGTCGTGGTTATGAAAAGCAAACCCTTCGAACTGATCCAATCCAGTTTTTGAAAATGTTCGGTAGTGCACCATAATGCACGCCTGCCAGCAAACAGCAAGATATCGTTCTGATGTCAACACAGGCCCGCGGGGACCATGTGGTGCATCCGCCGGAAGGGAAGCCTTGGCCGCTGGCAGGCAGACTGTTAGGTAGGAGCATACGCTAAAAAAAAACACAGCAGCGCGTGGCGCTGCTGTGAATAAACTCTGTTTTGAGCGTTTGGCGTTTAGAATACCGCTGACTATACGCCTTCAGTATTTCCTGTAACTGTACCTGTATCTCCTGAACCTGAATCTGAACCTCCTGTACCGGTTTCTACTGTCTCTTCATCATCATCTGATGCAACGGCAACGCCGATGAGCAGAGCGATGATTGCGGCAGGGATTACCCAACCTGGCAGGCTTGGCGTTGGTTCCATTGGCTCTACGACCACTGGTGGTGTTTCTTCGATAGCTTCGGCCAAGCCACCCGCATATGCGGTTCCACTTGCCAATACGAGTGCGCTCAATGCGACTGCGAATTTCTTCATTGGTATTCTCCCAATCAATTGTTGATCTCGTTTCAGGCAACCATGTAGCAGATTGCCCTCAACCGCCTTCAGAACAGTACCCAAAGATGACAGTCAACGATAATTGGCCTTATACGCCACATAATCTCTGATTTTGTGTTGAAATGACAACGAAATAGCAAAAAATGACGCTAACTTCGTCTGGGACAAATCCAGTCAGGCGCGCGCGCTTTCAATTGAAGGCCAAGCCACAGCAGCGGATACGGCATTTGCGGTTGGCGTATGCAAGCCTGCGTTGGTCTGGAGGCTGGTACGTTGGGCAAATCCCAAGGACTTGAAGTCGTGAGTGGTGTCAGTAAGCGAATTGGGTCGGGTGTACGGTGGCGGTCGTCTCGTATGGTTTTGCAGCATGTCGTAGGCCCGGACGGATACCCCCGCCCATAAATAGTCTTAATCGTGCAACATGATCCGGCAAGCGGCGCGCAAATGATCCGTGTGAATGCGAAACAGTCCGCCGACTCGGTTGTTGACTTGAAGCACAGCCTGAACGATCGCGGCTAAGTTTCAGACGTGCAACGGTTTCTCTGAGGTGCCTATCAGGCAGGCAGTTGTGGATAAATTTGTGCATGAATCACCCGCCAGCGGTGCGACCCATGACCGTGTCTGCTGGTCAACTGAATTAATCAACATTTTGTGTTAAAAATCCGTTGACCCACGATAGGTAGATGCGCCAATTTGTGTGGACCGACAGACGCGACACAAAATGTGGTAGCGGTGCGGGGACAGTTCAGCAGGCGAGTGCTTCAATACCGGCGCTCTTTCACAGACCCATGATCTTTGATCGGGACACGACACGTGACGCCTATAGATCGCAGTCCCTTGCAGGTGTTGGCCGTGCAAGCGGCAGTGTCGAGAATTTTGCCGCAACGACGGCGCATAATACATGGGGCAGACCAATGAAGATTGAACGCAGTTTCACAAAAGCAAAAACCGGCGCATACGGAGAACTGGAATTCAAGACCACAACGTCCGAAATTCGCAATCCGGACGGCACGACCGTTTTCAAACTGGACAATTGCGAAATTCCGGCAGGATGGAGCCAGGTCGCTTCTGACGTGATCGCGCAGAAGTATTTCCGCAAGGCCGGTGTTCCGTCCGAGGTGAAGCGCGTCAAGGAAAAGGGCGTGCCCGAGTTTCTGTGGCGCGCCGTGCCTGCCGAAGATGCGACCTTTGGCGGTGAGACATCTGCAAAGCAGGTATTCGACCGGCTTGCGGGTGCATGGACCTACTGGGGTTGGAAAGGCGGCTACTTTTCGTCGGAAGAAGACGCGCGCGCTTATTTCGATGAAATGCGCTATATGCTGGCAACGCAGCGTGCGGCCCCGAACAGCCCGCAGTGGTTTAACACAGGTTTGCACTGGGCCTACGGGATCGACGGTCCTGCGCAGGGCCACTATTATGTGGACTACCAGACCGGCGAATTGACAAAGTCTGCCTCTTCCTACGAGCACCCGCAACCGCACGCATGCTTTATCCAGTCGGTTGATGACGATCTGGTCAACGAAGGCGGCATCATGGACCTGTGGGTCCGCGAGGCACGTCTGTTCAAATACGGCTCCGGCACAGGTACGAACTTCTCGTCCCTGCGGGGCGAGGGCGAGGCGCTGTCCGGCGGCGGGAAATCATCGGGGCTGATGGGTTTTCTGAAGATCGGTGACCGTGCGGCAGGTGCGATCAAATCCGGCGGCACGACACGCCGGGCCGCAAAGATGGTGATCGTGGATGCCGACCACCCCGACATTCAGGAATTCATCAACTGGAAGGTCATCGAAGAGCAGAAAGTGGCGTCCATCGTCGCGGGTTCCAAGATGCACGCGCGCTATCTGAACGCGATCTTTGCAGCGATCAAATCATGGGATGGTGAAGAGGTCGCAGCCTACGACCCAAAGACAAACGAGACTTTGGCAGCAGCCGTGAAAGACGCCAAGAGATCGGCAATCCCGGAGACGTATATCAAGCGCGTGCTGGATTACGCCAAGCAGGGGTATTCCAGCATCGAATTCCCGACATATGACACCGATTGGGATTCGGAAGCCTATTCCAGCGTTTCGGGTCAGAACTCCAACAATTCGATCCGCGTGACCGATGCTTTCCTCAAGGCCGTCGAAGACGATGCCGACTGGAAACTGATCAACCGCCGCAACGGTGAAGTCGCCAAGATCATCAAAGCCCGTGAGTTGTGGGAGCAGGTAGGCCATGCGGCATGGGCCTGTGCCGATCCGGGCATCCAGTACCACGACACGGTCAACGCATGGCACACGTGCCCCGAGGACGGTGAGATCAGGGGCTCAAACCCTTGTTCCGAATACATGTTCCTTGACGACACAGCCTGTAACCTTGCCTCGATGAACCTGCTGACATTCTATCAGGATGGCCAGTTTCAGGCAGAAGACTACATGCACGCCACGCGTCTATGGACCGTGACACTGGAAATCAGTGTGATGATGGCGCAATTCCCGTCCAAGGAAATCGCGCAGCGATCCTATGACTTCCGCACGCTGGGTCTGGGTTATGCCAACATCGGTGGTTTGCTGATGAACATGGGCTTCGGCTATGACAGCGACGAAGGCCGCGCAATGGGGGCCGCCCTGACCGCGATCATGTCGGGCGTGTCCTATGCGACCTCCGCTGAAATGGCGGGCGAGTTGGGGGCTTTCCCGGGCTACAAGAAAAACAGCAAGCACATGCAGCGGGTGATCAAGAACCATCGTCAGGCGGCCTTGGGCAAATCCGACGGCTATGATGCGCTGGAAGTGAAGCCTGTCCCGCTTGACCATGCCAACTGTCCCGACCAGCGCCTGATCGCTCTGGCGGTCGGAAGCTGGGACGAAGCGCTGAAGCTGGGCAAGAAGCACGGCTATCGCAATGCGCAGGTATCTGTCATCGCGCCGACCGGCACAATCGGTCTGGTCATGGACTGCGACACGACAGGGATCGAGCCTGACTTTGCGCTGGTGAAGTTCAAGAAACTGGCCGGTGGCGGCTACTTCAAGATCATCAACCAGTCTGTGCCAGCGGCATTGGAAAAACTGGGCTATGGCTCGGCGCAGATCGAAGAGATCATCGCCTATGCGGTGGGTCACGGCTCCATCGGGCAGGCACCTGCGATCAACACCACATCTTTGATCGGGCACGGCTTTGGTCAGCAGGAGCTGGACAAGATCGAAGGGGCTCTTGCTGCGGCCTTTGATATCCGCTTTGTCTTCAACCAGTGGACGCTGGGCGAAGAGTTCTGCACCAAGACGCTGGGCATCCCAGCGGAAAAGCTGAACGACCCCACCTTTGATCTGCTGCGCCACCTTGGTTATTCCAAGCAGGACATCGAAGCGGCCAACGACCATGTCTGCGGAACCATGACACTGGAACATGCGCCGTTCCTGAAGCAAGAGCACTACAGCGTGTTCGACTGTGCCAACCCGTGCGGCAAGAAAGGCAAGCGTTATCTAAGTGTTGACAGCCATATTTACATGATGGCGGCGGCACAATCGTTCATCTCCGGTGCGATCTCAAAGACGATCAACATGCCGCATGATGCGACGATCGAGGACTGCCAGAAGGCCTATGAACTCAGCTGGTCCTTGGGTGTGAAGGCAAACGCGCTTTACCGTGACGGCTCCAAACTTTCGCAACCCCTTGCAGCAGCCTTGGTCGAAGACGATGAAGATGCGCAAGAAACGCTGGAAAGCGGCAACCACCACGAAAAAGCGGCTGTTCTGGCGGAAAAGATCGTTGAAAAGATCATCATCCAAGAGGTTCGCAACCGTCAGCGTGAAAAGATGCCACAGCGGCGCAAAGGCTACACTCAAAAGGCGATCGTTGGTGGCCACAAGGTTTACCTGCGCACCGGTGAATACGAAGACGGCAACCTTGGCGAAATCTTCATCGACATGCACAAGGAAGGTGCCGGTTTCCGCGCCATGATGAACAACTTTGCCATCGCGGTGTCGGTCGGTCTGCAATACGGCGTGCCACTGGAAGAATTCGTGGATGCCTTCACATTCACCAAATTCGAACCCGCTGGCATGGTGCAAGGCAACGACAGCATCAAGAACGCGACGTCAATACTTGACTATATCTTCCGCGAACTGGCCGTCAGCTATCTTGACCGCACCGATCTGGCACACGTCAAGCCCGAGGGCGCATCATTTGACGACATTGGCCGTGGCGAGGAAGAGGGCGTGTCCAACATCAAGGCGCCAACCGAAAACGCCGCGTCACGCTCGCTTGAAGTGCTCAAGCAGATTTCTTCGACCGGTTATCTGCGCAAGCGGATGCCGCAGGACCTGATGGTTCTGCAAGGCGGGATGAGCGTGACGGCACGCGATACCAGTGTTGACACCGTCGGTGCCCTGCAAGCGATTGTGAGCGAAAGCATCGTCGCCACCGGCACCGCCACCACGATCTCGGCCCGCGACAAAGCCAAGATACAGGGCTTCGAGGGCGACCCTTGCGGCGAATGTGGCAACTACACGCTGGTGCGCAACGGGACATGCATGAAGTGCAACACCTGCGGGGGGACCAGCGGATGCAGCTAAGATTTTTCGTCTGAAAAATCTTGGCGTCCGAAGGAATTTCGTCGAAATTCCTTCGCGGATGACAGAGCTTCAAAGCAGGTGCGCTTGCTTTGACGCGGATCGGGCCGCAGGCAAAAAACCGAGCGGTATATAATGAGTGAGCCTGATCAGCGATACTACGGGGGACCTTCGGGTCCCCCTTTTTTCTTTAGCGGGGAATATCTACGCCGGGATCGGCCAGAGTGAAGCCTTCAAACTGGAAACCGGGGCTGACGGTGCAGCCCACCAGCGTCCAGTCACCGGTCGTGGCCGCCATTTGCCAGTGGCCTTCGGGCACGATGATTTGCGGAGCGTCCCCGTTGCCAAGATCGGGGCCAAGCCTGTGATCGACTGCCGGACCTTTCAGTGAAGGCGACAGTGACAGGATCAACGGTGCGCCCGCATAATAGTGCCAGATTTCGACTGCATCGACCGCATGCCAATGGCTGGCCTGTCCGGCCTTGAGCAGAAAATAGATGCAGGTGCCCGTCGCGCGGCCTGCGTTGTCGGCAGCCCAAGTCTGCCGGTAGAACCCGCCCTCGGGATGCGGCGCGAGGTCAAGTTGCGCGATGATATCGTCAGCGGTCAGGTCAGGCATGGCACATGGGGCGCAATTTTCATCGGGTGGATGCCGTCAAGGCGGGGGTCGGGAAAGACCTCGACCATCATCTTGTAGGGTACGAACCCTGCCTTTTGGTAAAAACCCAGCGCGCGCGGATCGTCCCAGTTGCAGGTGTGTACGTAAAATCGGGTGATAGCGCGGGCAAAGGCGCGGGATTGTGCCAATGCCATCATCGGCCCGCCGATGCCTTGGCCTGTCGCCTCTTTCATGATCCCGAAATAGGCCAGTTCGCAGTCGCCGCTGTCCTGAAAATCCAGCTCCACCAGACCGATGGGGGTGTCACCTTGCCGGATCACCCAGACTTCGGTTGTGTCGCGTTGCAAGATTTGCGCAAGCTGTGCGCTTTCTATCTCAAGCCGCGATGACCAGAGCCATGGCGCACCAACAGCCCGAAAGAGCGCGCGATAGCTTGAGATGTCGGGCGTCTCGCGCATGGCGGTGATGCCCGCAGGGAAGTCTTTGGCATCGGCCATCGCCGGCGCTGCCATCTGCAGATAGGTGACCACCGCCGGAACATGGCCCGGCGGTATCGCGTGCATTCCTTCGGCAATCATCCCTTAAGGATGCTCCGGCCTGCGTAAAGGGCTGTTTCACCCAGCATTTCCTCGATGCGGATCAACTGGTTATACTTTGCCAACCGGTCAGAACGTGAAAGCGACCCTGTCTTGATCTGTCCGCAG
>NZ_JAWOAN010000108.1:0-10961 GCF_046498525.1 Yoonia sp.
GTCTTTGACCGGTCTGGGGCTGTTCCACGCCAAATTCGATCTGCCATTGGCGCAGGTCATTCATACGGAGGCCCCTTATTACTTCCGCCGCGCCGATATCGACCAGACCGAGGCGCAATTCGTGGCGCATTGTGTGGCAGAGCTCGAGGCGCTTATTGCCCGTGAAGGTGCCGACACGATCGCGGCCTTCATTGGCGAACCGGCGCTGGGCACCGGGGGCATCGTTCCGCCACCTGCGGGGTACTGGCCGGCAATCCAGGCCGTTCTGGACAAATATGACATCCTTCTGATCGCTGATGAGGTTGTGACCGGTTTTGGCAGGTTGGGCACGATGTTCGGGTCGGATCACTATGGGATGCGCCCTGATATCATCACCATCGCCAAGGGTCTCACCTCGGCCTACGCGCCTTTGTCGGGCTCTATTGTGTCCGAGAAGGTTTGGGAGGTGCTGGAACAGGGGACAGATGAAAACGGCCCCATCGGGCATGGCTGGACCTACTCTGCGCATCCCGTCGGGGCTGCGGCAGGTGTGGCAAACCTCAACCTGATCGACACGCTGGGGTTGGTCCAGAATGCCGGCGATATGGGGGCTTACCTGAATAACGCGATGACAGACGCATTGTCGGATCACCCCAATGTCGGTGACGTGCGGGGCGAAGGGCTGCTTTGTGCAGTCGAGCTTGTGCAGGACAAGGATACGCGCACTTTCTTTGATGCCTCTGACAAGATCGGGCCGCAGATTGCGGCCAAGATGCTTGAGCAGGACAGCGTGATCGCGCGGGCCATGCCGCAGGGTGACATCATCGGGTTCGCGCCGCCGTTTTGCCTGAGCAAGCAGGAAGCGGATCTGGTCGTTGCGGCCACCAAACGCGCAGTAGATGTCGTTTTAGGCTAGAAAAACAGGGCTGATCACCGCATCAGAAGGAACAATGACTTGTCACGACAAAACGCCCCTTTCAGCAAGGCCGAATACGACCGTCGACTTGCGAAAACGCGCACGGCAATGGCCACCGCCGGACTTGACGCGGTTTTTGTCACCGACCCGTCCAATCAGGCATGGTTGACCGGCTATGACGGGTGGTCGTTTTATGTCCATCAGGGCGTGATCCTGACGCTGGAGGGCGAGCCTGTCTGGTGGGGCCGGAACATGGACATGCTGGGCGGGCGGCGCACCTGCTGGATGCATCCGGACAATATCCGCGGGTACGGTGATCACTACGTGCAGTCGACCGAAGTGCACCCGATGCAGGATCTGGCTGAGAACCTCAAGGACATGGGGCTGGAACGTGCCCGCATAGGGGTCGAGATGGAGAATTACTACTACTCTGCCAAGGCCCACCAAGTGCTTGGGGAAACCTTGCCGGAGGCAACACTGACCGACGCGACCACACTGGTGAATTGGCCGCGTCTGGTGAAATCAGACGAAGAGATCGGCTTTATTCGCAAGGCGGCGGGCATTTCCAACAAGGTGATGGAGACCGCACTTGAGCGCGCGGCGCCGGGGGTCCGCAAGAACGATCTGGTCGCTGATATTCTGCATGCGGGTATCACAGGGGTAGGTGACGATTGGGGTGATTATCCAGCGATCCTTCCGCTGACGCCTTCGGGCCTTGATGCGACTGCCGCACATCTGACGTGGAACGGCGATCTGATGAAAGCAGGCGAGGCGACGTTCTTTGAACTTTCGGGGTGCTACCGCCGCTATCATGCTCCGCTTTGCCGGACGATCTATCTGGGCAAGCCATCGGATGAAATGATCCGTGTCGCGGATGCGCAGATGGAGGGGATGGCCGCCGGACTGGACGCTGCCCGCCCGGGCAACCGCACCTGCGATATCGCGTATGCCTTCATGACGGTGATGGCCAAGCACGGTATCGCGCGCGAAGGGCGGATGGGCTATCCAATCGGACTAAGCTACCCGCCTGACTGGGGCGAGAGGACAGCCTCGATCCGGGCAGAGGATAAAACGGTGCTTGAACCGGGTATGACGTTCCATTTCATGCCGGCCATGTGGTTGGACAGTTGGGGGCTGGAGACGACCGAGACAATTCTGATCAACGATACCGGTCCGGCCGAGACTCTTTGCGACATCGAGCGCAAGCTTTTTGTAAAGGACTGAAGCCGTGCTTGACCGCACCATCGACATTCTGAGCGATCTGATCGCCTTCCCGACAGTGTCGTCCGACAGCAATCTCGAGATGATCGCGTACCTTGCCACGCAGTTGGAAGCGGCTGGTGCCAAGGTTGATGTGTTTCTGGACGAGACGGGCCTGAAGGCCAATCTATTCGGAACACTGGGTCCCGAGGTCGACGGCGGGATACTTCTGTCCGGACATTGCGATGTCGTGCCTGTCACCGATCAGCCGTGGTCGACAGATCCGTTCAAGCTGGTTCAGGACAAAGGCCGGCTCTACGGGCGCGGCGCTTGCGACATGAAAGGTTTCATCGCGGCAACCATCGCCATGGCTCCGGTCTTTGCGCGGAAGGTACGGGACAGGCCGCTGCATTTTGCCTTTACCTATGACGAGGAAACGGGCTGCATCGGGGCAGGGCATCTTGCCGAAACCCTGACCGATCGGGGCATCAGACCGAACGTCTGCATCATCGGTGAACCGACGGAAATGAAGATCGTGGAAGGGCACAAGGGGTGTTACGAATACACGACCCATTTTCATGGACTCGAGGGGCATGGCTCTGATCCCGATCAGGGGGTGAACGCCGTGGAATATGCGGTGCGCTATGTCATGCGGATGCTTGAACTCAAAAATGAATTGCGCGGGAAAGCACCTTTGAGCAGTCGTTTTGAGCCGCCCTGGACGACGATCAATGTTGGCGCACTCAATGGCGGACAAGTGCATAACGTGATCGCCCCCAAGGCGCATATCGAATGGGAAATGCGCCCCGTGCAGACCTCTGACGCAGATTTTGTAAAGCAAAGCTTGCAGCGCTATTGCGATAATGTGCTTCTGCCTGAGATGCGCCGGGTCTTTCCGGAGGCCGCCATCGAGACACAAACCATGGGAGAAGTGGACGGCCTTGTGCCTGTTGATGACAACGCGGCCCGTCAAATCGTGGCGGAACTGACCGGCGTGAATGGCGCAGGTCTTGTTCCATTTGGAACCGAAGCGGGCATTTTCCAAAAAATGGGGATGGATGTTGTGATCTGCGGACCGGGCTCGATTGCGCAGGCACATAAGGCAGACGAGTATCTGTCGTGTGATCAATTGATGGCATGCCTGAATATGCTGGAAAAGTTATCCGACCGAAATGCAGCGCCTTTTTGAAAGAGAGGGGGCTTTTCAACTGGTGCGTCTTTGGGTTTTTGAACCGTTGTTTCAGTAAAAGCGGGAACAAGCGCGTATCACCTCGTGTATCGCTCGGGCGCGTAAGGTGACATGTCGATGTTCGGGTGTTTGCCATCGATCAACTGGGCAATCAGCCGTCCGGTTTTCGGCCCTGCGGTCAAACCGACATGCTGGTGGCCGAATCCTGTGAAGATACCCGAAGCCCCAAGCTCGCCGATAAGCGGTGCGCTGTCAGGCGTTGAAGGGCGAAATCCCATCCATTCCTGCGTTCCCGAATAGGTCAAATTCGGGAACACACTCTTGGCGTGACGCTTGAGCAATGCAATCGGTGCCTTGCTCGGCCCTGCGTGGTGGTCGCCAAGTTCTACCGTTCCCGCACAGCGCAGCCCCATATCCATCGGGTTCACGCCGAATTTGCCTGTCGTCATCATCATTGGATTGCGCGGCATTTCAGACGGGTTTTCAAAAATGACATGGTAGCCACGTTCGGTTTCCAAAGGAACTTTCAAGCCCAGCTTTTTCATCAGATCCTTGGACCAGATGCCTGCCGTGATGACCGCTTTGTCACATGCGAACGGGCCTTGGTCTGTCTCGATCTGAGTGATGCGCCCGTTCGTTTTTTGAAAGTCACGCACCTCGGCCTGCACAAACGTCCCGCCATTCCTGACGAAGGTCTTTGTCAGGTCCGCAATGTATTGCCCCGGGTTTGTAATATGCCCTTGCCCTTCAAGAACAGCCAGACACTGTATGTCAGGTCCAAGAATAGGCTCGCAATCATGCACGTCAGGGCCGGTAAGGACAGTCGGCGTAAACCCTGCCAACTTCTTCATTTCCCAAGTATACGCGTCGGCGGCGAAGTGGGCTTTGGATGGGTAGGCGTAGCTGAGTTTGCTGTCGCTGACCCAGCGTTCCAGATCCGTCCCGCGCACCAGCGACCTGTGCTGCTCGACGGCATCGCTGAGAAGTGGAATGAGGTTGGTCACGATGCGCCGCGTGGCGGCATCATTGGCATGTGACAGGAACCCAGTGAGCCAGGGAAGCAGTTTCGGGAAATAGGCCCACTGCATAAAAAGCGGGCTGTTCGGGTCGAGCAGCAGTCGTGGTGCATCGCGCCAGAGTGTCGGTGATGTGACCGGTGCAACGGCCCATTGCGCGATCAGACCGGCATTCCCGAAAGAGGCCCCCATCCCAGGCGCGCCTTTGTCCATCAAAATGACACAGTGGCCGGATCGTTGCAGCCAGATGGCAGTCGAGACGCCGCACATGCCTGCGCCAATAACGACAATCGTCTTGTTTTCCACGGTGCACCTCTTTTGTGGAAAATGAGCGCCAAACACACCCGAAAGCAAGCTGAAACACAGCCCTGCCAGCGGCTGGTTGATCACCAGTGGTACCTGCTGGCCTTCGATGGATGTGGCCCTGCCAATTAAGTCTTGCCAAATCGCGCGGGTTTCCGATAGGAAACGCATACGATCTGACGTTGGGAGAACCAGATTTCTGGTGCCGAAGGAGCAACTGCCTCGGAAACTCTCAGGCCAAAGGACCAACGTCGCGATACGATGACTCTGGAGAGAGGTGCAAGATGCACCCGCCGAAGGGATAGCGATCTCAGGCACAAAGGACAGAAGGGGCACTGTTGCGCAGCCGATATCCTGCGTTAATGATGGTGCCGACTGATTAGATGCAATCCCGTCGGTTATGGAAAAGGCGAACGCGATATGGCTGAGATGCTCCGAACACCGCTTCACGCATTGCACGTATCCTTGGGGGCCAAGATGGTCCCGTTTGCGGGCTATGAGATGCCGGTGCAATATCCGCTGGGCGTGATGAAGGAACACCTGCACACACGCGCCCATGCAGGCTTGTTTGATGTCAGCCATATGGGGCAGGTCATCGTGAAAGCTGCATCTTATGCTGCTGCCGCCGCTGGGTTAGAGCGGCTGATCCCCGTTGATATTGTGGACCTTGCCGAAGGCCGACAGCGTTATGGTTTTTTCACGAACACCGATGGCGGTATCGCCGACGACCTGATGCTGGCCAACTGCGGGGACCACATTTTTATGGTCGTCAACGCGGCATGCAAGGCATCCGACATTGCATATATGAAAGCGGCCCTTGAACCGGATATTTCAGTGACAGAGGTGACTGATCGTGCGCTATTGGCGCTGCAGGGACCGGCCGCAGAAGCGGTTCTTTCGGGCTTGGACCCACGGGCCCGCGACATGAGGTTTATGGATGTCGCAACTTTGGACTTGGACGGAGTGACGGCATGGCTGTCGCGGTCTGGCTATACGGGGGAAGACGGGTATGAAATATCCGTTCCGTCCCACAAGGCCGAAGAAATTGCCAAGGCCCTGCTGGACCACCCGCTTGTCGAACCGATCGGATTGGGTGCGCGTGATAGCCTGCGGCTCGAAGCAGGGCTTTGCCTTTACGGACATGACATTGACGCGACGACCTCACCGGTCGAAGGCGCACTGACTTGGGCCATTCAAAAAGTGCGCCGTCCGGGTGGCGCGCGGGCTGGCGGTTATCCGGGCGCAGAGATTATTGCCACCCAATTGGAACATGGCGCTTCTAAAAAGCGGGTGGGGCTTTTGCCGGAAGGGCGCGCACCGATGCGCGAGGGCGTGCCGCTCTTTGCAAGCGAGGACGCAGCAGACCCCATTGGCACCATCACATCCGGTGGATTTGGGCCGACTGTCGGCCGACCCGTTGCGATGGGGTATGTCACCACAGAGCACGCGACCTTGGGGGCGTCAGTATATGGCGAATTGCGCGGGAAACGCCAACCTCTGACGGTCGCCAGAATGCCCTTCATACCCGCCAACTTCAAAAGATAACGAAAGAGAGACCAGCATGAAATATACCGAAGAACACGAATGGCTCCGCGCAGAGGGAGACGCCTTTGTCGTCGGCATCACGGAACATGCGACCACGCAGCTTGGTGATCTGGTTTTTGTCGAACTGCCCGAAGTCGGAACGATAGTCACCAAGGACGATGAAATCGTGGTGATCGAAAGCGTGAAAGCCGCGTCCGATATCATGGCCCCGATCGATGGTGAAATCACCGAAGTGAATACCGCGCTGGCGGACGATCCAAGTCTTGCCAACAGCGATGCGCTGGGCGCGGGCTGGTTTTTCAAGATCAAACCATCCGATCCTGCGCAACTGGATGATCTGATGGATGAAGCCGCATATAATGCAATGATTGGCTAAAGGACTGCCCCGATGACCTTCACGCCCACAGACTATCTGCCCTACGATTTTGCCAACCGCCGCCACATCGGTCCCTCACCTGCGGAGATGGAAAAGATGCTTGAAGTGGTGGGTGCCAAGGACCTCGGCGCACTGATCGATGATGCGCTGCCTGCGAAGATCCGCCAGAAGACGCCGCTGGATTTTGGAAAGGCCAAATCCGAGCGTGAATCGCTGCACCATTTGCGGGTGACGGCCGCAAAGAACAAGGTGCTGACCTCGCTGATCGGCCAAGGTTATCACGGGACGATTACGCCCCCCGCGATCCAGCGTAATATCCTTGAAAACCCGGCGTGGTATACCGCCTATACCCCGTACCAGCCCGAAATCAGTCAGGGCCGTCTTGAGGCGCTCTTGAACTTTCAGACCATGGTGTCTGATCTCACGGGGCTCGAAATCGCCAATGCTTCCTTGCTGGATGAGGCCACGGCCTGCGCCGAGGCGATGACGATGGCACAACGCATCAGCAAATCCAAAGCACAAGGGTTCTTTGTCGACGAAAACTGCCACCCGCAAAATATCGCAGTGATGAAAACCCGGGCGCAACCACTTGGGATAGAGATTGTTGTCGGCTCTCCTGATGATCTGGATGCCGCCGCAGTGTTTGGCGCGATTTTCCAGTATCCCGGCACCTACGGCCATATCCGTGATTTCACCGATGCGATTGCAAAACTGCACGCGCATAAGGCCATCGGTATCATTTCTGCCGACCCGCTGTCGCTGACATTGCTGAAAGAGCCGGGTGCAATGGGCGCCGATATTGCCGTCGGCACCACCCAGCGCTTTGGGGTGCCCATCGGCTATGGCGGGCCGCATGCGGCCTATATGGCCACGAAGACAGCTTATGCACGAAATATGCCCGGCCGCATTGTCGGGGTGTCGATTGACAGCCATGGCAACCGCGCCTACCGGCTGTCGCTGCAAACCCGCGAGCAGCATATCCGCCGTGAAAAGGCGACGTCGAATGTATGTACGGCGCAGGCCCTGCTGGCTGTCATGGCGGGGTTCTACGCGGTCTTTCATGGCCCTGAAGGGTTGCGGGCCATCGCCCAACGGATTCATCGCAAGACGGCACGTCTTGCGGAAGGTCTGCAGCAAGCAGGTTTCGACGTCCGGCCCGCGACGTTCTTTGATACGATCACGGTCGATGTGGGGCCGTTGCAGTCTGCGGTCATCAAGTCTGCGGTCGATGAAGGCGTGAACCTGCGCGCGGCCGGTGACACCAAGGTGTGCATCACTTTGGACGAACGCACACGGCCGGCAACCATCGAAAAGGTCTGGCGCGCCTTTGGCATCACGCGGCAGGACAAGGACTATACCCCGCACTACCACATGCCCGAAAAATTGATCCGGACGTCCGATTTCCTGACCCACCCCGTGTTCCATATGAACCGGGCGGAAACCGAGATGATGCGCTATATGCGGCGTCTGGCGGATCGGGACCTTGCGCTCGACCGGGCCATGATCCCGCTCGGGTCGTGTACCATGAAATTGAACTCGGCCGCCGAGATGATGCCTGTCAGCTGGCGCGAGTTCTCACATCTGCATCCGTACTGTCCCAAGGATCAGGCACAGGGCTATACCGAAATGATCGAAGATCTCTCGGCCAAACTCTGTGACGTGACCGGCTACGACGCGATATCGATGCAGCCGAATTCCGGCGCTCAGGGTGAATATGCAGGGCTTTTGGCCATTGCGGGCTATCACCGTGCCAATGGTGCAGGGCAGCGCGATATCTGCCTCATCCCGATGAGCGCACATGGTACGAACCCCGCTTCGGCCCAGATGGTGGGATGGAAAGTGGTCCCGATCAAATCCGCCGACAACGGCGATATCGACCTTGCTGACTTCAAGGCAAAAGCGGCAGAACACAAAGACAAACTAGCCGCCTGTATGATCACCTATCCTTCGACCCACGGCGTGTTCGAGGAAACGGTGATCGAAGTCTGCGAGATCACGCACGCAACTGGCGGTCAGGTCTATATCGACGGTGCCAACATGAACGCGATGGTCGGGCTGAGCCGCCCCGGTGATCTGGGCGGAGACGTGAGCCACCTCAACCTGCACAAGACCTTTTGCATTCCGCATGGCGGTGGAGGGCCCGGGATGGGCCCAATCGGGCTGAAAGAGCATCTGATTCCCCATCAACCCGGTGATCCGAACGGCGGCGAAGGGGCGGTGAGCGCTGCCGCTTACGGCTCTCCCTCGCTTTTGCCGATATCATGGGCCTATTGCCTGATGATGGGCGGGGAAGGGCTTACGCAGGCGACGCGCGTGGCGATCCTCAATGCCAATTATGTCGCCAGACGTCTCGAGGGGGCCTTTGATGTGCTTTACAAAGGGCCGTCCGGTCGGGTCGCGCATGAATGTATCATCGACACGCGTCCATTCGCCGAAAGTGCGAATGTCACTGTCGATGATATCGCCAAGCGTCTGTCGGACTGCGGGTTTCATGCCCCGACGATGTCATGGCCCGTTGCCGGAACATTGATGATCGAACCCACCGAATCCGAGACGAAAGCGGAACTGGATCGTTTCTGCGACGCGATGCTGGGAATTCGGGCAGAAATCCGTGCGATAGAAAACGGAGAAATGGACCCGGTTAACAACCCGCTCAAGAATGCACCCCATACGATGGAAGACCTCGTCAAGGATTGGGATCGCCCCTACAGCCGCGAAACGGGCTGCTTTCCGACGGGGGCATTTCGTGTCGACAAGTACTGGCCGCCAGTCAACCGCGTGGACAATGTGTGGGGCGACCGGAACCTGACCTGCACATGCCCACCGATGGAAGACTATGCGGCAGAATAGGCAACGCGCAGGATGCAATCTTTGTTCATAAAGCATGGATTGGGGTCTCAAGCAGGGATAGAAAAATCAAACGTTTTTGGCTGGTCCTTGTCGGAACAAATCGGCTTGTGCGTTTCGTTTCGTAAGATGATCGCTTGAAGTCTGCGTCGCTTTGGTGATCATCGACACAACCTTGAAACGCTCTCATCCTGGAAAAAAACGAACCGACCCATGGCTGCATTTCCCCTGTCGCAAGATCCTCACCGGACCAGCGAGGTCCGTGAAAAGGTCCTTGAAGTCGCAATTGGGCGCGAAGTGCGGGCACACCGGCGCAAGCAGGAAATCACCGTGTCCGATTTGTCAGAGGCCACCGGTCTGTCGATCGGCATGCTGTCGAAGATCGAAAACGGGAACACCTCGCCGTCGTTGACGACGCTACAGACACTTGCCAATGCGCTGTCGGTTCCGATCACGACGTTTTTTCGCGGCTTCGAAGAAGCGCGATCCGTCGTGCATACCAAATCCGGCGAGGGGGTCGAGTTGGAACGTGAAGGTACGCGGGCCAACCACCAGTACAACCTGCTGGGCCATATCGGTGCCAACGCAAGCGGTGTGATCGTCGAGCCCTACATGATTACTCTTTCAGAGGAATCCGATGTCTTCCCGACGTTTCAGCATAGCGGGATCGAAACCATATACATGCTGGAAGGCGAGGTGAATTATCGCCATGGCGGTGACATCTATCCTTTGAAACCGGGAGACACGCTTTTCTTTGACGCCGATGCGCCGCACGGACCTGAAGAACTGGTCAAACTCCCCGCGCGATATCTGTCAATCATCAGCTACCCGCAGGACGCATGAGCGCCCGGCTTTTGAGCAAGACATCGGCGCGCTGCTCAATTCTACAGCCCAGACTATGCCTGTTGTGAATATTTGTTTCCTACCAGTTGAATCAATTCCAGCTTTGGTGATAGCGTAACAGCAGCCCCTGCCGCTTCGGCGCAGTGAATAGATCGAGGGATATCCATGTGCGGGATTGTTGGCCTTTTCTTGAAAGACAAAGAACTCGAACCTCAGCTTGGTGCGCTTTTGACCACCATGCTCATCACGATGACGGATCGAGGACCTGACAGTGCCGGTATTGCCATCTATAGCAATGAGACAGCAGGCAAGACCAAGCTCGTCGTTCAATCCGACACCCCCGATCAGGCTTTTGCCGGTTTGGAGAACGCACTTGGCAAGATGCTTGGTGCCAAGGTCAGGATGGAGGTGAAAGACACCCACGCGGTTCTGGGTATTCCCGCTGGCACGACAGCGCAGGTGCAGTCTGCGTTAACTGATATCAATCCTACACTTCGTGTCATGAGCCGCGGAGATACCTTGGAAATCTACAAGGAGGTCGGACTGCCCAAGGCTGTCGCCGCCCGCTTTGATTTGGCCAAGATGTCCGGCACACATGGCATAGGGCATACGCGCATGGACACAGAATCTGCCGTGACGACCATGGGGGCGCATCCGTTCAACACCGGCAATGACCAGTGCCTCGTGCACAACGGATCGCTCTCCAATCATAATTCCTTGCGCCGCAAGCTGCGCCGTGAAGGTATC
>NZ_JAWOAN010000157.1:0-7627 GCF_046498525.1 Yoonia sp.
CCAATTCTTTGGAAACGGCGAGCGCTTGCGCGGCAAAGGCTTCGTTGGATTCAATCACATCGAAATCGCTTACCGTCAGCTTGGTCTTGACCAGCAAATTGTTGACCGCAGGCACGGGACCGATCCCCATCACCTCAGGGCGCACACCGGCATGGGCATAGCCCAGGATACGGAACTTCGGTGTCAGACCGGCGCTTTCAGCCGCTTGCGCTGTCGCAAGCACAATTGCTGCCGCACCATCATTCAGGCCGGATGCATTGCCAGCCGTCACAGACCCGTCTTTCTGGAACACGGGGCGGAGACTGGAGAGGGTCTCCAATGTCGTTGCCTTGGGATGTTCATCCGTGACGAAATCCACCACTTCACGGCGCTTTTTGACCGATACAGGGGTGATTTGGCTTGCGAAGTAACCGGCTTCGATTGCGGTAGCCGCCCGTTCCTGACTTTGCTGGGCAAATGCATCCTGATCTGCGCGGCTGATGTCATGCTCGCCGGCGACGTTCTCGGCGGTGACACCCATATGCCCTGTCCCGAACGGGCAGTTGAGCGCACCCAGCATCATGTCCCGCGTGACGATATCACCCATCCTCGCGCCCCAACGCTGATCAGAGATGATAAAGGGCGAACGGCTCATGTTTTCGGCACCACCCGCAAGACCGAAATCAGCGTCACCCAGCAAGAGCGACTGCATCACCGAAATGATCGCCTGCACACCAGACCCGCAAAGGCGGTTCACGTTCATCGCGGACGTTGTTTCAGGCACACCCGCATTCATCGCGGCCATGCGGCTAAGGTACATATCTTTGGGTTCGGTGTTGATGACATGACCAAACGCCACATGTCCTACCTGCGCTGCGTCCACGCCTGTGCGTTCCAGTGCGGCCTTGGCGGTGATCGTGCCTAATTCAATCGGGGAAGTTCCGGCTAAAGATCCACCAAAAGTACCAATCGCCGTGCGGGCACCGCCTAGAATTACGATATCGGTCATATCAGGCTTTCCATTCAGACTGGGCAAAACCCTACTGTAGCGTTCAAAAAGAACCAGAGAAAACGTGATGGTAAAACGCCAAAATCCGTGCCTGCCCCTGCATTGCCCTGACCCTAATCGCCGCAGGGGGCGTTTCCTTCCGGCGCGGGCGTGTTACCTCTGACGCAGAGGCCCGAAAACATGTTGCTGACCGTTCAGAATATTCACAAAACCTATCAGACCGCCGATGGCCCTTTCGAAGTGCTGCGCGGTATTGATCTGACATTGGGCGCGGGTGAAACGCTGGCGCTGACGGGCGAGTCCGGCAGCGGCAAGAGCACGCTGCTTCATCTTATTGGCGGGTTGGACACACCGGATCAAGGCCACATCCGTCTTGACGGCCAAGACATCGCGACCCTTGATGATACCGGACGCGCCGCCTTGCGCCGCGGCACGGTGGGGGTCGTGTTTCAGCAATTCAACCTGATCCCCAGTTTACGGGTTGCCGACAATATCGCCTTTCAGGCCCGACTTGCCGGACGGCATGATCCGAACTGGGACGCTATTTTGGCGGACCGTATGAGCCTGACCCTGCATCTGAACAAATATCCTGAACAGCTTTCAGGCGGGCAGCAGCAACGCGTTGCGATTGCCCGCACCTTGGCCGCCAAGCCACGCCTTGTTCTGGCCGACGAACCCACCGGCAATCTGGACGAGGCGACGGCAGACATCGTTCTTGACATGATGCTGGAACTGGTTTCGGAAACCGGTGCAGGTCTTCTGTTGGTCACCCATTCAAGCGCACTTGCAGGGCGGATGTCGCGGCGGTTGCATCTCCGGTCGGGGCAGGTGGCATGACACGGGCAACCTTGCAGGCATTGTTGTCGCATTGGTGGCGCAATCCGTTGCAATTGTTCACGCTGCTTTCCGGACTGGCGCTGGCCACTGCGCTTTGGTCTGGGGTGCAAGCCGTCAACGCCGAGGCGCGCGCCAGTTATGACGCAGCCGCAGCTACCCTTGGTGAGGGGCAATACGACCGGCTTGTCCGGCGTGACGGACAACCGATGCTGCAAGACACCTATATCGCATTGCGGCGGGCCGGCTGGCTGGTCAGCCCTGTGGTGCAAGGACGTCTGGACGGGGTGCGCATCGTCGGGATCGAGCCGCTGACTGCGCCTCGTGGCATCGGACCTGTTGCGCCAGTTGACGGTGGCGATATCACGGCATTCCTGTCCGGTGATGGCCAGCTTTTTGCAAACGCAGAGACCGCATCGCAACTTCCCGACCTTTCGGTGGTCATTACGCCAGAGGCGGCACCCGCGACAGCAGTGACCGATATCGGTGTTGCGCAACGGTTGCTGGACAAGGCAGGCCGGATCGACAGTCTGCTTGTCCTGCCCATGCAACCCAAGGGGCGTCCCGATCTTGGCGTTCTTGCACCTGAGCTCACTTTGCAACCAGCGCAGGGCGGCAGCGATATTGGGCGCCTGACCGACAGCTTTCACCTGAACCTGACGGCCTTTGGTCTTTTGTCGTTTGCGGTCGGTATCTTCATCGTCAATGGCGCGATCGGCTTGGCCTTCGAACAACGCCGGTCCGTGGTGCGGACCTTGCGCGCCTTGGGATTGCCCCTGCGCAGGTTGGTCATTCTGATGGCGGCAGAGTTGATGATCTTTGCCCTGATCTCGGGTGTGATCGGTGTGGCCCTTGGCTACATCATTGCGGCGCTGCTTTTGCCCGATGTCGCGGCCACCCTGCGCGGGCTTTATGGCGCGGATGTTTCCGGCACGCTGCAATTGCGTCCTTCATGGTGGCTGTCAGGTTTGGCCATTGCGCTGGGCGGTACGGCAATTGCGGCCAGTGGCGCGCTTTTCCAGATTGCGAAAATGCCGTTACTGGCCGCAGCACAACCGCGCGCCCTTGCGATGGCGGCAGGTCGGAAGGCCGTGATCCAAGGCATCTTGGCGGCAATCCTCTTGGGGATAGCGGCCGTCATGGTGTTCACCGCCAACGGATTGATCGGCGGGTTCACACTGCTGGCCGCGCTCTTGGTCGGGGCTGCGCTTGCCTTGCCGCTTATTCTGGATCGTATCCTTGCGGGTGCCAGCAAAGTGGCGAAATCGGTCACAGCGCAATGGTTCTGGGCCGATACGCGCCAGCAATTGCCCGGACTGTCACTGGCGCTGATGGCCTTGCTATTGGCAATGTCCGCAAATGTGGGCGTGTCCACGATGGTATCGAGTTTCCGGCTGACGTTTACCGGTTTTCTCGACCAGCGCCTAGCTTCGGAAGTCTATGTCCGGACCCAGAACGAAGCGCAGTCTGCGGCATTGGTGCAGTTCGCAGAACCACGCACCGACATTATCCTGCCGATCCAGAGCGTGGACACGCAAGTGGCCGGACAACCGACCGAGGTATTTGGCGCCCGCGACCACCCAACCTATCGTGACAACTGGGTGTTTTTGGAACAGGCAGCAAACCCTTGGGATGTGACCTTTGATGGGCAGGGCGTTCTGATCAACGAACAGCTTTCGCGGCGTGCCGAACTGAACGTAGGGGATGAGATAACCTTGCAGGGCACCTCCTTTGTCATCGCGGGCGTCTATGGCGACTACGGCAACCCGATCGGGCAGGCAGTCATTGGCGAGGCGATGTTCCGCACCCTCTACCCCGGCATCACCCCGCGTAATTTCGGGTTGCGTATGGACCCGGACACCGTGCCTGCTTTTCTGGCCGACCTGGAGGCGGCGACCGGTATCCCCGCGACGCAATCCGTCAATCAGGCAGGCATCAAAGCGATTTCGCTGGCAATCTTTGAGCGTACCTTCACGGTGACCACGGCACTGAATATCCTGACTCTCGCAGTTGCAGGCTTTGCCATATTAATGAGCCTTCTCACACTTGCCACCATGCGCGTCCCGCAACTGGCACCGGTATGGGCGATGGGCATGACGCGCAGCCAGATCGGAAGGCTGGAACTGTTGCGTGCAGTGATGCTGGCTCTGCTGACATCGGTTGTGGCCTTGCCGCTGGGTCTGGCACTTGCATGGGCCCTGCTGGCCGTGGTGAATGTCGCTGCCTTCGGGTGGAAGCTGCCGATGTATCTGTTCCCGCTGGACTATGCTCGCCTTGGGCTGTTTGCACTGCTGGCGGCGGCACTGGCAGCACTCTGGCCCGCACGCCGGTTGGCGCGCACGCCGCCTGCTGATTTGCTCAAGGTATTTTCCAATGAACGTTAAGGCGCTTTTGCTGGCTCTTCTCCTGCCTGTTGCTGCATTTGCTCAAGGCTTTGCAGGGCTTGGTACGGATGCAGAAGGCTTTTCCGTGCCGCAGCCAAACCCACAATTCGACTTTCCCGCAGATCATGGCGCGCACCCCGATTATCGGATTGAATGGTGGTATCTGACGGCCAATCTGACAGCGGAAGACGGCACGCCTTACGGCCTCCAATGGACGCTTTTCCGCTCGGCACTTGCGCCAGAAGACGGCGATGGATGGAGCACTCCGCAGCTTTGGATGGGTCATGCCGCTGTGACAACACAGGAAAATCATTACGTCAGTGAACGGCTTGCACGTGGTGGGATCGGGCAGGCCGGTGTGGTGGCGGACCCGTTTGAAGCGTGGATCGACGACTGGGTGCTTGCAGGTGACTGGAATACATTGCGGATGACCGCCAGCGGACCTGACTTTGCCTATGATATGGCACTGACCGCGCAAGGGCCGCTCGTTTTTCATGGCGATGCAGGTTATTCGGTAAAGTCTGCAGCGGGGCAGGCGTCTTACTATTATTCCCAACCGTTCTTTGCGATTGAAGGGACGTTGCAATTGCCTCAGGGCGATGCCGCTGTGCGTGGCAATGCATGGCTCGACCGTGAATGGTCCTCGCAGCCCTTGGCAGAAAACCAAACCGGCTGGGACTGGTTCTCGTTGTCGTTTGACGATGGCAACAAGCTGATGGGGTTCCGGTTGCAGCAGACCGATGGCAACAATTTTACCTCTGCCACTTGGATCACGCCCGATGGGGTGACGACGCCTTATACAGACGGTGCTTTGGTTGCGACACCGCTTGCCGTAAATGACGATGATGTGCCTGTGCGCTGGCGGGTTGAACTAGCGGCTCGGGATGTGGACGTTACTGTTGCGGCGATCAATGAAGACGCATGGATGACCACCAGCGTGCCCTATTGGGAAGGGCCGGTAACTGTGTCGGGCAGTCACACAGGCACCGGATATTTGGAGATGACAGGCTATGAGTGAATGGTTTGAAACCACTGAAGGTATCTGGACAAAGGTCTGGAACACGCTGGGTCGCGGCGTGGCCGACGCCAAGCATCCGGCCCGTCGTCCGACCTTTGCGACGGTTTCATCCGATGGCTGGCCGGAAGCCCGCACAGTGGTGTTGCGCACCGCCGACCAAGATGCAGGCACCATCACCATTCATACAGACCTGTTTTCCGACAAGATCAACAGTCTGCGCGCCCATCCACGTGCGGCGCTTCATATCTGGGACGCCAAGCAAGACCTCCAAATCCGGTTGCAGGCAGAGGTGACAATCAGTTCCGGCGCGCAAACCCGTACGCTTTGGGACAGAATCCCCGATCACGCCCGGCAATCCTATGGCGTCACGCCAGCCCCCGGCACACCGATCAAGACCGCTTTGGACTACGTCAAAGACCCTGACCCTGCGACATTTGCCGTGCTGCAGTGTACCGTGACAGGCATTGATGCAGTGCACCTTGGTGCCGACCATCGTCGTGTCAGTTTTTCACGTATGGGTCATTGGCAGGGACAGTGGCTTTCCCCCTGAACGCTTGCCCGCTAGAAGGCCCTGATGAACAGTTTTCCCCTTACCCGCGACCTTGTCCTTATTGGCGGTGGTCACACCCATGCGCTGGTTTTGCGTCGTTGGGGCATGAATCCGTTGCCCGGCGTCCGGGTGACGGTCATCAACCCCGGACCGACTGCGCCCTATTCAGGAATGTTGCCGGGGTTTGTGGCGGGTCACTATACGCGGGACGAGCTTGATATCGATCTGGTCAGACTGGCGCGTTTTGCCGGAGCACGGATCATCAACGGCTATGCGATAGGCATTGATAAGGACGCGCGTACCATCCACGTCGCAGGTCGCCCGCCGGTTGCCTATGATGTGGCCGCCATCGATGTCGGGATCACCTCTGCGATGCCGGACCTGCCGGGGTTTTCGACCCACGCGACCCCCGCCAAGCCATTGGGCACCTTTGCGTCCCGATGGGATGCGTTTCGCGCCCAAGCCCAAGCACCCCAGATTGCGATTATCGGTGGCGGTGTCGCCGGGGCCGAACTCGCCTTGGCGATGGCCCATGCCTTGCGGGACAAACAGCCAACCGTGCGTTTGATCGACCGCAGCCGCGTGCTCGCAGCACTCGGCTACAAAGCGCGGCAAAAAATGCTGGCCGCCCTGATAGCCCACGACATCGAAATCATCGAAGATGCCGAAGTCACCGAAATCTATGCCGAAGGTGTGGTCCTGCGTGACGGGCGCACCATTCGCAGCGATTTTACCACCGGCGCAGCAGGTGCTAAACCACATGACTGGATCGGCCAGACCGGTCTTGATCTGCACGAGGGCTTCATCACCGTAGATGCGCACCTGCAGTCCAGCGCGTCAGACATCTTTGCGGTCGGTGATTGCGCGCACCTGAGCCATGATCCGCGCCCCAAGGCCGGCGTCTATGCGGTGCGTGAAGCACCGGTGCTTTTCGACAATCTCCGCGCGGTCCTGTCCGGTGGCAATTTGCGCGCCTACAAGCCACAGCGCGATTACCTCAAGCTTGTTTCGGTTGGGGCACGGACTGCGCTTGCCGAAAAATTCGGGACCGCCCGTGAAGGGCCGCTTCTGTGGAAGCTCAAGGACTATATCGACCGCAAATTCATGGCCCAGTTTGATGCGCTTCCCGAGATGGACGCGCCCAAGCTGCCGCGCATCGTGGCGCTTGGTATGAAAGACGCTTTGGGCGACAAGCCGATGTGCGGTGGTTGCGGTGCCAAGGTGGGACGCGCGGCTTTGCAAGCCGTGCTGATAGACCATTTCGGCGATGACGCAGCCGAGGTGCAGCCCGGTCAGGTCATGAGCACAGATCACCTGCGCGCGCTGACCCTTGATCCGGTCTTGATGTCCCGCATCGCGGCCGTGCATGCGCTGGGCGATATCTGGGCGACGGGCGCCAAGCCACAGGCTGCGACGGCCAGTTTGATCTTGCCGCGTATGTCGGCGGACCTTCAGAAACGGACGCTGGCCGAGATCATGACTGTGGCGTCAGAGGTCTTTGCCAAGGCAGGGTGCAGGATCATTGGTGGGCATTCGTCACTTGGCGATGAATTGACCATTGGCTTCACAGTGACGGGGCTGACAAAAAATCCGATCACGCTGGCGGGCGCAAAACTGGGTGACAGGCTGATCATCACCAAACCTATCGGTAGCGGCACGATTATGGCAGCAGAGATGGCTGGCAAAGCTAAGGGAGAAGATGTGATCGCCTGTCTTGACATGATGGTCCAGGATCAGGCTGCCGCTTCGACCATCCTGGGCAAGGCCCATGCGATGACAGACATCACAGGGTTTGGTCTGGCAGGACATTTGCGGGGAATTTGTGACGCTTCGGGTGTCGGAGCCGTGCTTGA
>NZ_JAWOAN010000156.1:0-7771 GCF_046498525.1 Yoonia sp.
CACCGTCGTGCCTGTCTTGATGTGATCGTCCTGCGCGTTGCCGACTTTGAGGCCCGCAACATCGGTGATCAAATTGCGTTTGCCTTTAGATACAGCGGCCACCGTCCACCTCCATTGCGATGCCTGTGATCATGCTGGCCTCATCCGAGCAGAGAAAGCAGGCGGCGTTGCCCATGTCTTCGGGCGTTGAAAAACGGCCCAAGGGGATTGTGGACAGGAACTTGGCCCGTATCTCGGGCGTGTCCTCACCCATGAAGGACTTGAGCAAGGGCGTATCGCCAGCGACGGGATTGATCGCATTTACACGGATGCCGTCGGGCGCAAGCTCGACCGCCATCGTTTTGGTTGCAGTGATCATCCAGCCCTTTGATGCATTGTACCAGTTCAAACGGGGACGGGGTGAAACACCGGCGGTCGAGGCCACATTGAGGATTGCACCGCATTTGCGGGATTTGAAATGCGGGACCAATGCCCGTGCAGTAAGAAAAACCGACTTCATGTTCACGTTATAGACCCGATCAAAGTCATCCTCCGTCACATCTTCGAGCTGGTTGGGCAAATGCGTGACGCCAGCATTATTCACCAGGATATCGAGTGGACCTTGAGATAGTACTGTTTTTGCAAGGTTAGACACTGAATCCGCGTTAGAAACGTCACAGTCCACTGCGATGCCGCCTATTTCATCAGCGATGACGGCGGCACCCTCCAAATTGATATCGACCACAAAAACGTGCGCACCCTCAGCCGCGAACTTGCGTGCTATTCCTGCCCCAAATCCCGAGCCGCCGCCCGTTACAATTGCTGTTTTATCTGCCAGTCGCATTGTATCCCCCCTGCATTGTCATGAGCGTAGCAATCTCTTTATCAGACCGCCATGCCCAACGCGGGCAACTGTGGTGCCGCTGCAATCAACGCCTTGGTGTAGGGATGTTGCGGATTTGCAAAAACAGTGTCTGTTTCGCCTTGTTCGATGATTTTTCCCGCCTGCATGACGATCACACGGTCAGTCACCGACCGCACGACCGACAGGTCATGGCTGATGAACAGATAGGCCAGAGGCCGCCTGCGGCAAAGGTCCGCGATCAGGTCGAGCACTTGAGCGCGGACGGACACATCAAGCGCCGAAACAGCCTCGTCAAAGATGATGAGTTCCGGTTCGATGATCAGCGCCCGCGCGATGGCGATGCGTTGCCGCTGCCCGCCTGAAAATTCATGGATGTATTTATCCGCATCACCGGGCGAAAGGCCGACGTCGGTCAGCGCCTTTGCGATAGCATCATCGCGCGCGGCCCCGCTGGGTGGATGTTCCAGCAGGTGAAACGGTTCGGTGATCAGCCGATCTACGCGGTGACGCGGATTGAAGCTGCTGTAGGGGTCCTGAAACACCACCTGCATTTTGCGCCGAACCGCCAGATTAGGGTGCCTGCCGGTAAAGACAGGGTCCCCGTCCAGTGTGATCTGACCGCGCTGCACGTCTTCCAACCCCAAAATTGCCCTCGTTAGTGTCGATTTTCCGCAGCCGCTTTCACCTACCAGCCCGACACGTTCACCGTGATTGATCTGGAAAGTGACATCATCCAACGCGCGGAACATGGGCCGGGGCCCCAAGAGCCTCTGACGCGCAACGGGATAATCACGGGCAACATTCCTTACGCGCAGCATCGGTGCCGCCTGCACTGTTTCGGGCAAGGATACCGCATGGCGCGACGCCTCGAATAGCGCCTTCGTATAGGGGTGCTGCATATGGGCCAGAAGATGTCCGGTCGCACCCGCCTCGACGATACGGCCCTTTTGCATCACTGCGATTTGATCGGCGACATCGGCGACAACGGCCAGATCATGGGTTATTATCAACAATCCCATATTGAATTCGCACACAAGGTCGCGCAATAGGTCGAGGATTCGGGCTTGTGTGGTCACATCCAGCGCCGTAGTGGGCTCATCCGCGATCAGCAGCTTGGGGCGCAGCGCGATGGCCATCGCGATCACAACACGCTGGCGCTGCCCGCCGGACAGCTCATGTGGATACCGTTTCGGAGAAACCTCGAGCCCCACGCGCTCCAACATCGCAGTGGCGCGTTTGTGGGCCTCGGCCTTGGTTGTTTTTTCATGGATCAGGATCGTTTCGGCTACCTGATCGCCGATGGTTTGCACCGGATTGAGTGCTGTCATCGGTTCCTGAAATACCATGCCCATCGCGTTGCCACGCATTTTGCACAAGTCAGGTTCCGGAGTTTGCAGGATATCGATGCCATCAAGCATGATCCTGCCCTTGGCCTTGGCACCATGCGGTAGCAGCCCCATCACGGCAAGCGCTGTCATGGATTTGCCAGAGCCGCTCTCGCCGGTGATTGCCACGATTTCACCGGCCTGCATGGTCAGGTTGACGTCATGCAGGACTGGCGTATCCCCGATGGACAGCGACAGGTCCTTCATCGCAAGCAGGCTCATGTCCGCACCACGCGGATACGCGGGTCAAGCCAGTCGCGTAAACCGTCTCCCATCAGGTTCAGCCCCAGCACCGTCAGCAGGATCGCAAAACCCGGCATGAGGGCTGTATGCGGCGCGATGCTGACGAGTGTCTGGGCATCCGCCAGCATTCGGCCCCAGCTTGCGGTGGGAGGCTGTGCGCCAAGACCGATGTAAGACAGGGCGGCCTCGGCAAGGATGCCAAGGCTGAATTGGATTGTGCCCTGCACGATCATCAAGTTGGTGATGTTGGGCAGGACGTGTTCGATTGAAATACGCGCTGCGGACTTGCCGCAGACGCGCGCGGCAAGGATGAAATCCCGCTCCCACAGCGGCAAGGCGGCACCCCGCGTGAGGCGAGCGAAAACGGGGATGTTAAAGATGCCGATGGCGATAATGGCATTGACGGCAGAGGCCCCGAACACGGCGGTGATCAGGATCGCGATGACCAGTGACGGAAAGGCAAAGACAAGGTCATTGCCCCGCATGATTAAATCATCCAGCAGTGATCCGTGCCGTGCCGCTGCGAGCAATCCCAACGGGATGCCGAGCGCCATGCCGATGCCCACCGCAACCAAGGCGACGGCAATCGACGTTCGCGCACCCATCATGATCATCGACAGGATATCACGCCCGAAATGGTCGGTCCCAAGCAGGTTGGCCGCGCTGGGCGTTTGCAGCCGCGCTTGAATGTTCAGTGTCTCGATATCGGCAGGTGTCCAGACGAAAGACACCACCGCCAATACCATGAAAAGTAACGTCAGCAACGTACCGATAATCAGATTGCGGCTCATGCTTTCGTCCTCAATCGCGGGTCAACGGCGGCATAGGCCAAATCGACAAGGAAATTGACGACGATCACGGTGAAGACCAGCAACATCACCACGCTTTCCACGACAATCAGATCGCGTGCGCTGATGGACTGAAAAATCAGCCGGCCAAGGCCGGGCAGAAAGAACACCTGTTCAATGATGATGCCGCCCGCCAACAGGAACGAAAATTGCAGGCCAATGATCGTCAGTACTGGGATCAACGCATTGCGGACAGCATGTTTCCAAAGCGCTTGGCGGCGGCTCAGCCCTTTCGCGCGGGCGGTGCGGATGAAATCTTCGCCCAGCATGTCAAGAAGCGATGATCGCATGACACGGGCGAGAATTGCTGCTTGCGGCAGGGCGAGTGCGATGGCGGGCAAGGTGAGGGATTTAATCGCCCGCAACGGATCGTTCCATCCCGGAAATCCGCCCGCGCTGAACCAGCGAAGGTTGATGGCAAAGACCAGCACCAGTATCATCGCAAACCAGAAATTGGGGATCGCGACGCCCAGTTGCGTGGCCCCCATGATCGTCACGTCGCCTGCGCTGCCCCGCCTGCTGGCTGCGTAAATGCCTGCGGGAAATGCGATGATTGTTGACAGGATCAGCGCGTAGATCGCAAGCGGCAAAGACACCCAAATGCGGTCCGAGATGAGGTCCGAGACCGGGGTTTTATATGTCCAGGATTGGCCGAAATCGCCGCGCAGCAACCCGAAGACCCAGTCCAGATACCTTGTGATCAAAGGCTGATCGAGGCCCATTTCGGCACGCAAGGCGGCAATCGTATCCGGGCGCGCGTTCACGCCGAGCATAAAAGCCGCAGGATCACCGGGGATCACCTCGATGACGGCAAAGATCACGATGGATGCGACAATCAGACTGATGATAAGTGATGTGAGGCGACCAAAAACGTATCGGATCATGGGGTCAATGCAACGCCTGCTGCCCCTGACCGCATCTGTGGGTAGAGCCCCCGATGAGAGCTGTCAGGGGTTTTGCGGTGATACCGCCCGTTTGTGTTCAGTTTGACCAAGATACCCCTGTCAGATCAACGGCGGCTGTAGGCTGGTTGACCCATAGTCCCTCGATCCCTGCTTTCGCCACGGTCGCGACGGCCAGTTCAAACAGATACCCGTTCACAAAATCCTCTGAGATGATGGTTTGTGCTTGCTCCAACAGTGCACTGCGCCCCTCTGGATTCGTGGTCGCGTTGAGGGCTTCCATGACCGCCTGGAATTCCTCGCTGTCATATTGGAAGTAATAATCCGGGTTGGCATAGATGCCGATATCCATCGGCTCGGTGTGGCTGACGATGGACAGGCCGAAATCCTTGTTGGTAAACACTTCTTCGATCCACTGCGCCCATTCCAGATTGGTGATCTCGGTTTCGATCCCAACCGCGCGCAACTGGCTGGCGATAATCTCGCCGCCGCGCCGCGCATAAGAGGGTGGCGGCAGTTTCAGCGTTGTGGTGAAACCGTCGGCAAAACCGGCTTCGGCCAGCAGCTCTCGGGCCAACTCGGGATCGTGGCGGGAATTGTGCAGCAGGTCCACATAGTCCGGATGATGCGGCGCGAAATGCGTGCCAATGGGCGTGCCCAGTCCGAACATCGCCCCTTCGATGATTGCCTGCCGGTCGATGGCATGGGCCAGAGCTTTGCGAACGCGTACGTCGTCGAAGGGTGGCATCATATTGTTGGTGGCGAGGATCGTTTCACCTTCGGTATTGCCGACAAGGACCTGAAACCGGGCATCAGCCTCGAACTGTGGCAGGTTTTCAGGCGCGGGGAAGCCGATAAAGGCATCCACGTCCTCGGCCATTACAGCGGCAAAGGCGGCAGTCGGATCAGCGATGAAACGAAAGGTGGCGCTCTTTAGGGCGGGGGCAGGCCCCCAGTAATCATCATAGCGGGTCAGCTCCAGCCGGTCGCCCTGCACCCAATCGGTAAAGGTGAACGGGCCGGTCCCGACAGGATTTGAGGCGATTGTGTCGATGCTCTCAGGTGCCACGATCACGGCATCGCCCCATGCCATATTGAACAAAAAGTTGCCGTTCGGCTGGTCCAGCGTGACCTGCACGGTCAGCGGGTCAACCACGGTCACATCCGTGATCCCCGCAAAGAGGCCCTTTTGCGCATTGGTGCTGTCTTCAGCGCGCGCACGATCAAGAGTGAATTTTACATCCTCGGCATCCATCGCGGTGCCATCGTGAAAGGTCACACCGGCAGCAAGATTGAAGGAATAGACCAAACCGTCGTCGGAAATATCCCAGCTTTGGGCGACGCCCTGAATAATCGCACCATCGGCGTCAAAGCGGGTGAGACCCTCGAACACATTGGCATAAAGGACGCTGTCAATCGCCTGCGCGGCCCCGCTGGTCGGGTCAAGGTTCGGCGGTTCCAACTGAATGGCAACGGTGATGCTGTCCTGGGCCAGTGCCCCGGATGCGCAAAGAACGACGACTGTAGATGTGGCGAGTTTTTTGAAATACTGCATGGTCGATCTCCTATGGCTGGGACGAGTGTTGTCGGAACGTCGGTGCAAATCAAGCCCCAGCGACCACAGAGTGGATGCTTGCCCCACATGTTCACACGACCGCCAGTGTCGAAGAATGTGCATTACAGGCAAAAGCAGGACCGCTTCAAACGATTGTCCGCGTTAATTCATCTTGCTGACGATTGCTTAATCTCAATCGGCTCCGTCAATAACTGTGTTATGGTTCCGTTTGTCGTGAACATGCGGTTTAATTAGGAGAGCATAAAGATGGGTATCGAAAGCATTCTTGTAATCATCATTATCGGCGCAATCGCAGGTTGGTTGGCCGGACAGATTGTGAAGGGCTTCGGCTTTGGTTTACTGGGTAACATTGTCGTTGGCATCGTCGGCGCATTTGTTGCAGGACTGATTTTTCCAGTCGTCGGCCTGGGTTTCGGGGGTGGAATCGTCGGCTCTATTATCCACGCGACAATCGGGGCGGTGATTCTTTTGTTCCTGATCCGGCTCGTGAAACGCGTGTAGAACGTAGCTGACGACAATTCGCGACGAGGGTCTGACCGTGCGTCGGCCTCTTTTTGTTGGGTGAACTTGTGCGTCTGAAATAATTTGAACTTGCAGCGGCAAGTGTCGGGATGAGTGAATGCACTCTCGCCGACACGCCCGCCCTATGGCTTCAATATCTGCCCCAAAGCACCCGCCATGACCTGCGCGCTGTCGATCATGTCGTCGACGCCGACGTATTCGTCCGGTTTATGGGCCAGTTCCAATATACCCGGCCCATAGGCGATGCAGTTTTTCAGCTTGCCGATCCGGTCGATGTGCTTTTGATCGTAGGTGCCCGGCGAGGCGACAAACTCTGCCGGCTTGCCCAAGACTTTTTCGATTTCGGCGGCGACGATCTGAACGACTGGTGCTTCACGTTCAGTCATGCTGGGCAGCACGACATTGATCTCGCGCAGGTCATAGTCAAACCGGTCGCGGCCAGCCTTCAGACCTTCGAGAAGGTCTTTGACCTCGTTGCGCACGTCATCCACATTTTCTTCGGCAAGGAACCTGCGGTCGATGACGATGCGGCAACTGTCTGGCACGCAATGTGCAGGCAGGCCGGTATAGTCAGCATCCTGCTCTGGCTGGCCGCCATGGATGGAGTTGATGTTCATGGTGGATGATCGCGCCCCTTCGGGTACGACGGGCATATCGGTCATCCGTGCGGCCATTGCGGGATAAAGCTTGGATTCGAACTCGGTCAGCACCGCACCCATGTGACGCACCGCACAGTCACCTAGAAAAGGCATGGAGCCATGGGCGATTTCGCCAAAAGTCTCAATTTCGGCCCACCAGCCGCCGCGATGCCCAAGGCAGACGCGGTCCTTGTTCAACGGTTCGGGAATGATGACATGTTGCACGCGCGCGGGGTCAAAATAGCCCTTTTCAGCAAGATAGGCGACACCGCCGTAGCCCCCTGATTCTTCATCCGCAGTGCCGGAGATTTCGATGGCGCCTGCGTAGTCGGGATGCGTTTCGACAAACGCCTCTGCTGCGATGATCGAGGCCGCAAGCCCGCCTTTCATGTCACATGCGCCGCGGCCATAGATCTTTCCGTCAGTCAGTTCCCCGCCAAAGGGATCTTTGGTCCAGCCGCTGCCGACCTCGACCACATCGGTGTGGCTGTTGAAGTGGACGCAATCACCTGCGCGGCCTCCTTCGCGCCACGCGACGATATTCCAACGGGGGTATTTGTCGCTGTCGCCCGGTGTGCCATGGGCGCGGATCATTTCGGTTTCGAACCCTGACTTCCGCAGGCGCCGGTCCAGATACTCGCAAATTTCGCGGTAGCAATCACCCGGCGGGTTCAATGTGGGAATCCGGATCAGGTTTTGGGTCAGCGCGATCAGATCGTTCCGTCGCGTGCGTACCGCTTCGTTCAGGGCTGAATTTTCTGCGTTGCCGTTCATGCTCCTAGTATTCGCGTTTATGACCGGACAGACAATGGT
>NZ_JAWOAN010000160.1:0-5808 GCF_046498525.1 Yoonia sp.
CGCAGGAATGTCATTTTCGCGCACCGTATCAATGACGCGGCGCACCTGCTGCGGAGTGCCTTGGCTGTCGGCGTTGATGGGCCACAGGTAAAGTTCCTGCATCCGGAAATCCCGGGCCAGATAGCTGAATGCCCCTTCGCAAGTGACCAACCAGCGCTGCGCGGCGGGCATCGCGAGGATCCGTTCGCGCAAAGGTGCGATCGTCGCGGTGATTTCGGCCTTATAGGTTTCCGCGTTCGCGCGGTAGGTTTCGGCGTTGTCGGGGTCATGCGCAATAAATGCATCGCGGATGTTGTCGACATAGATCAGCGCGCTTTGCAGGCTCATCCATGCGTGCGGGTTCGGCATGCCGTCATATTCGCCTGACGAAATGCCCATTGGCACGATGCCATCGCTGATCGTCGCGCTTGGCACATCGGACACGTTGCGGAAGAACTGCTCGAACCACAATTCGAGGTTAAGCCCGTTCCATAAAATCAGGTCAGCATGCTGTGCGCG
The DNA here is from genome assembly GCF_046498525.1 of Yoonia sp. Classification (GTDB taxonomy): domain Bacteria; phylum Pseudomonadota; class Alphaproteobacteria; order Rhodobacterales; family Rhodobacteraceae; genus Yoonia. The sequence goes on from NZ_JAWOAN010000160.1 coordinate 499, forward strand.
AATGATATCGCGGGGCGTCGGTTGATAGCCGTGGATCTCTGCCCCCGCCTTGGTGATGCTTTCGACGATGGCGGCGTCACCTGCCACATTCTGCGCCATATCGGCAATAACGGTAAAGGTGGTAACAGCCTTGAACCGATCCTCATCCGCCATTGCGACAGTGGACAGGGCCGCAAAAAAAGCTGCTGAAAACAGGCGCGTGATCATCGTCATTCAAGTGTCCCTTCATAAGCGCAGTGTCAATCCAAAAGCTGATTATGCGACTTATTCGCAATTGTACATCAAAATGCGAACTATTCGCAAATTCTCACATAGCTTCGATATTTATCAAGCTTTGCGCATCTATTCGGCAGGCGCAATTGCGCCAATGCTCTCCTCATGCTGCTCGGGCTTGCGCAACACAAGGCGCAGGAGTGGCGGCACGGTCAAAAGCGTCAGGAACGCCGACACCGACAGCCCACCCACAACCACGGCACCCAAGCCACGATAAAGCTCTGATCCCTCACCGGGGAAGATAACCAAAGGCAACATGCCCATGACACTGGTCAGCGTGGACATGAAAATCGGGCGGATGCGGTTGCGCGTCGCCTCTTCGATGGCCGCGACGGGTTCCATCCCCTCTTCGCGCAAATGGAAAAGCGTCTGGTGGACGATCAGGATCGCGTTGTTCACCACAATGCCCACAAGGATCACGAAACCCAAAAGCGTCAGCATATCCATCGGCTGCGTCTGGTAGAGGTTGAGTACGGCCAAACCTCCGACCCCGCCCGCCGCAGCAACGGGCACGGCGATCATGATGACAAGCGGCAGCACAAAGCTTTCAAACAAGACCGCCATGACAAGGAAGACGATGATAAGCGCCACGACCAGATTGATCTGGATGGCCGCCCACGTCTGGCTTAGCTGGTCGGCTGTGCCAGATACGTTCAGGCGGATGTCATCGGGGATACCCTGCTGTTGCAGCACCGCGACGACCTCTGTTTCCAGCAACTCCACCGCTTGTTCCAACGGCAGGTTATCGGCAGGGCGTACTTCAAGTGTGACGGTCCGCAGACGTTCGCGGTGCCTGATCTCGGTCGGGCCCGCGGTCAGGACCACATCGGCCAAGGCTGACACCGGCACGATCTGCCCGGACGGTGTGACGACCGGATAGTTGCCTACATCCTGCGTCCGCACCGCTTGATTGATGGCAGGATCGCCCTTGAGGACCAGATCGACACGCTCAGCACCCACGGTAATCTCTGCCACGCGCAAACCGTCATTGAACGCATCCACTGTTGCCGCCAAACCGGAACTATCCAGTCCGGCATCCGCAAGGCGCAGGCGATCAGGGATCAGGCGCACTTCGGGCGCGCCCAGCTCGAGCCCAGGAATGGGGCGGAACTGGTGGCCTTCGGATCGCGGCAGGAGTGTCGAGACAATGCCGGCGGCACGGCCTGCGACACCCAGGATATCGTCAAGGTCCTGACCGGAAACATTGAGTTCAATCGTCCGCCCCCCGCCAACACCGCGCCCGAAAAGCGACGGCTGGGTCATGAAGCCGAAGGTGCCCGGTTCCGCAAAAATCGGACGGCTGAGTACGGGGATCAAATCGCCTGCGCGCAGGCTATCGACCGCCCCTGCCCCCACAAAGGAATTGCCGGGCGTGGCGACAAAAAAGAAACTGTCAATTGTCGGGATGCCGTCTTCGGTCTCCAGTGCCGGTGCGGCCTCCCATAGCGGTGCGGCGACCTCCTCGATGCGTTGGGCAATGGTCTCGGTCGTTTCAAGGTTATAACCCGGTGGCGGGATGATGAGGCCGAACACAAGGTTCCGGTTGCCCTCGGGCAGATATTCAAGACGTGGCAGGAAGGTCCAACTGGCGACGGCGGCACCGCCCGCAATGAGCGCAACCATGAGGATACCGATACTGCGAAAGCGCACCGTCAAGCGCACATAGGCCATCACCAGATTGCGGAAACCCCGCGCCAGATGGTCCACCCCCCAGATGGCTATGGCCTTTTGATCATCGCGCCGCAGCAAGCGGCTGGACAAGGCAGGGATCACGGTGACGGCAACGACGAGCGATAACAAGACCGACACGGAAATCGCCACCGCGATATCGCGGAACAACTGGCCTGCCTCAAGTTGCATGATCAGGATCGGGACAAAGACCAGAACGGTGGTCAGAGCCGATACAAGGATCGCACCCCAGACCTGCTTGGCCCCCAGATAAGCGGCCTCTCGCCGCGAATAGCCCCTTTCACGCAACCGGTATATGTTTTCGAGCACCACAATCGCCGCGTCCACGATCATGCCGACCGCAAAGGCGATGCCCGCCAGTGAGATCACGTTGAGCGTCCGGCCTGTGGCTGCCATCACGACGAAAGTCGCGACAATAGACACCGGTATCGAAAGCGAGATGATCACCACGGCGCGCGGTGACCGCAGGAACAGCATCAGGATCAGCGCCGCAAGCGCGCCACCGATGTAGATATTCTGCGTCACAAGGTCGATCGCACCCTCGATATAGAGTGTCTCGTCATAGATCTGCTCCATCACCAGACCTTGCGCAGCGACCGGACCGGCCTGCAGATCAGCCAGAACCTGCCTCAGTTCTTCCATCACTGTGATGACGTTCGCACCGGCATCGCGCACCACGTTCAGGGCCAGACCCGGCTCGCCCTTGTAGCGCAGCCGCGCTGTAGATTCCTTATATTCAAACGCCACATCAGCTACGTCGCTGACGCGCACCCGCCCGGTTCCGCCATTTCTGGCATCCGAGCGCAGTACGACATTGCGGATCGCCTCTTCGGTGTTCAGGTTGCTTTCGGTCCGCACCACATAGCGGCGCTTGCCTTCATCGACGTTACCCGCCGAGATTGAAATATTCTCGGCGCGTAAACGCTGCACCACCTCTGGCACGGTCAGGCCAAAGCGGGACAGGCGTTGCGGATCAACGACCACCTGTAATTCGCGGGTCACACCGCCAAAGACATTTACAGCTGCGACGCCGGGGATACGCTCCACCCGGTCCTTGACGATATCTTCCAGAAAATCACCGTAGGTTGGCATTGGCCGGGTATTGCCCTCTGCCGCTGTGATCAGGACCCATGCAATCGGGCTGTCGTCTGCACCGGACGTATTCAGCGTTGGTTCATTAGCCTCAGCCGGATAGCCGCCGACACGATCCAGACGGTTGGACACCAGTAAAAGTGACTGGCTCATATCCGTGCCTATGGCGAATTCCAGCGTAACATCGGCCTGCCCCGTGCGCGAGCGGGATGTCATGATCTCCAGCCCGTCAAGGCCGCGCAGGGTCTCTTCTTGCGGGTTCACGATCTCGCGCTCGATTTCCGACGGTGCCGCACCGGGCCAACTTGTCGAGATGACGACGATGGGTTTTCGCACATCGGGCGCCAGTTGGATCGGGATTTGCGTCAGCGCCAATGCCCCGAACAGCATCGCCATCAGGACAGCGGCAATCACCGCAACGGGGCGTTCGATGGAATAGCGGATGAAATCCATCAGTTCGTCTCCAGCGGACTGGCCGAGATCGCCTGACCGGGGCGCAAACGCTCGTTCCCGCGCACAACGACCAGATCACCGGGTGCAAGCCCGCTGATGACTTCGTAACGGTCGCCCAACGGCACACCCAATGTCACGGGGCGCGGCTGGGCCTGATCCTCAGCGGCCACAAAGACGGTCCAACCGCCCGATGTCTGGACCAGCGCATCTTTCGGCACCGACAGGACCTCGCGCGCCTCCCCAACGGGGATTTCAACCGTCAGGGATTGCCCGACGGCCGCATCACTCAGATCTGACGGATATGTTGCAGCAAAAAGGACGGCACGGGTGCGCGTTGACGGGTCCTCTACGGGCAGAACTGCCCGCAGTTGCAATGCCAACTCCGTTCCGAATTCCGTGCTGGCTGTCACGGTTTGGCCGGGTGTCAAAAACGCGGTATAGCGTGATGGTACATTGGCCTGCACTTCAAACGCGTCCGTGTCCAACAGGCGCACGACTGGCGTACCGGCCTGAATGAAGGCGCCGGGGATGGTGTTCACTTCCAGCACGACACCCGAAAACGGCGCCACGATTTCGCTGCGCTCAAGCTGATACCGTGCCTCGACCAGACGCGACTGGGCGCTTTTTTCACGCGCTTGCGCTTCGACAAACTGTGCTTGGGCCTCGAGGAAATCGGCCTGCGCGTCATCGAACCGGCCTTGGCTGAACGAAGATCCGCCGCGCAACGCCTCGATCCGGGCAAGCGATGTGCGCGCGCGGTCGACGCGCGCACGCGCCGTTTCGATCCCGGCTTCCGCTTCGGCCAGTTGGGCCTCGGATTGTGCAACCTGGATCGTCAACAGATCATCGTTGAGTTCAACAAGCAAATCACCGGATTGCACGCGCGATCCGGCCAGAACGACGACTGTTTCGACATTTCCCGCGACCCGTCCGGCGACATTGCCATCGCGCGCCGTCGTCACTTCGGCAAAGACCGGCACCGTTTCAGCAAGAGTTCGCATCTCTACCGCCTGTACGCTGACCGCGGCTGCACGGGTTTGTGCGTGGATCGGGACGGTTATGCAGGTCAGGATAACCGCGAGAAATCCGATAAAGCGCATAGTCCTACTCCGTCATGGCCTGCGGTTAAGATAGCGTAGCGGCAGCTAAGTCAACGGCATCACGGATAGGGATGCCGAAAGCTGTCTTTTGCAACGGCGATCACTGTCCCGTATATCCGGCGTTTCAATGCGTCTGCCCTGATTGGTCAGGTCGAGGGCTGTCAGGGTAAGGCGTAAAGCCAGAGCCAGACGGTGAATATAGACAAGCCAGTCCCCATCAGCACCGAAGAGGCCGCAACCCTGCGCGCCTTGCCGTACATGTTGGCAAAAACATAGGCGTTGATCCCCGGAGCCATGGCAGCGGTCATGATCGCTGATCGCAGGGCGGCATCCGAAAGGTCATTAGCCTGCGCCAGCCCCCAGACGATCACCGGATGAAGCCCCAGCGAAATGGCGACGACAAAAAGGATTGTGCGCATATCGCCCTCAGGCCGGTACCTGTACAGCACACCACCCAGACCAAAAAGAGCCGCAGGCAAGGCGGCGCGGATCATCAGATCAACGGCGTCCGTAAATACGGCCGGTAACGGAATGCCCCCGAGGTTCACGATGAAACCCAAGGTGATCCCGATGATCAGCGCATTGTTGAACATTGCCTTGAGCACCTTGCCCGGCAAAGCGGCAAGGTGCTCAAGGCAATGTTCAACAATGCGCTGATCATCGGGATCACCTTGGGTTTCATCGTGAACCTCGGGGGCATTCC
>NZ_JAWOAN010000032.1:0-18803 GCF_046498525.1 Yoonia sp.
CATAATTGATCAGCATCCGGATGTCACACTATTTGGGATGGGTCATTCTGCGGCAGTCTCCGACTTTTTCTTCTAATCGGAATATCCCATTTTTCAGAACGTTTCTGCGGTGACTGATCTTCTCATCAGAGACTGATCAAACTCACATCAAACTCACATCAAACTCAGTTCAAACTCACATCAAATTCTTCTGAAAAGGAGCTGGTTGGTGTTTGAAATAATTTTGACAGTAGTTCCTTTTTTTGCAGTTGTGTTTGTTACTCTTCTGATCACCCATATATTTCCCTTGTTAGTGACCATACCGGGACACCTCTATATTCTGCTGTTCCTGACCGCTTTCAGTGAGTGGTATCTGGGAAATACCTTGAGCCGTGAGCACGCCGATGGACTGGCCCGCTTCAGAGAGATCGTAATTATTCTTATTCTCAGTTACTTTTTATTATCCCTGCCCGGCTTAAACAGCTTCCCGCACAATTTTTATCCCACAGGACACAAGATACTTTTTCTGTTTCTCATTATTTTACAGTGGTACTTTTCATTTATCCTTCATAACTGTTTCCGAGAGCATGAAAAACTGCTGAAAATTATGGGATCCAGGTCCGGTAACTCCCTGAGGAGCAAATTAAGTGAAAGTGGCGGCATCACCAGGGAGGTCCTTGCTACCATAATCCGAACTCGTAGAATGTTTCTTTTTTTTATTGCTTTGATTTTCTTTTCGCTGATTCTTCTTTGGATTCTGGACACCGCGGTCAATGGCCTGTTCCTTATTTTTGCCGTTTTAACCTTACTCACATCTTTCCTCGGTATTTTGTATTTCAATATGTTTCAGGAAGATATTTGGATTTACGGATACGGTTTGAGGGTTTTGCAGCCAATCAGGCGGAAACGGATCAGTACCGGACTCTTCTTTCTGTTGCTCCTCCTCCCGGCAGCATTCCTTTTCGCTTCGGACTTTTCTTTACTTCCGATGGCTCTTCTGAATAGGATGTTACTATTTCTCTTTTCCCTTTTATTAAAATTTGATAAAAATCTAGAAATTGATATAGCTGAATTACATGATCGTTTCCGCCACGATGACGCCGCCCCATGCGGACCCCGCGATGTTGCATCAGCGCATGACCGATCAGCTTGCCAAACGGGACGAAACCCAACCCACCAAGGACCGGACAGCGGGCTCGACCTTCCGCAATCCGGCCGGCTTTTCGTCAACAGGGCAGGTCGATGATGTGCATGATCTGAAGGCGTGGAAGGTGATCGACAACGCAGGCATGCGCGGCGCGCGCCTTCGCGGTGCCGTGATGAACACCAAACATTCCAATTTTCTGACAAACGCAGACAATGCCACCGCCGCCGATCTTGAGGATTTGGGCGAGTTGGTGCGGAAAAAGGTTTACGCTAGCCAAGGGATTGAGCTACAGTGGGAAATCAAACGGGTCGGTCATCGGAGTGATGCGGACATCGTTTAAAAAGACCAAAAGGTCATGATCCAAGGCAAGGATCAAAACGAACGACGGGTCGCAAAAGGCCCGCAAAAAAGGCGGTAGGGTATGTCGAGCAGGGCAAGCCCGAAAGTTGTTGTCCTCATGGGCGGCCCCTCGGTGGAACGTGAAGTTTCGCTTAGTTCAGGTCGTGAATGTGCGGCAGCTTTACGGGACGCAGGATGTGACGTGATCGAGGTCGATGCAGGCCCCGACGTGGCTGCACGACTGCTTGATATCGCCCCTGACGTTGTTTTCAACGCTCTCCACGGTCGTTGGGGCGAAGATGGCGCGATTCAGGGGGTGCTTGAATGGCTGCAAATTCCCTATACGCACTCCGGCATTCTTGCTTCGGCCCTGACTCTCGACAAACAGCGCACCAAGGATGTGTACCGCAAGGTAGGGTTGCCTGTCGTCGATAGTATTCTGGCACCCGCCGATGCCGTGCGCGCGGCCCATGTCATACCGCCGCCCTATGTGGTGAAGCCATATAACGAAGGGTCGAGCGTTGGCATCTACATCGTGGGCGAAGATGCGAACGGACCGCCGCAACTGGCCGATGACATGCCCGCCGAGGTCATGGTCGAAGCCTTCGCGCCGGGACGCGAGCTTACCACCACCGTCATGGGAGACCGGCCATTGACGGTAACCGATATCATAACCGACGGTTGGTACGACTATCACGCAAAATATGCCCCTGGCGGATCACGCCACGAATTGCCCGCAAACGTACCTTCCGAAATCTTCGACGCTTGCATGGAATATGCCCTGCGCGCACATCGTGCACTTGGTTGTCGCGGTATAAGCCGTACCGATTTCCGTTGGGATGAGGCGCGCGGCCTTGATGGTTTGATCCTGCTTGAGACAAACACCCAGCCCGGCATGACCCCGACCTCGCTCACTCCCGAGCAGGCGGCACATGTCGGCATTTCCTTCCCCGAGTTCTGCCGCTGGATGGTGGAGGACGCATCATGCGATCGCTGATCCGCCGCACCGTTCCCGACGCGGCACCGCGCGATCCTGCCCCGTCACGGCTGGGCTATCGTTATCAGCGGTTGATGCTGACCCCGGGATTTCGGAGCATGGTCCGGACCGGCGTTCCGATCCTTTTGATCATGGTGATCGCGGGCTCATGGTACGCCAAGCCAGAGAACCGCGCTGCGTTGTCTGCGACAATCGAAGAAACCAGGCAGAGCTTTCAACACCGCCCTCAGTTCATGGTGCAAACGATGAAAGTGTCCGGTGGCGATCTGACCGCCATGACAGAAGTCGCCGCGCTGTTGCCGGATAAATTTCCCGTTTCGTCTTTTGACCTCGATCTGGAAAAGATACGCGCGGACATCGAAGCTCTTGATCCCATCAAGTCTGCCAGCGTCCGGGTTGGGCAGGGTGGTGCGTTGAACGTGGAGCTGACCCCGCGTGTGCCGGTCGCGCTGTGGCGCGATGGCGCGACCTTGCGCCTGATCGATGCGGATGGTGTGCCGTCAGGTCAAATGACCGCACGCGCCGAACGGTTTGATCTGCCGTTGATCGCGGGTGACGGCGCGGAAGAGAACATTGATGAGGCATTGAACCTGTTTGCCGGTGCCGGCCCGTTGATCGACCGCGTGCGCGGTCTGGTCCGCATGGGAGAACGGCGGTGGGATATGGTGCTGGATCGGGACCAACGTATTCTTTTGCCGGGTGATGATCCGGTGTCGGCGCTGGACCGGGTGATCGCGCTTAACGATGCGCAAGACATGCTCAGCCGTGATGTGGCAGTCGTGGACATGCGCAACGCCGTAAGGCCGACGCTGCGGATGAACGAAGAAGCGGCAGACGCACTGCGCCGCGTGAATACAACAACAATGGAAAATGGGGCAGGTAACTAGATGGGCGACCTTTACGACAGCCAACGGGCAATGCGGCAAATGCGCAAGGCGGCGATGCAGCGGGGCGTTGTCGCCATTCTTGATGTCGGCACATCCAAGATCGCATGTCTGGTGCTGCGCTTCGACGGCCCCGAGCAGTTTCGCAGCCGTGACGGGGTTGGCTCGCTGGCCGGACAATCCCAGTTCCGTGTGATCGGTGCCGCCACGACGCGGTCGCGCGGCGTCCGTTTTGGCGAAATCGACGCGATGCAAGAGACCGAACGGGCCATTCGGACTGCAGTGCAGGCCGCGCAGAAGATGGCAAATGTGCGTGTGGATCACGTGATTGCCTGTCTGTCCGGTGCGCGTCCGCGGTCATATGGTCTGGACGGTACGTTGAATGTGGCCGGTGGCATGGTCACCGAACAGGATATCAGCCAGGTTATGGCGTCCTGCGATGTGCCGGGTTATGGCGCGGATCGCGAAGTCTTACATGCGCAACCGGTGAACTTTGCGCTTGATCACCGGTCCGGTCTTGCCGACCCGCGCGGTCAGATCGGCAACGAGTTGAAGACCGACATGCATATGCTGACGGTGGATGCGACGGCAATCCAGAATATCTTCTACTGTATCAAGCGATGCGATCTGGAACTGGCCGGTATCGCGTCCTCTGCCTATGCCTCTGGCATGTCTTCACTGGTTGAGGATGAGCAGGAGTTGGGCGCGGCCTGTATTGATTTGGGCGGCGGCACGACCGGCCTGTCGGTATTCATGAAAAAACACATGATATATGCGGATTCGGTGCGCATGGGCGGTGATCACGTTACCTCTGATATCTCTATGGGGCTGCAAATTCCGATGTCTACCGCGGAGCGCATTAAGACATTCTATGGCGGCGTCGTCGCCACCGGTATGGATGACCGCGAGATGATCGAGATTGGCGGCGACACGGGCGACTGGGAACACGACCGGCGCACCGTGAGCCGTGCAGAACTGATCGGCATCATGCGACCGCGCGTCGAAGAGATTCTGGAAGAGGTGCGCGAGCGACTTGATGCGGCCGGTTTCGAGCATCTGCCCGGCCAGCAGATTGTCCTGACGGGCGGGGGCAGCCAGATTCCGGGGCTTGATGGGTTAGCCAGCAAAATCCTCGGTCAACACGTGCGTCTGGGGCGTCCGCTGCGCGTGCAGGGACTGCCGCAAGCGGCTATTGGCCCGGCGTTTTCAAGTGCGGTCGGACTCACGCTATTCGCGGCGAACCCGCAGGACGAATGGTGGGATTTCGAAATTCCGGCAGAAAATTATCCGGCCCGATCACTCAAAAGGGCCGTGAAGTGGTTTAAGGACAACTGGTAATGCGCAAGATCTTGCTGGTCTGTCGAAATGACGCGGGTAGGCAAAGTTTTTTGTCCAGATTTGGTGGTCATTTTGTGTTTTTGTCGTGACCTTTCGGCATCACTTCGTTAATGTGAATCTTAATAGGCAGTAACCGCCCGCGGGCACGGGCAATAAAAACAGGCGGATTGAGTTATGACTTTGAATCTCTCCCTTCCAGGGCACGACGAACTGAAACCACGCATTACAGTGTTTGGCGTCGGCGGTGCAGGCGGCAACGCTGTGAACAACATGATCGAGCAAGAGCTTGACGGGACCGAGTTCGTTGTTGCGAACACTGACGCGCAGGCATTGCAGCAATCGCGCGCCGGGGCGAAGATCCAGATGGGTCTGAAGGTGACCGAAGGGCTGGGTGCAGGTGCTCGTGCCTCTGTCGGGGCCGCCGCTGCCGAAGAAAGCATCGAACAGATTGTCGATCATCTGGCAGGTGCGCATATGTGCTTTATCACCGCCGGTATGGGCGGAGGCACCGGAACAGGGGCCGCGCCAATCATCGCGCAGGCCGCCCGCGAACTGGGTGTTCTGACCGTCGGTGTTGTGACAAAGCCCTTCCAGTTCGAAGGTGCCAAGCGCATGAAGCAAGCTGAAGAAGGCGTTGAAGCCCTTCAGAAAGTTGTCGACACGCTGATCATCATTCCAAACCAGAACCTGTTCCGTCTGGCCAATGAAAACACTACTTTCACCGAAGCTTTCGCGCTTGCCGACGATGTTCTTTATCAGGGCGTAAAAGGTGTGACCGACCTGATGGTCCGCCCCGGTCTGATCAACCTCGACTTTGCAGATGTCCGCGCTGTGATGGACGAGATGGGCAAGGCGATGATGGGAACCGGCGAAGCCGAAGGCGAAAACCGCGCCATTCAGGCTGCAGAGAAAGCGATCGCCAACCCGCTTCTGGACGAAATTTCGCTGGAAGGTGCCAAGGGCGTGCTGATCAACATCACCGGTGGCTATGATCTGACACTGTTCGAGCTGGACGAGGCGGCCAACAAAATCCGCGAAAAGGTCGATGGCGATGCGAATATCATCGTTGGTTCGACGCTCGATCCGGGTATGGAAGGCCGGATGCGGGTTTCTGTCGTTGCGACAGGGATCGATGCCTTGGCCAAGCGATCGGAAACACCCGTACCGCGCCGTTCCATGGCCGCGCCGCTTGCACCTGCTGCAGAAGTGGTTGCAGTTGTCGAGGAAGCACACGAGGAAGTACCTGCAGCCGTTGCAGAACCAGCGCCGCAACCGGTGGCGCAAGAGCGCACATTGTTCGAAAACCTTGATGCGCCTGCAAAACCGGCTGTCGCTTATCAGCCAGCACCCCAGCACACCGCCGCAGATGATCTGCCACCCCCTGCCTATACGCCGCGCGCCGAGCCTGCTTTGACAGAGGCCGACAACTTTGTCGCACCGCGCGCGTCTGCGCCAGGCACGCCATCACCAGAGGCACTGGCGCGTCTGCAAGCCGCAGTGAACCGTGCGCCCAATAGGAACGCGCCGCAACAGCAGCCGGCAGCGGGCCCATCTGCACATCTCGAGGCTGACAAGCCCCGCTTCGGGATCAATTCCTTGATCAACCGGATGACGGGTGCGCAAGCCGAAGCAGGGCCGCAACAGCAGGCCCGCACGCAGCCACAAGTGACCGCGATCCATCAGGAGGCTGAGCAGAACGACGATCAGGAAAAGATCGAAATTCCTGCATTCCTGCGCCGTCAGGCGAATTGATCCAACAAGATATGTTGCATTGACGTAACGTTGACGCATTGGAAAGGGCCGCAAGTATGCGGCCTTTTTCTATTATTATCAGGATATTGGAGGGTGACCTGACGTATTGTCGCAGTTTGTAACACAAGTGTTTCAGACCGTCGCAAAGAGTGAGTTGAGAGATCAGCCTTCGCGCCGTAGTTGGAGTTAATGGCAAAAATGCTGCAAGGGTGAAATTCGCGTGCAAACGACACTGAAAAGCAATGTTACCTTTCAAGGCACTGGTCTGCACTCCGGACTGGCGGTGGATGTTGTTTTGCATCCTGCAGCGGCGAATACGGGCATTGTCTTTCGGCGCACGGACTTGACCGGGCGACCAACCCTGCCTGCCGATTTTCGCGATGTGATCATTTCTCCGTTGAACACGCGGCTTGGCAACGCCGACGGTGTTACAGTTTCGACAATCGAGCATTTGATGGCAGCCCTTGCGGGCTGCGGCGTGCATAACGCTTTGATTGATGTCGATGGTCCTGAGGTCCCGATTCTTGACGGGAGTGCGGTGAGTTTTGTGCGCGGCATCGTCGCTGCAGGCCTGCGCCGCCTGTCTGCACCGTTGCAGGCAATCGAAATTCTGCGCGATGTCGCAGTGTCGGATGGTGCGGCAAGCGCCAGGCTTTCACCGGCGACGACTCTTCAGATCGAATTCGAGATAGATTTTGCCGATGCAGCAATCGGTCGCCAGCGCAAATTGCTGAACATGGCCAATGGGGCTTTCGTACGTGAACTTTGCGACAGCCGCACCTTCTGTCGGTCTGCGGATGTTGCTGTGATGCGTGCCAATGGTCTTGCACTGGGTGGCACTGTCGAAAATGCCGTTGTGGTTGACGGTGAAAAGGTCCTCACGCCGGGGGGATTGCGTCATGCGGACGAAGCCGTGCGGCACAAGATGCTGGACGCCTTGGGTGATCTTTACACCGCAGGCGCGCCGATTCTTGGCCGCTATGTCGGGTTGCGCGCCGGTCATGCGATGACAAACAAGCTTTTGCGGGCTTTGTTCGATCAGCCGGATGCCTGGCGCTACGTTCAATGTGATGCAAGAATTGCGGCGCGCCTGCCGGGCGTTGGCATCAGCTTGGCTGACCTTGAAGCTGTCGCCTGATCCAAGTCCACTGACAGTTGATCGCTAAGGGGTCAAAAGGCATTTTGCCCCCGATTTTTCTATGCTAGACCGATGCGTAGGCGCTGTGGCCCATCCCTGTGGCCATGCAGTCAAGTGTGAGTGAGGACGCGAAAATGTCAGTCAAAAAGGGCGATGCCAGCCGTTGGATTTTCCGTTTTGGCGCAGCGATCAGCTTGGCCGTTTTGGCCGCATGCAGCAACAGCGAGCGTGGCGGCGAGCCCCTTGATGCGCTGTCTGCACAGGCGATCTTTGAACGTGGCGAGCGTCAGCTTGACCGCGGCAACCCAGATGATGCTGCGTTCACGTTTGGCGAGATCGAACGGCTTTACCCCTATTCGGAATTTGCCCAACGCGCCTTGATCATGCAGGCTTTTGCCTATCACCGCGATGAAGATTACCCCAACAGCCGGGCATCTTCGCAGCGCTATCTTGATTTTTATCCCGCCGAAGAAGACGCGGCCTATGCTGCTTACCTTCTGGCGTTGTCTTATTATGACCAGATTGACGAGGTCGGTCGCGATCAGGGCCTGACATTTCAGGCGCTGCAGGCGCTTCGCCGCGTGATCGAGCAATACCCGGACAGTGAATACGCACGGGCATCGGTGTTGAAATTTGATCTGGCGTTCGACCATCTGGCAGCCAAGGAGATGGAGATCGGGCGCTACTATCTCAAGCGCGGCAACTACGTGGCGGCAGTCAACCGGTTCCGTACGGTGGTCGAGGACTTCCAGACAACGTCACATACGCCAGAGGCGCTGCACCGTCTGGTCGAAAGCTACCTGTCTTTGGGTCTGATAGAAGAGGCGCAAACCGCCGGTGCGATTCTTGGCTATAATTATCAGTCCAGCGAATGGTACGAGGCAAGCTTTGCGCTGCTCACCGGCAAAGGCCTGACGGCTGATGCCGCAGGTGACAACTGGCTGTCGTCGATTTACCGGCAGGTGCTGCGTGGTGAGTGGCTGTAATCATCGCGGGGGCATCCCCGCCCTTTGGGCTCTGACATGCTCCGTGGCTTAGACATCAGGGATATGCTGATTATCGACCGGTTGGAACTTGCGTTCCAGCCCGGTTTGAATGTGCTGACAGGTGAAACCGGCGCGGGTAAATCCATCTTGCTGGATGCTTTGGGCTTCGTGCTGGGCTGGCGGGGCCGCGCCGAACTTGTGCGGCAAGGCGCCGAGCAGGGCGAGGTGACAGCTTGGTTTGACATTCCGCTCGGGCATCCTGCCCATGCGGTTCTGCAGGAAGCAGGCATCGGTGTCGAGGACGAGCTGATCCTGCGCCGGATCAACACGCGCGACGGACGCAAAACCGCGTGGATCAATGACCGCCGCGTCAGTGGTGAAGTACTGCGGAATTTGTCAGAAACATTGGTGGAACTGCATGGGCAGCATGACGACCGCGGTTTGTTGAACCCGCGTGGACACCGTCAGATGCTTGACAGCTATGCCGGTTTGACAGCGGCTGTGGACAAGACCCGCCAGAATTGGCGTGCGCTGACTGCGGCACAACGGGATCTGACAGCCTCAGAAGCAAAAATCGCACAGGTTCGCGCGGAAGAAGATTTCCTGCGCCATGCGGTATCCGAGCTGGATGCTCTTGCACCCGAAGAAGGGGAGGAAGCGACGCTGGATACCCAGCGGCGATTGATGCAGGCCGCAGAGAAGATCCGCGCCGACATTTCCAAGGCCGCAGAGGCACTGGGGCTGCAAGGGGCGGAAGGCATGGTTGGCGACGCCTCGCGCTGGCTGCAAGATGTTGCCGATGACGCTGAGGGTCGCCTTGATGGACCGCTTGCAGCCATTGAACGTGTCCTTTTGGGCCTTGATGATGCGCAGCGCGGGGTTGCGGATTGTCTGGATGCTTTGTCGTTCAACACCTCGGAACTGGAAGATGTGGAGGAACGCCTTTTCGCCATCCGTGGACTGGCGCGCAAACACAACGTCCTTCCCGATGACCTGCGCAACTTTGCCGATGATCTGCGTGGCCGCTTGGCTGTGTTGGATGATGGCGCCCGCGACATGGCCGCTTTGACAGCTTCCGTTCAGGCAGCACAGGCCGCCTATGATGAAGCTGCGATTGCATTGCGCGTCAAGCGGCAAAAGGCGGCTAAACAACTGGATGCCGCGATGGCCAAAGAGCTTGCGCCGCTCAAGATGGAACGTGCCGTCTTTGCGACGATGATGTCCGAGGCCGATCAACCCGGACCAGAGGGGAAAGATGTTGTGGCCTTCACGGTCGCCACAAACCCCGGCGCCCCGGCGGGGCCACTCAACAAAATTGCCTCTGGGGGCGAACTCAGCCGCTTTCTTTTGGCACTCAAGGTCTGTCTGACTCAAGATGCCAGCGGTCTTACGATGATCTTTGACGAAATCGACCGCGGCGTTGGCGGAGCGACGGCCGATGCAGTCGGGCGGCGTCTGGCTGAATTGGCCGCAGAGGGACAGGTTCTTGTGGTGACGCACTCACCGCAGGTTGCAGCTTTGGGCGGCCATCATTGGCGCGTGGAAAAACAGCAAACCCGCGATGAGACCCGATCGACGGTTGTTGCCCTCGATGCATCTGCGCGCGTTGACGAGATCGCGCGGATGCTCTCTGGTGATACCGTGACTGAGGCTGCAAGAGATGCCGCCCGCGCGTTGATCAAGACCTGAAAAAAGATGGGCGCCGCAAGAATGCGACGCCCTGAACTTTTACCGGTTACCAATCCCACTCATACCAGCGCATCTCGGCCACTCACCTCCTCGATACGCACAGTTCATTCTTAGAGGCGCTAGAAAAGCCCCACTCTTTAAAAAGCACTCATTGCGATAATGCAGGTCAGGCTTTGAATACTCACTAACCAATGAGGCGCCACACACCTCTGGCGGTGACAGTAGCAGTGAAAGGCCCGCTATATCAACCTATACCAAAGTATGTCAGAATTTCATACATAACTATCAAGAATTGATTTAAATCGGTCAAAAATATCCTTTTTTATAGGTGTATTGTTGAAAAAATCGTAAAAAATTGCTATGAAATCAAGTCAAAACATTTCATTGAGCGGCAATTCAGCCATCTGCCTGCGAAATAGTTCCGCTACGTAACTTTCACCATATAATGCCCCTATAGGTAGCATGAGGGTGTGGTAGTCTTTGCAAACCTGCCCAAAGGCTGATGCGGAATCTGTCGTGAGGATTGCCATTTGCCGAGGTAATACTTCTAAAACCCCGACTGCGGGTTTGCGCTGGTCCGCAATTCGACTTTATGCTTGGAAGCGACCAAAGCATCAAATAGACCTGAAGATGCCGGGGGGTGCGCCCTTCAAAGGAATTCGATAGCGTCGGGCCGCTTGCAAGAAAGCAAACCAAATGGGCATGCCAGTCAAAGCGTTGCTAAAGCAAGGAATTGCTGACGCAACACTGGCGTTCCGTGATGCCGCGCGGGTCATGAAGACACATGGCCCCAATCAGATCCAGTTCTGGTTCATCGCTCTGGCGATCGGGATTGCCGCAGGGCTGGCAGCCGTTCTGTTCCGACTCGGGATCTATGCCATACAGACAACCGCCTATGGCACCGACGATGTGCTGACACTGCACTCCTTTGCTGCTGGGCTTGCATGGTATCAGATCTTGCTGATCCCGATATGCGGCGGACTGATCGTGGGGCTCATATTGGATCGGTTCACCGATGACGGGCGGGTACGATCTGTTGCCGATGTGATCGAAGGCGCGGCCTTGGCTGAGGGCCGCGTCGAGGTCAGGCGCGGGTTGGCCTCCGCCGCTGCGTCGATGATTACTCTCTCAACCGGAGGCTCGTCCGGGCGCGAGGGTCCCGTCGTGCATCTGGCCGCTGTGATTTCGACCGGCATTTGTCGGTGGATCAACGCCAACGGTATTACCGGACGCGATTTGCTGGGATGTGCCGTTGCCGCAGCGGTATCCGCCAGCTTCAATGCGCCCATTGCAGGGGCACTTTTTGCGCTGGAGGTGGTTCTGCGCCATTTCGCAGTTCATGCCTTTGCACCGATCGTGATCGCTTCGGCAGTGGGGACGGTGATCAATCGTCTGGTCTTTGGTGATGTCACCGAATTTGTGCTGCCCGTGCAGAACGCCTTGGGCTTTTATGTGGAACTGCCGGCCTTTCTTATCCTTGGGTTGGTGTGTGGTCTTGTCGCCGTTGTCCTGATGAAGGCAATCTTCTGGGCCGAGGACTTTGGCAATTACGTCCAACGCGAGGCCGGCATCCCGCGTTACCTGCGTCCGGCGATTGCCGGTGCATTACTGGGCGGTCTGGCTATCTGGTGGCCGCATATCATTGGTGTCGGTTATGAAACGACATCCGCCGCGCTGACGGGTGAATTGCTGCTGCACGAGGCAATCGTTTTCGTGATTCTCAAGGTAGTCGCCGTTGCGATCACGATGGGCGGGCGCATGGGCGGCGGTGTTTTTTCACCATCGCTGATGGTCGGCGCGCTGACAGGGCTCGCGTTCGGCATCATATCGACCGCCGTCTTCCCGACGGTTTCAGGCAGCGGGACACTTTACGCACTGGCGGGCATGGGCGCTGTTGCGGCAGCCGTTCTCGGTGCGCCGATTTCAACGACATTGATCGTGTTTGAATTGACAGGGGACTGGCAAACAGGATTGGCCGTGATGGTCGCTGTTTCGCTGTCGACCGCTTTGTCATCGCGTCTTGTTGACCGGTCGTTTTTTCTGACCCAATTGGAAAGGCGCAATGTACATCTTGCCGCCGGTCCTCAGGCGTATCTTCTGGCAACCTTCAAAGTATCCACGATCATGCGCAAGATGGACGCCGAAAACGCTGCCTCGGAAGAAGATTGCTGGGATCTTGTGCGCGATGGTATCTACGTTGATGGCAATGCCACGCTGGAACAAGCCATGCCGATGTTTGAAAGGGGAGGTCACCGTTTCATCCCCGTAGTCACACTGGGTGGCGAGGATACCCCACCCGAATTGTGGGGTGCGCTGTTTCAGGTCGACGCCTTGCTCGCCATGAACCGTGCCTTGTCAGAGACAGCAGCCGAAGAGCACTCCTAGACCTGCTCGACCGCAACTTTTTCCGAATAGAACGCCAAGTGATCCTTGATAGCCGCGACAGCCTCTGCCGGGTTTTCGTAGGACCATGCCGCATTGGCAATCGGACCGCTCTTGGCTTCGATTGTGAAATAACTCGCCTCGCCCTTGTAAGGGCATTGCGAACGAAGCTCTGTCGGCTCGAGAAAGGCCATCGCAAGGTCGGTGCGGGGAAAGTAGATCACAGGCGGATAGTCGCCTTCGACCAGTTCAAGTGCATTGGTGCTTTCGCCGATGACCGCGCCGGCAGCGCGCACAACCCAAGTGCCGGTCGCGGGGCGGACTTTGATGTGATCGGCCATGATGATTTCCTTTACGTTAAGATGGTCAGTAACCGGCAAGCCGGATGAACCTAAATAATCCAAGTGACAGTTTGATGTCAGAGCGGTGCGCAAGCCTTGGTCAGCCAATTGCGTGTCTGCTCGTCCAACCGGTCAGCAAGAAGCGCCAACGTATCGCTATGATAACGATCAATCCAGTCCCGTTCTGCATTGGCGAGCAAAGTGGTGTCAATCAACCGCCGATCGAAAGGCACATAGGTCAGGGTTTCAAACGCCAGCATTTCGCGATCATCGCCACCAATCATGGCTGGGGCAGGCATGACGACAAGCAGGTTTTCGATGCGGATTCCGAATGCGCCCTCGCGGTAATAGCCGGGTTCATTCGACAGGATCATGCCCTTTTGCAGGGTCACGTCCGACCGGCGGGATATACTTTGTGGCCCTTCATGGACGCTGAGATAGCTGCCAACACCGTGGCCGGTCCCATGATCATAGTCTTGTCCCACCAGCCACAGCGGTGCACGAGCCAGTGCATCCAGATGCTGCCCTCCGACACCTTTCGGAAAGCGGATGCGACTGATCGCGATCATCCCTTGCAGCACGCGCGTATAGCAGGCCTTGTGGTCGTCCGCAGGCGTGCCAATGGCCATGGTGCGGGTAATATCGGTGGTGCCGTCAACGTATTGTCCGCCGCTATCGACCAGTAATAATTCACCTTGGACAACAGGGCGGTTTGTCTCTTCGCTGACGCGGTAATGGACGATTGCGCCGTGTGGTCCGGCCCCGCAAATGGTTTCAAAACTGATATCGCGCAACGCATTGGTTTGCGTGCGAAAGCTCTCGAGTGCTTTGACAACGTCAATCTCGGTCAGGCCGCCCTTTGGGGCCTCTGCATCCAGCCACGCCAGAAATCGGACCATCGCGACCGCATCACGCTCATGAGCTGTTTTTGCGCCAGAGATTTCGGTTTCATTCTTGCACGCCTTGGGCAGGATGCAGGGGTCCTGACCCTCGACCACATCGCACCCGGTCAGTTTGAGTACGGTTGCGACCATATCGGGGCAGGTGCGCTTGTCGATCAGCACCTTGCCGTGCAGATGCCCAAGAGCCGCGGGAAAGGTCGCGATGTCGTGGACGGCCACATCCGGCCCGAGGTGGTCGCGAATGTCATCGGTCTTGCCTGCGCCTGCGAAAAGGTCGACGCGACCGTCGTCATGCAAAATTGCAAACGCCTGTGGAACCGGGTTGCGTGCAATGTCCGAGCCGCGAATATTGAGCAACCACGCGATGCTGTCCGGCAAAGTCAGCACGGCTGCTGTTTCGTTCATCGCAGCTACCAGTCGCGCGCGTTTTGCGTCATGTGTTTCGCCTGCATACTCGGGTGCATGAGCAGTAAAGGGCGCATCAGGCGGGGAAGGCTGATCTTCCCAGATGGCGTCCACCAAATTATCCGTCGCGACCAGTTCAAATCCTGTCAGTTTTTCGCGTAACCCTGCGATCTCCGACACGGTATGCAGCCATGGATCATAGGCGAGTCTGCCACCGCTGGGCAGGTG
The DNA here is from genome assembly GCF_046498525.1 of Yoonia sp. Taxonomy (GTDB): domain Bacteria; phylum Pseudomonadota; class Alphaproteobacteria; order Rhodobacterales; family Rhodobacteraceae; genus Yoonia. Next base: position 14,508 of record NZ_JAWOAN010000032.1, read on the forward strand.
TTCTTTCAACCAATCGGCCAACTGGGTTTCCGGCCAATGGACCGGTGAATAGACGTCAGCAACCTGCGTACGGACCTGCACGCGATAGCGCCCGTCGATGAACACGCCTGCTATATCGGCTAGGACAGCGCAAAATCCGGCAGATCCCGAAAACCCGGTCAACCATTCCAACCGTGCGTCCCGGGGGGCGACGTATTCACCCTGATGGGCATCTGCGCGGGGCACCAGAAACGCATCAAAGCCACGCTGCGTCATCAATGTCCGCAGGGCAGCCAGTCGTGGCGGCCCCTGAACAGGTGCAGACTGCGCCTCAAATCTTTGAAACATATATGAAAAAAATCCTTTTTTTATTTATTTAAACGGACCGGCAGGGGCATCCGTGCGCCCGAAACGTGCTACTTTCAGCTTGCTTTGCGCATTCCCAGCACACGGGCGCGTTTGCGTGGGTCACTGTCAAACAGGCTCGCCAGTTGTTCCGTCATCGCACCTGCAAGCTGTTCGACATCCGTGATCGTGACGGCGCGTTCGTAGTAACGGGTGACATCATGGCCAATACCGATTGCAACCAGTTCGACCGCCTTGCGCTTTTCAACCATCGCGATCACATCACGCAGGTGTTTTTCAAGATAATTCGCCGGGTTAACGGACAAAGTTGAATCGTCTACCGGCGCACCATCCGAGATCACCATCAGGATCTTGCGCTGCTCGTGCCGCCCGACGATGCGCCGGTGCGCCCATTCCAGCGCCTCGCCGTCGATGTTTTCTTTCAGCAGGCCTTCTTTCATCATCAGCCCCAGATTGGGGCGGGTCCGGCGCCAGGGTGCATCGGCAGATTTGTAGATGATATGGCGCAAGTCATTAAGGCGACCGGGTGTCGCCTCACGGCCTTCTGCCAGCCATTTCTCGCGCGACTGGCCGCCTTTCCAGGCCTTGGTCGTAAAGCCCAAAATCTCGACCTTCACATCGCACCGTTCCAGCGTGCGCGCCATGACGTCGGCGCAAATGGCCGCAATCGAAATCGGGCGACCTCGCATCGAACCGGAGTTGTCCAACAAAAGCGTCACCACGGTATCGCGGAAATCGGTGTCTTTCTCGACCTTGAAGGAAAGCGGCGTGGTGGGCGAGGCAACGACGCGAGCCAGACGCCCAGCGTCAAGAATTCCCTCTTCGCGGTCAAACTCCCAAGACCGGTTTTGTTGCGCCTGCAAGCGACGCTGCAATTTATTCGCCAGCCGTGACACAGCACCTTTGAGCGGCTCAAGCTGTTGATCCAGATAGGCACGCAGGCGTTCCAGTTCGACCGGTTCTGCCAGATCTTCGGCCGAAATCTCTTCGTCGAATTCGGTTGTAAAGACGCGGTAATCGGGATCAGCGTCAGAAACGGGCTGCGGGGCAGGTGGCTCCAAAGGCGCTTCACCTTCGGGCATATCCGCCTCTTCGCCCATCTCTGCGTCGGCCTGGTCGTCCATGCTGACCTGCGCCTGGCTTGCGTCCTGCTGGTCTTCCTGGGATTGCTCCGGTGTGCCTTCGGCCTCTTCGCCGTCGCTGTCATCCTCGCCTGTGCTATCGGGCTCTTCCTGATCGTCGTCCTGACCGTCTTCGACCTCGTCTTCCTGATCATCATCAAGACTGTCGGGGTCATCGCCCAACTGATCGCCATACCCCAGATCACTAATCAGTTGCCGTGCGAATTTCGCAAAGGCCTGCTGGTCGTTCAGTGTATCAGACAAGCTTTCCAGCGTCCCACCGCAGTGATCTTCGATGAACCCACGCCATAGTTCCATGACGTTGTCCGCACCCTTCGGCAGATCGCGCCCCGTTGCCAGATGGCGGATAAGATAGCCCGCAGCGACAGCCAACGGCGCATCCGAGGCTTGGTTGATCTGGTCATAGCCCTTGCGCGTCGCCTCCGCGCCGATCTTGGCGTCGATGTTACCCGCAGTACCGGGCATATATTCCGCGCCCACTGCCTCGATCCGGGCTGTTTCCATCGCCTCGTACAGGTCTTGTGCCATCTGCCCTTGCGGCATGTAGCGTGAGGAAACCTTAGGGTCATGGAATTTGTGGCGCAGGGCAAAGGCATCAGCCGTGCCACGTGCCAGAAGTACCTCTTCACGCGTCATCCTACGCGAGACCTGCGGCAGGCGGATGGTGTCGGCAGTCTGACCTGCGGGGTCGACCGAATAGGTGACCGCCAGTTCAGGGTCATCCGCCATAACTTTGGTCGCTTCGGCCAAAGCTTTTTTGAAGGGATCGGCTGGATTGTCGGATGGTTTGTTCATGGCGCGGTCCTTTACTTAGCCACAAACTAGAACTGGAGACGACTAAAGACCAGTCCTCCCGGTCAGGGAAACCTACTCTTCGACGAATTCAGGCTCTTCAAATGTGATACCGGCCTCTGGTGCGATCTCGAACGGATCTTCGGCAAGCCGGTGAAACGTCGTCAGCTGGGCAGCGCCGGGCAAGATTGCGCCGTTTTCATCAACAAAGGCCAGCCGCGGGCGGAATTTCTTGCCGCCCAATTCGATCTCGCCTTCGTCAAAAAGATACGCCAGTTCGGTGACAATGCCTTCAACATTTGCTTTGGCGACATCTTCAGTCATGTTTTCCGCAAAAATCGGTAACAGGGTGTGGGCAATCAAAGTCGCAGCCGTTTCGGCCAGGTCTTCGTGGCTGACCACATAATCGTCAGGCAGCGGGGTTCCAATCTTCATTTTCATGGGTCTGCTCCGGTTCGGTGTTTTTGCTACATCATGGGTAGAAAACACATCGCCCCAAGACAACTGTCTTTTTCAACAAGGCGGCACACAGGGGTTTGTCGCGGCCCCCGGAACAGGAACCTGCAGACTTGCCAGAAGCGTCGCGGGGTCTACTGTTCCGCCTTAACCCAAGCTCAGGCTGGCGGCGCTTTCGGGCAGTTCTTCGTCAAAGCAACGCTGATAGAACTCCGCCACGGTCTGGCGCTCCAGCTCATCACATTTGTTCAGGAATGACAGGCGGAATGCATAGCCAACATCTTGGAAGATACGCGCGTTTTCGGCCCATGCCAGCACTGTGCGGGGTGACATGACTGTCGAAAGATCACCGTTCATGAACGCAGTCCGTGTCAGATCAGCAACCGTGACCATCTGGCTGATGGTCCTGCGCCCCTTCTCCGTGTTGAAGTGCGGCGACTTCGACAGGATGATCGCGGCTTCGGCATCATGGCTGAGATAGTTCAGCGTCGCGACCAACGACCAGCGGTCCATTTGCGCCTGGTTGATCTGCTGCGTGCCATGATAAAGGCCGGTCGTATCACCCAGACCGACGGTGTTGGCTGTTGCAAACAGACGGAAATAAGGATTCGGGGTGATGATTTCGTTCTGGTCCAGCAGCGTCAGCTTGCCGTCTGCCTCCAGCACACGCTGGATCACAAACATAACGTCGGCCCGGCCAGCATCATATTCGTCGAAAACGATCGCAACAGGGTTGCGTAGCGCCCATGGCAGGATGCCTTCGTGGAATTCGGTGACCTGAACGCCGTCGCGCAGCTTGATGGCATCCTTGCCGATGAGATCGATCCGGCTGATGTGGCTATCAAGGTTCACGCGCACGGCGGGCCAGTTCAGGCGCGCGGCGACCTGTTCGATATGGGTCGACTTGCCTGTGCCGTGGTAGCCTTGGATCATGACGCGGCGGTTATAGCCAAAACCGGCGAGGATCGCCAAAGTCGTGTCAGGATCGAATTTATAGGTGCTGTCGATTTCTGGCACGCGGTCTGTGCGGTCAGCGAAACCTTTGATCTTCATTTCGCTGTCGATGCCGAACACTTCGCGGACCGAAATATCTTCGGTAGGTTTAGCTTGCATGTCAGTCATACCGTCCGCCATCTTTTGCGCCTTTTCGTAATCAATCAATCTTTTGTTCGGGGATGCAATATAAAGCGCGGGGCTGCAAGGGGAAGGACGCACTGGTCTGGTCATTGCAGTCAGACTGGCTGTGGACGATGGGGTTTGATTCGGGCTCGCTGCGCCAAGACCCCATGCTGGGCTATGCCTTGGTAAACGAACTCTAAATCGAAAATGAAGTCTGGGTGAATTGCAGTCCCCGATTACGCAACAATGGCAAGATATTGTCTGAATTGTGCAAATTTATGCAGCTTATTGCCGGTTTGTTCTTGAAGAATATTACTATTTGTGGCAATTTTCTGCCTATAAAGAAGGACACGGTTGAGATGTTTCACACAGTCCCAACCAGACCTGCTGTGTAAATGTCGTTCGAATAATGAGTAACAGGAGTAGGCGCGATGCTAACGCG
>NZ_JAWOAN010000066.1:0-29812 GCF_046498525.1 Yoonia sp.
TGATGTGGGGTTTATCGGTATCCCGATGGATATCGGCACCTCGTGGCGGTCAGGCACACGGATGGGGCCGAAACAACTGCGCGAGCAATCCGCGATGATCCGGCCCTATAACCTCCAGACAGGTGCTGCGCCCTTTGACGCGCTGCAATGTGCGGACCTTGGGGATGTGGCGATCAATACTTTTTCCCTTAGTGAAAGTATTCGTTTGATTACAGAAACCTACGCGACACACCTCAAGCATGATTTTATCCCGATGACCCTTGGGGGCGATCATACACTGACGCTTCCGGTCTTGCGCGCGGTTGCACAAAAGCATGGGCCGGTGGCGCTGGTGCATGTCGATGCCCATGCCGACGTGAATGAGGATATGTTCGGTGAGCGCGAGACCCATGGCACTGTTTTCCGCCGTGCGTATGAAGAAAAGCTTATCACGCCGGACAAGGTGTTCCAGATCGGTTTGCGTGGCACGGGATATACCGCTGATGACTTTACCGAGGCCGCAGGATGGGGGTTCAACCAGTATCTTGCGCCTGACCTTTGGCATAAGTCGCTTTCACCTTTAGCTGCTGAAATAAATGCGAAAATCGGCGACCAGCCATGTTATATCAGCTATGATATCGACAGCCTTGATCCCGCTTATGCCCCCGGCACCGGCACACCGGAAATCGGCGGGTTGACCACGCCGCAGGCGATGGAACTGATCCGCGGTTTGCGGGGGCTGAATATCGTGGGCTGCGATCTGGTCGAGGTATCACCGCCCTATGATACGTCCGGCAATACCGCGCTGACCGGGGCGAACCTGATGTTCGAGATGCTCTCGATCCTGCCCGGGGTGCCGTACAGATAGCGTACATATGGCGTACAGAAGCTGTACGTACACTTTGCAATTCACAGATGGAGACCCTTTTGCGCATTTTGATCATCCTTGTGGTGCTGATCCTTGGTCTGATGGCCTATGTCCGGCTTGCGCCGACTGATACGGCGAAATGGCACCAGACGCCTGACGTGGCAGAGCCGGGCGACTTTCCGGAAGACGGCGGTTTCCGTGCTGTGCGCCGGATCACAGCGCCCGCGTCAGAGGTGTTGATGGCGGTCGAGCAACGCGCTTTGGCCACGCCGCGCACGACGTTGCTGGCAGGAAGTGTCACGGAAGGTATGCTGACTTTCCAGACCCGTTCGCTTTTCTGGGGGTTTCCAGACCATACGACCGTTGCTGTGCAGGGTGATCTTTTGGTGATCTATGGCCGTTTGCGCTTTGGCGGTTCCGATATGGGCGTGAACAGGGCGCGCATCGAAGGGTGGCTGGAAACGCTTGGCCCCTTGACCGAGCCGCTTTGATCGGCCACTTGCATGCCTCATGATCGCATCTGAACGCATTGAACAACTGATTGACCGCTTCCAGTTTCTGGAGGCGAAAATGTCCGATGGCAGCGCAAGCAACGACATTGCCGCCTTGGGCAAGGAATACGCTGACCTGCGCCCTGTGGTGGAAACCGTCACCGCCTATAAGAACCTTCTCAGCCAGATTGCCGATGCCGAGGCGATGCTGGACGATCCGGAGTTGAGGGAACTTGCAGAGGCGGAATTGCCGGAGCTGAAGGCAGCCCTGGCAGCATCCGAGCATGATGTGCAGCTTGCGCTCTTGCCAAAGGATTCCGCCGATGCGCGACCCGCGCTGTTGGAGATCAGACCGGGGACGGGCGGGGATGAGGCAGGGCTTTTTGCCGCCGATCTGTTGCGCATGTACCAGCGCTATGCCGAAAAGCAGGGATGGCGCTTCGAGATTTTGGAAGAAAGCCTGAGCGAGTTGGGCGGCGTCAAAGAAGTGGTCGCACGGGTTGTCGGTGATGGCGTCTTTGCCAAGATGAAGTATGAAAGCGGTGTTCACCGCGTCCAGCGTGTGCCGGAAACCGAAAGCGGCGGGCGTATCCATACTTCGGCTGCGACGGTTGCCGTACTGCCCGAAGCCGAAGACGTGGATATCGAGATCAATCCGGGGGACATCCGCATTGATACGATGCGCGCGTCGGGATCCGGTGGCCAGCACGTGAACACGACCGATTCTGCGGTGCGGATCTTGCACGAACCGACGGGGATTATCGTTGTCAGTTCCGAAAAATCCCAGCACCGCAACCGCGAGATCGCGATGCAGGTTTTGAAAACGCGGCTTTTCGATCTGGAACGCCAGCGGGTGGACAGCGAGCGGTCAGCAGACCGGAAATCGCAGGTCGGATCGGGCGACCGGTCTGAACGCATCCGCACCTATAATTTCCCCCAAGGGCGCATGACAGATCACCGGATCAACCTGACGCTTTATTCGCTGGGCCAAGTGATGCAGGGCGATCTGGACGAGGTGATCAGCGCCTTGCAGTCCGATGCACAGGCCACGCTACTGGCCGAGATGGGCGCATGAGCCAGACTGTCACCGGCAGCCAGTTGTTGGCTGCGGCGACGGGGCAGTTGAAAAGGGCAGGTGTTCCTGATGCGGCCCGCGATGCCCGCAAGCTTTTCGCCTTTGCAGCAGGGGTTGCTTCCAGCCGGTTGACATTGATCCTGCCCGAACCTGTTTCCGAGGACGTTTCCGCGCGCTTTCAAAGGCTTATCGCGCGGCGTTCACAGTTCGAACCAGTCTCGCATCTGGTGGGGACACGTGAATTTTATGGTCGCACCTTCGAGGTGACCAAGGATGTGCTTGACCCCCGCCCCGAGACCGAAACACTGATCGAAGCGGCGCTGCGGGTCCCGTTCACACGGGTCCTTGATCTTGGGACGGGGTCGGGGTGTATTCTGGTGACCCTGCTTGCGGAAAACGCCCAAGCTGTCGGGGTCGGTGGTGATGCGTCGCCGGCGGCGCTTGCGGTCGCGTTGCGCAATGCGCAACGGCACGGTGTCGATGACAGGGCGACCTTCGTGCAAAGCGACTGGATGGCGGCGATCAGACCGTCGTTTGATCTGATCGTGGCCAATCCGCCCTATATCGCGGCAGAGGAAATGGCGGGCCTTTCGCGTGACGTGCGCGAGTGGGAACCGCGCATGGCGCTGACGGACGGGGCCGACGGGTTGTCGGCATACCGGACGATCATTGCGCAAGCCCGTCATGCGCTTGTTCCCGGTGGTCGGCTGATCTGCGAGATCGGGGCGACGCAGGGCCATGCCGTTTGCGGTCTGATGGCGGCTGAGGGTTTTGGCGATGTGTTTGTGATTCCCGACCTTGATGGTCGAGATCGTGTCGTAACAGGGCAAATAGCCGGTTTTGAATAGGAAACGCCACGCTTTGAGACGAAATAGCTATTTTTTCGTAATTTGGTCTTGTCTGACCTCGTCCACATGCTTATCCATGTTTTATCGGATGGGGCGAGGCTCAACACTGACCTCCCCCCGATAAGTCGCCAAAACATCGCAAGGCCAGATTTTCAAGACGCGCATAAGGCGCGACATGGCCCAGCGCAACGACAGCCAAAGGCTTGAAAGCAAATCTATGAGATCAACGAAGTCACGGTCGCGGAACAAAAGCCGCAATAACCGGCCATCGGGCGGTAACATCATTAACCGGGTTTTTGAAAGCTCCGGTCCGGATGGAAAGGTGCGCGGCACCCCGCAGCAAATTATTGAGAAATACAACCAGCTTCACCGTGACGCCTTTTTGTCTGGCGACCGTGTGGATGCGGAAAGCTTTGCCCAACACGCCGAGCACTACACGCGGTTGCTTGCCGAAGCGCAGCGCGAGGTCGATTCCAAGCGCGAAGAGCAGGAAGAGCAGAACCGCCAACGGCAAGCCGAGCGTGACCGTGAGCGTCAGGACCGCCTGAAAGCGCAAGAGGCCGTGTCAAATGAGCCGCCCAGCACTGAACAACCCGAGGTGCAAGAGGCCGAGCAGGACAGTGGATTGGTCGAAACGCCGGAAGAAAAGCCCAAGCGCCCGCGCAAGCCGCGTGCGCCCCGCAAGCCGCGTGCCAGCTCTGATGAGGGCAACACGTCAGAAGCTGCCGAATAAACCAAAGCCCTCCGATTTCGGAGGGCTTTTTGTTTGTGGTTCAGGTTAGCCAGCGTCGAGCTGGCGTGCGAGTGCGCAAAACGCCTCGAGGTCGACCTGTTCGGCGCGTTCTGTCGGTTTGATGCCGACGGCGTTCAGGTGGTCTTCGATATCGGGGCTGACCGATTTGAGCGCGGAGCGCAGCATCTTGCGGCGCTGGTTGAAGGCCGCAGCGACGACTTTGTTCAGCGTTCCCGGATCGGCGGGATAGCGTGGTGCGGGCAGGGCTGTCAGATGCACGACGGCCGAATTGACCTTGGGCGGCGGGCTGAAGGCTTCGGGTGGCAGTTCCATGACGATTTTCGCATCGGTGCGCCATTGGGCCAGCAGGGCCAGCCGCCCGTAGGCCTTGCTGCCCGGTGCGGCCACGATCCGTTGGGCGACCTCGCGCTGGAACATCAGAGTCAGGCTTTTCCAGAACGGTGGCCATTCCGGTGGCGTCAGCCAGCGCACCAGTAATTCGGTGCCGACATTATAGGGCAGGTTGGCTGCGATCTTGATCGGCGCAGCGAGGTGCTCAAGCGGGTTCACGGCCAGCGCATCACCGTTGATCACCTTCAACCTGCCGGGATAGGCCGCAGAAATTTCGGCCAAGGCAGGCAGGCAGCGGGGGTCTTTTTCGATGGCCAGCACGCGGCGCGCCCCTTCGGCCAGCAATCCGCGCGTCAGCCCGCCGGGGCCGGGCCCGATTTCAAGCACGTCAGCGCCCGACACATCGCCCGCAAGCCGTGCGATCTTGGCTGTGAGATTGAGGTCCAGCAGGAAGTTCTGGCCAAGCGATTTCTTGGCGGCCAGATCATGGGTCGCGATGACCTCGCGCAGGGGCGGCAGGTCATCAATCACGGGCATCGGCCATCTGTGCGGCCATGCGGATGGCGGCGATCATCGACGTTGCATCTGCCATGCCTTTGCCTGCGATATCAAAGGCTGTGCCATGATCGGGCGACGTGCGGATAAAGGGCAGGCCCAGCGTGACATTCACCCCGCCCGAGAAATCCAGCGTCTTGATCGGGATCAGGGCCTGATCGTGGTACATGCAGACGGCGACATCATAATTCTTGCGTGCGCCTGCGTGGAACATCGTATCGGCAGAAAGCGGTCCGGTGATATCCATACCCTGCGCGCGCAGCGCATCAAGGACAGGGATGATCATCTCGATTTCTTCGCGACCGATCTTGCCGTTTTCGCCTGCGTGCGGGTTCAGGCCGGACACGGCGATGCGTGGTTTTGCGATGCCGAAATCACGGCGCAGGGCGGCGTGGGTGATCAGCATCGTGTCGGTCAGAAGGCTGGCTGTCAGGGTATCGGGCACGGCCGCGAGGGGGATATGGATCGTTGTCGGCACCACCCGCAGCGCATCGCAGGCCAGCATCATGACCACCTGATCCGTTCCCGCCAAAGCCGCCAGATATTCGGTGTGACCCGGATAGGCGAAATCCGCGCCGTCGATCAGCGCCGCCTTGTGAATAGGCGCGGTGCAGAGCGCGCGCGCAGCACCCGATTGCACCAGTGCGACCGCATCGGCGATGGCTGAAATCACGCCGCTGGCATGTGTGGGGTCCGGTTGCCCGGGGTTCGCGGGGCTGCCGAAATCGCGCGCAAGGACGGTCATCTTGAACGGGTGGATATCGGCAGGATCGGTGGCTGCGTGAACGGCTGTGCCCGCGGGTAGATGCTGCGGATCACCCAGCCATAAAAGCGGTATTTCGCCTTTCAGGGCCTGCCATGCAGCAACAGCGATTTCGGGCCCGATCCCCGCAGGTTCGCCGCAACTGATCGCGATGGGCTTCATCAGGGGCGGATCACGGCAGAGGCCCGCAGGTCTTCCAACAGCGCATCGGCAAGGGCGGTCAGGCGCTGGCTGCGGATCTGGCCGCGCACGGCGTCAGGATCGATCGCGTCTGCACCGGCGGTATTGCGCGCGCAGAGCATCAGGAAAACAAGCGTTTGCCCGTTGTCGCGGGTCAGGTTGTAGGACACTTCACCGGGATCGAGGCGGGCCAGTTCAAGTGCGACCTCGTCAGGAATTGCTGACGGGCTTTCTGTCAGGCGGTCCAGCATCTCGGCGGGTTGGTTGCGCGCGACACCATAGAGATCGTCACAGGTGTCGACCTGATCGCGTACCTCGGCGGCTTGGCGCAATCCGGCTTCGGTTTTGCCGCCCGGAATGTAATAGGCGGCATATTCAATGCTCAGCGGTGCTTGCGATGCCTGCACCGCCTCACGCTTGCCGCGCAGCTGGAACAGGGCGATCCCGTTGGGAATTTCAATGGGTTCCGTCACTTCACCGGGTTGCAAATCAAGGATCACACCGCGCAGTTGCGGGGGGTAGTTATCAATCGGCAGCCAGCCAAGCCGTCCGCCATCCTCACGCGAGGGCAGTGCCGACACCTGACGCGCTGCCGCTTCGAATTCGGCGAAAGAGCGCATCCGCGAGATTTGATCGGCAGCATTGCGTGCCGCGGCCGCGCGCTCTGGCGGGGCGGCGATGATGATTTCGTTCAAAAGCACCTCAAGCTGTGAAACGGTATTCCCGCGCTGCGCGATGGCGCGTTCGATGTCGGCCTCTGTGATGGTGACCTGACGGTTGAAGCGCGACCGGATGAAATCGCGCCAGAGAATGCCGACTTCGACGAAATCGCTTAGCGTTGCAAAGTCGACGCCGTTCTGTGCGAGCACTTGGGTAAACTGCGGCAGGGACAGGTTGGCGCGCGCGGCGAAATCTTCCAAGGCTTGCTGCAGGGCCTCTTGGGGTACTGCAAGACCGAAACGGGCCATTTCCTGCTGCTTCAGCCGATCTTCGATCAGGCCCTCACGGGCTGCCTTGTCCAGATCACCGGGGGTGCGGAATACCTCGAGCAGGCGGGCGCGCTGGGTAAGTTCGTATTGCGTGATGACGCGGTCATTGACTGTGATGACGGGCGTCAACTGGCCTTGGGCGACCATGCTTGAAGGCAAGCCCAACGCCAAGCAAAGGGCCGCAACCACACCGAAAATCCAACCTTTACGCATCCCAATACCCATCATTCGTCTCAATTTCCGCATCCCGTAGCGGAGCCTCCGGTAGAGAAGCTCCCGATAGAGCCGCTTATCCCAAATGTTGTCGTCGGATCAACCGTACTGGAAGAGGTAAAGCGGCGCGAGGCCGAAACGTTCACGGTCACACATTCGTTTTGCCACTCCAGGCCGACGCCCCCACGCACCGCACGGTCGGCTGCCACGTCATAGCGCCCGTCGAGTTCGAAGGTCCATGCGTTGCTGAGTACAAAGGCAGCGTCTACCGTCCATTCCGATATGGTTTCGCTGCGGTTCTCGTCTGCGTCCGGCCCCAGCCAGATGTAGTTGGCACCCAGCGACACCCAATCGTTTCGCCATGCCACGCGGCTGTCTGCCACAGTCAGCCCGGCGTTGTCGTCCCAAAGGCTGCGCGCGTCGAGCAGGAAACCGCCCGGGGCTGTCACCTGTCCTGCAACGAGCCAGTCTGATCGCCGCCCGTCAAGACCCGAGGTTGCCGTAAAACCGTCCTGCGCATTTTCCCGGAAAACCCGCCCGAAGCTGAGCGTGGATGTCAGGCCGCGCGCGCCAAAGCGGGTCCATGTCAGGCCTGCTGCGGCCTGCATTCCCGTTTCGACCCGGTCTTCACCGGCAAAGCGGGAGGTGGCTGTCAGGTTCCCCCGATCCAGTTCTGTGCGCAGGCTGTCTTCGTTGGGCGGTGTCCCGCCATAACTGTCGGACCAGCTGAGGCTGACGACAGGTTCCAGCAGATGTGATGCTCCGCCGGAGCCAAGGCGCGCAAGCGGCCAGCGCAGGGTCAGCCCCGCATCGGGGGCGACGCGCAGGTCTTCTTGTGCAAAGGCGCTGTCATCATCCACAAAATAAAGATCGGCGCGCAGGCCCATCCGCGCATCCGCGACCAGTCCGTAGGGCAACTGCCAGCTTTCGGTCCAGGTTCCGCTGGCCCCCATGCTGCCGACATCACGCCCGACGTCGCCATCGGTATCGCTGGTGCGGTAGGCCAGATCAATGCGAGTTCCATAGCGCAGAAGGCCCCCGAAAGCGGGCGCATGGCTGGCTTCATAGGTCAGGTCCGCAATCAGTGGTGGCAGCGACGCGTTCGTTTCGTCGTCGCGCAGTGTCTGGTAGTAGGTCAGCCGTGCTTCGTAGAGTGAGGTATCGGTGACCTTGAGCAGCTTGATCGCGCTGTCCAGCCTGTCTTTGTCGGCATAGTCGTAATCCAGCAGATAGGCCCTGTCGCTGACCGTTTCGAGATCGAAGATCAGCTGGTAGTTGTCGCTCAGATCGAAACGTCCGTCGGCAAAGAGGTATGATCTGTTGGCGCTGACCAGCGTGTCATCGCTGACGGCACCTTCCACGGTGATCCGGCCTGTCGCGAACGCCTGTCGGTACCGCAATTCGAGCGTTGTCGTTTCTTGCGCAAGATAGGGTGTCACGGTGATGTCGCGGTGGTCCCCCAGCGTGATGAAATAGGGCAGCTTGAGCCCGAACCCCAACTGCGTGGTATTGCGCTGCGCGGGGACAAGCAGGCCGGTCGACCGCGCCAGCGCGGGATCGGGTAGCCGCATCCGGGGCAACCAGAAGACAGGGACACCGCGCACACGGAATGTCGCGTTGCGAAAGTAGATTTGCTGTTCCTGCGCGTCATGGATCACGCGTTCCGCCCTGATTTCCCAAAGCGGCGGTCGCGTACCACAGACGCGGCAGGATGTGGCAGCGGTCTTGTAGAGTTGCGAAAAGCGTCCCTCGCGCCGGTCGATCTGATTGGCGGCCAGTTGCAACTGCTGATCCAGAACGATGCGGGCGCCCTGTAAAATGCCGTTTTCAAGCCGCGGGTCCAGCGTGGCGCTGTCGGCTGTCAGCACCGTGCCATCGCTGGACTGGATGAATATCGGGCCGACGATGCGCAGCGTGTCGCTGGGTTGGTCAAAGATGATCTGGCTGGCAGTCAGGCGGCTGCCTTCGAACAGCACTTCGATATTGCCACTGGCGATGAGCTGGTCCTGGCCGTTCAGCTCAACGCGGTCCGCCACCAGCGTGGCCGCGTTTTGTGCAGCGGCAAGTGCCGGAAAGCACATAAGGATGATCAGCAACGCAATCCGCATCATCCGTCCTCGTTGTGCAGCAGGAAGCCCATCGAAATACCGATCGCGGCCAAAGGTGGCGCCCAAGCGGCCAAAAGCACCGGAAGCTGGCCGTTTTCACCAAGCACTTGTGCGAAATTGCGAATGAAATAGATCACGAAGGCCAGAAGTATCGCGAACATCACCATCAGCCCTGTGCGCCCGCCGCGTTGGTGGCGCAGGGTGAAACTGGCCCCGATCAGCACCATGGAGACCAGAAAGACCGGCGTCGCAAGTTCGGTGTGAAACCAGACCAGATGGCGCTGCGCCGAAAATCCGGCTGTTTGCAACCGGTCGATGAAGCTGGGCAATTCCCAGATCGGAATGGATGAGGGCGTGCCAAAGCTGTCGCGGATCTGGTCGGGCGTCAGTGTGGACTGGATCGTCAGCTCTGGCTGAAAAAGCGCGTTTGCTTCGGGCGTCGTGACACCCGCAAGCTGCCACGACTTTGCGTCCCGCAAAACCCATGCGCCAGTGACAAGTTCCGCCGATGCCGCATTGACCCGTGTGCTGGGGGTGCCATCGGGATCGAAGGTCAGGAAGGTCACGTCGGTCAGCAGGGTTCCGTCCAGATTGGCGCTTTGCGCGCGGATCACGGTTTGCCCCGCAGCGGTGCCTTGCCGCAGCCAAAGCCCGGACGAGCCGATTGAAAGAACAGAGCTGTCGCCCCTCAGGGCATCGCTGCGGGATTCGAATTCCTTTGATGTGCTTGCAACAATGGGGTTCAGCACGCCAACCGCGAAAACCCCTATCAGCAGGGCAACGGCCAGCGGTGCCAGAAGCGAGTTCAGCGCGGACCGGCCTGCCGCCCGCGTCACCACCAATTCCGACGACCGCGCCAGGCTGATGAAAAGGGCGATCGTGGCAAGGATCATAATCAGTGGCAGGATCGCATAATATGCCTTAGGAATGTTGAGAAGGCTCAGCACGAGCAGATCGCCGAAGGTGGCATCCGCACTTGCAAACCGGCGCAGCTGATCGAGCAGATCGACGGAAAGCATGATCAGAAAAAAGACAACTGCGACCCCCATGAAGGTGCGAAAGAAACGACTGGCGAAATAGCGGTGCAGGATCATGACGCCGGCACCTCTTTGGGGTCTTTCGGCCGCCGCTTGAAAAGATAGGGGCGGCCTGCCCAGAACAGCAGAAACCAGATCATCGCAAAACCCACGGCGCTTTGCAGATAGGCCACGATCCAAAGTTGCGGATCACTACGGGCAAGGCGCAGACCTGTTGTTTCGACGGCCTTGACCACGATGATCAGGAAGATGGCCCCGATGATTTGTTTCCAGACACCGAAACGGCTGTAGCTGCCCACCATGAGCGCAGAAAAACCCAACAGCGCCGCGACAACGCCCAGAATGGACTGGCTGAAGCGGTCATGCCCGCGTGCAATCAGGCTGGCGGCACTGCGCCCTGTTTCGGCCGCCAGTTCTGGCGTCGGATTAAGCAATTCCCATGTGAAAAGATGCGAATCCCTGCGGCCCTGTATCCGCGTCTCGCCGATCAGGTTGCTGATGTTGTAGGCGAAATCCTTGAACCGCGTGGTAAAAAGCCGCTGGTTTTCGCCGCGCAGGGTCTGGACCATGCCGTCAATCATGACAAGCTGCGTTGTGTCGTCGTCGCGGACCAGAAAGGCCTGCGAGGCCGTGTAAATGACCTGTTCGGTCTCTGAGCGGGTGTCAGACAGGAATATGTCCAGCAGTTCACCGGTCGGGGTGATTTCGCGGATATAGAATGTGACCCCGTTGACGGGCTCCAGAAACTGCCCTTCGGTCAAAAGACGGGCGGTGATGTTCTGCGCGATTTGGGCCTCGCGCATGTCAAGGCGTGAGCTGCTTATCGGGACCAGAAAATGCATCAGGGCCGACATCATCAGCCCGACAATCATGCCGAAATACAAGACCGGTCGCGCGATGCGGAAAGGCGAATAGCCGGTGGCCTTTACCACGGTCAGTTCCGATTCGGTCGACATGCGGTTGGTGACATAGACCGCAGCGGCAAAGGCCGCCAACGGCAGCGCCAACCGCATGACCGATGGCAGCGAAAGGGCTGTGAACTCCAGAAACACGCCTGCCGACTGCCCGTCCGCGATCAACTGGTCAAACAAGACGACCGCACGGTTGATCCAGTAGATCAGGATCAGCACAAGGCTGAAGAATCCGAACAACGCCAATAGCTGCGACAACATATATCTGTCCAATCGCGCCAACGGGATGTCCTTTGCGGTGCCTGCGGGTTTCTTTGATGCCAAGCTAACCTAACCCTGCGGCGGATTGAACAGCTATCTGGTCAATGCGGCGGGCGCGGGCTAGGTATCGCGGCAAAGCCAAACATGCCAACAGGAGCCATCATGACCACACCTGCCGAAATCCAGTTTAAAGATGTCGACCTCGATCAGGTGGCCGATGCCACGGGCAAGGTGGTGGTTTTTGTCGATGAAGACGGCAAACTGGACGCTGGTGCGCGCAAGGTGAATACGCTGACACGCAAAGCACTGGCCCGGTTTCTGGACAGTGCCGCGTTCGAGAAGATGGACGCAGGCGACGTGACGTCTCTGGGGTTTCCCGGCGGTATGGCGGCAGAGGCTGTCTGCGTCGTCAAGCTGGGGCGCCGCCCTGGCAGCGAGGAGGCGCGCAAGGCAGGGGCGCAACTGGCCAAGGCACAGGACGGCAAGGACCTGTTGATTTTGGCCGGTACAATTGCGCGGGCGGATGAAATCGCGCTCGGGCTTGCGTTGCGGGGGTATAAATTCGATGCCCACAAGACCGCGAACGGCAAGGCTGCGGGTGGTGTGACCTTCATGGTGTCCAATCCCGAAGCGGTTGCAAAGTCGGCAGCACCCATGGCGGCGATCGCCGAAGGTGTCTTTTTCACCCGCGACCTGACCAACGAACCTGCGAATGTGCTCACCACGGATGATTTTGCGGCACGTCTGGCCGCCATGCAGGAACTGGGGCTGGAGGTTGAGATCCTCGAAGAGGACGCGCTGGCCAAACTGGGCATGCGGACCCTGCTGAGTGTCGGGCAAGGCTCTGACAGCCCCTCTAAGGTGGTGGTCATGTCATGGAACGGCGGCGGCCAGGAAGCGCCCTTTGCGCTTGTGGGCAAGGGCGTTGTCTTTGACACGGGCGGCATCAGCCTGAAGCCTGCGGGTGGCATGGAAGACATGACGATGGATATGGGCGGTGCGGGCGTTGTGGCCGGTGTGATGCGTACGCTGGCGCTGCGCAAGGCGCGCGCCAATGTCGTGGGGCTTGTCGGGCTGGTCGAGAACATGCCTTCGGGCACCGCGACGCGTCCGGGCGATGTGGTAAAATCCATGAAGGGTGACACCATCGAAATCATCAACACCGACGCCGAAGGCCGTTTGGTGCTGGCAGATGTGATGTGGTATGCGCAGGAACGTTTCAAACCGGTGGGCATGATCAATCTGGCCACGCTGACTGGGGCGATCCTTGTGGCGCTGGGGCACGAGAACGCGGGGTTGTTTTCCAATTCCGATGAATTGAGCGATGCGTTCCTGAAGGCTGCCAAATCCGAGGGTGAAGGCGCGTGGCGCATGCCGATGGGCCCTGCCTATGACGATCTGCTGAAATCGCGGATTGCCGATATGAAGAATGTCGGCGGGCGCATGGCGGGGTCGATCACGGCGGCGCAGTTCCTGCAGCGGTTCGTGAAGGCGGATGTGCCATGGGCGCATATCGATATCGCGGGCACGGCGAGTATGAAGAAGGAAACGGGCCTTGCGCCTGCGGGTGCGACGGGGTGGGGTGTGATGGCGCTGAACCGTCTGATCGCGGATAAATACGAAGCTTAAAACCGGAGAGGGCAGAGGGGGCTGTCTGCCCCCGCCCGTGCCGGGCCCCCCGAAGGTATTTGCAAACATGAGAAGCATGGCATTGATGCGCGACAAATCGGGAAGCATGTGATGGGTGCAGTTTTTTTCTATCATCTGACGGAGAACCCGCTGGAGGCGACCTTGCCGATGCTGATCGGCAAGGCGCGTGCCGCAGGGTGGCGGATATTGGTGCGGGGCCGCGAGGATGCTTTGTTGAAGCGGCTGGATGATGTGCTGTGGCAGGGCGCTGACGATCAGTTTCTGCCCCATGGCATGGCCGGTGGGCCGCATGACGCCGATCAGCCGGTGCTGTTGGGAGATGGACACAGCGACGGGTTTGCCTGCGTGATGAGTGTTGGCGGCGCAGAGGTGAGCGCTGCGGAGGTCAGCACGCTGGAACGGACCTGTATCCTGTTTGACGGCCATGACGATGCCGCGCTGCAGGTCGCACGCGGTCAATGGAAGATGCTGACGGATGCGGGCTGCGCGGCGCAATACTGGGCGCAAGCGGACGGGCGCTGGACCAAGAAGGCCGAGAAGTAGAAGCGGGCGGTGCCGCTAGAATTGAAAGCTTGCGTCGAAGTCTTCGGGCAGCGCGGATGGCTGCGGGGCGCAGGCGCAAAGAAGCAGTAAAATGGCGAGCGCGCGGATCATCGGCTGAGTACCAACTGCCCGTCGGCAATCTCGATCCGGTCGTAAAGCCCCAGATAGGTCATGCCCAGCAAGGATGCGTCCATCGCGCCGCCGTTCACGACCGCAGGAATATTGCGGTCGGTGATGCCGCCCAGAACGACCCTTTCCAGCATGACCGGTGCGGTGCGGACGACACCGTTTGCGGTATTGGCCATGCCCGAGAAGTTGAGCGACGCGGGATCAATGCCGATCCGCGCCGCGTCTTGCTGGGACAGGACGACCTGACTGGCGCCGGTATCGACGACAAAGTCGATTGCGGCGCCGTTGATATCAAGCGTCAGATGATAGTGCCCGTCATTGCCGCGCGGGGCCGCGACGGTGCTGTCGTCGATGATTGCCTGACGCGGGTTCACATCGTTGCTGATGTCCTCCCACAGTCCATAGGCACCGATGATGCCCACAAAGATCAGCACCCAGATCGCCGCCTGCTGTGCCATCTTGCCCATATTGCCGCGCCCCGCGACAATGGCAGCGCCGCCGATGGCTGCAGCCAGCAGGACCAGATAGGTCAGTTGCATGATTTGGTCTGTGCTCATTGCAGTGATATAGGCATTATGCGCCGATGCCGAAACCCCTCAGGCCGTCCAGCACGAACTGTACGGCTAATGCAGCCAGCAGCATGCCCAGCACGCGGGTCACGATGTTCAGTCCGGTCTTGCCCAAGGCGCGTTCGATCGCGGGTGAGGCGAGAAAGGCCAGAAAGACGATCAGCAGCACCGCAATGACGACACCTGCAACCGCGGCAAGGTCCGTCACCCCTTCGGCCTGACCTGCCAGCAGGATCACCGTGGTGATCGCACCGGGGCCGACGATGAGCGGCAGGGCGAGCGGGAACACGGAGGGATCATCGTGGTGTTCTGCCTGTCCTTCGGCGGCGTTGTCTTCACGCCGCGCCTGCCTGCGCTGGAACAGCATGTCGAGCGCGGTCAGAAACAGCAGGATACCGCCAGCGATGCGGAAGGCATCCATCGAGATGCCGATAAAGCCGAGTACGGCCTCGCCCAGAAAAAGAAAGACCATCATCAGCGTTGCGGCCACAAGGAACGCCCTGATCGCGATAGCCCGCCGGTGCGCTACCGTCATCCCTTGGGTGAGCGCGATGAACACGGGCGCCAGCCCCGGCGGGTCGATGATGATGAACAGCGTGGTAAACGCGGTGATCAGGGCAGGAAGTTCGGTCATGATGTCCTGTCTGACAGAAGCTGGCGCTTTAGCGCAAGCTCCGGATGCTTTCGGCGGGGGTGTTTGTTGGCAAGATGATTAGCCTTTTTCGGCCTTTTCCAGCTTTTCAAGGGCGGCCATCCACATGGCTTCGGCCCGTTCCAGACCGTCCATGACTTCGGCGTATTTCTTGTTCCATGTGGCGAGTTCACCCGCCTTGCCGTCCTCGTAAAGGGCCGGATCAGCGAGTTTCTTGGCAAGCTTGTCGCGCATTTCGTTGATTTTCTTGACCCGCTCTTCGTTTTTGCGCAGGTCGGAACGCAGTGCCATGACGGCCTCGCGCGTGGGTTTGGCGGCTTTGGTCGGCGCCGGTTTATCTTTTTCGCGCGGTTTTTCAGGTGTCAGCAGCATTTTGCGGTAGGCTTGCAAGTCATCGTCGTAGGGTGTCACATGCCCGTCTTTGACCAGCCACAGTCTGTCGGCGACCATGCTGAGCAGGTGCATGTCGTGACTGACCAAGATGACTGCGCCGGAATAGGCGGTGAGGGCTTCGACCAATGCTTCGCGGCTTTCGATATCGAGGTGGTTGGTCGGCTCGTCAAGGATCAGCAGGTGCGGCGCGGGCAGCGTGGCCAGCAGCAGCGACAGGCGGGCTTTCTGCCCGCCCGAAAGCCGGCCCACGGGCGTGTCGGCCTGATCTGCACCAAGGCCGAAACCGGCCAGCCGCGCGCGCAGCTTGGCCTGGCCTTCGTTGGGCCGTTCGCGGAACAAATGGTCGAGCGGGGTTTCCTCGATCCTGAGTTCGTCGACCTGATGCTGCGCAAAAAAGCCGATCCGCAGTTTGTTCGATGTCACCATCTTGCCGCGTGCGACGGGCAGGCGGTCTGACAGCATTTTCGACAGGGTGGACTTGCCCTCGCCGTTGCGGCCCAAAAGTGCGATGCGGTCGTCCTGGTCGATGCGCAGGTTCAGGTCGTGCAGGACGATATTATTGCCATACCCCACAGCCGCGCCTTCGGTGGCGATGATGGGGGGCGAAAGCTCTTCGGGTTCGGGAAAGGTGAAAACGGTGCGCGCGGCGTCTTCGGGGGCGCGGATGGTTTCCATTTTTTCCAGCATCTTGACGCGGGATTGGGCCTGCTTGGCCTTGGATGCCTTGGCTTTGAAGCGGTCGACGAAGGCCTGCAAATGTGCGCGTTGCGCACCCTGCTTTTTGGCGGCGGCGGCTTGCACGGCACGGTTCGCGGCGCGTTGCTTGGCGAAGGTGTCGTAGGTGCCGGTATAATAGATCAGCCCCTTGTCTTCGAGATGCAGGATACCCCCGACCGACCGGTTCAGCAGTTCGCGGTCGTGGCTGACGATCAGCACGGTGTGGGGGTACTTGACCAAATAGGCTTCCAGCCAGAGCGCACCTTCGAGGTCGAGGTAGTTGGTCGGTTCGTCCAGCAGCAGCAGGTCAGGTTCACTGAACAGGACCGCCGCCAGCGCCACGCGCATCCGCCATCCGCCTGAAAAAGCAGAGCAGGGCATTTGCTGTTCTTCGTGGTTGAACCCCAGACCGCGCAGGATGGTGGCGGCGCGCGCTTCGGCGGACCATGCCTCGATATCGGCAAGCCGTGTCTGTACTTCGGCGATGCGGGCAGGCTCGGTGGCGGTTTCAGCCTCGGCCAGCAGTGCCTCGCGTTCGGTATCCGCGCGCAGAACGGTGTTGATCAGCGAGACCTCGTTGCCCGGCACCTCTTGGCTGACGCCGCCGATCTTCCAGCCCTTGGGGATGTTCACAGTGCCCGTGTCCAGCACCATCTCTCCGCGGATGACCCGGAAGAGCGTCGTCTTGCCGGAGCCGTTGCGCCCTACAAGGCCGACCTTATGGCCGGTGGGAATGGTGACTGTCGCATGTTCGACCAACGTGCGGCCATCGACGGAATAGGTGATATCTGAAATCTTGAGCATGGGGCGGCTATGCTTGATCCTTTGTGCGGGGTCAATCGGGTGTTTGCGCGCGCGGTGCGATACTTGTGCAAAGCCTAGCCGTTTGTCGGCCAAGCGTGGTGTTCATCGTCAATGACAAAGGCATGGGCGTGGGTGCGACCGTGTTTTTCCAAATGAGGGTGATCGGGAGGCAGATCGTCATGGCGATGGGGAATCACGACCGGATCGCCCTCGGGCCAGAGCCGGAGCGCCAAGAGCACGCCGGTGGTCCCCGCGACCCCCAGAATTCCAAGTGTCGGCCCCATGCCCCACGCCGTCATCGCTTGCCCTGCCAGCGGATAGGTGACCAGCCAGCAGGCGTGGGACAGCGCGAATTGCGCGGTAAACACCGCAGGCCGGTCTTCGGCATGGGCAGAGCGGCGCAGCAGGCGGCCTTGGGGGGTCAGTGTTGTCGCATAACCGATGCCGGTGAGCGCCCAGAGGAGCAGCAAGACGGGCCAGACAGGGGTGATGAAGGCTTGTCCGATCATCAGAACACACAGGAGGGCCGCGCCAAAAAGCATCACAGGCCGGTCGCTGAGGCGTTTGAGCAAGGCGGGCAAGGCAAGGGCGGCGATCATCGATCCGGCCCCGAAACACGCAAGCGCGATGGCCACATCGCGGTCGGTACCGCCAAAACCGCTGCGCACGACAACGACGGTATTGACGATGACAAAGGCACCCGCCGCAGCGGCGGTGAGGTTCAACGCCAGCAAACCACGCAAGCGCGGTGTTGCCAGATAGATATGAATCCCCCGGGTCAGCCGTGCGCGAAAGGGCCGGTCCCTGACCGGTTTGCGTGCAGGCAAGGCGGTGCCGAGGATCAGCAGCGCCGAGAACGCGAACCCGACGACCGTGCCGCCAAAGAGCCAATGATAGCTCATCATCAGCAGCAATACGCCTGCAAGAGCGGGGCTCAGCAGGTTTTCAAGGTCATAGGCCAGACGGGAAAGGGACAGCGCGCGGGAATAGTCGTCTTCATCGCTCAGGACATCGGGGATGGTGGCCTGAAAGGTCGGCGTGAAGGTGGCAGAGGCTGTTTGCAAAAGAAAGATCGCCAGATAGATTTGCCAGACCTCGGTAATGAAGGGCAAGAACAGCGCGACACCGGCCCGCACAAGATCAGCGCCAATCAGGACGGGGCAGCGCGGCAGGTTGGCCACCAAAGCCCCCGCGACGGGCGACAGGCCCACATAGGCGACCATCTTGATGGCGTAGGCTGTGCCAAGCACCGCACCTGCGCCAGCACCGGCAAGATCGAAGGCCAAAAGCCCAAGGGCCACCGTCAACAGCCCTGTGCCCAAAAGCGCCACGACCTGTGCGGCAAAAAGACGGCCGAAAACCGGATGTTTCAAAAGGGACCACATCCCTCAACGCTAGCCCAGCAAGGGGAGGGGAGTAAATCACGCCTTTTCATGGTGAGACGTGCGTGGTAGGCGCAGCCATCATTTCATCGGGCCGGTCGGCCCGCCATATCCAAGAGGCTTCACATGGCTATCCAGCGTACTTTTTCCATCATCAAACCAGACGCCACAAAGCGTAACCTGACCGGCCAGATCATTGCCAAATTCGAAGAGGCGGGCCTGCGTGTCGTCGCCTCCAAGCGCATCCACCTGACACTGGCCCAGGCACAGCAGTTTTACGGCGTGCACGCCGAGCGTCCGTTCTTTGACGAGCTGTGTGAATTCATGATTTCCGAGCCGATCGTTGTGCAGGTTCTGGAAGGCGAGGATGCAATTGCAAAGAACCGTGAAGTCATGGGTGCAACAAACCCCGCCGACGCAGCGCCCGGCACCATCCGCAAGGAATTCGCATTGTCCATCGGCGAAAACTCGGTCCACGGGTCCGATGCGCCGGAAACAGCCGCCGAAGAGATCGCGTTCTTCTTCTCCGGTCTTGAACTGGTCGGGTAACAAGCGCCCTGTAGGTCGGGCCTGCCCTGCCTCGCACTGCGAATATTCAGACCGTCCGTACCGTCATGGTGTGGGCGGTTTTTTATTTCCCTGCGGCGATCACTCCGATCCGGTCCAGAAACTGTTCCAATTCTGAGCGGCCCTCATCAAAACGACCTGCTTTGATCTTGTCGAATCTCTCGCGCAGCGCTGTCTTTTCTGCGCCCTTGCAGTCGTTCCAAGGGCGGCCCTGTAGCGCCATATGCAGCACATAGTAGGCGATGAAATGGGGCTTTGAACCACCTTCGAGCAACTTGATATAGGCCGCATCAGCGCCAAGCGTGCGCAATTGCTCTACCGTGCCGATGCCGACGGATTTCAGCGATGCCGCGAATGCGGGGCCGATGTTCTTGATAGAGGTCAGCTCTGCCATGCCCCATGTTAGCGAGGCTGAAAAAAAGAGGCCAGTGAAGTTCCAGAGGGTAGATCAGGGAGGGCGATCGCTCTGGTCTTTGCTTCAACTGGCGCTCAAGACACTCAAATACTCGCGTAATCGGTATAGACCGGTGTCGGCGGTTTGCCCTGCATCTGGGGCGCCGGTGATGCCGGTTTTGGCGCCGGATCGGGCGTTGTGGTCGTTGGTGTTGCTGTGGCCATCTTGGTGGTCCTTTAGCTTGCTCGTGGGTTGATCATAAGGAATATTGTACAAGTCTTACGAGAGGGCTGTGCCCTCAACATGCTTGTGACGTGACAAAAATGTGACCAATAGGTCAGGTTTTAGGACTTTCCTCGCCGTGGCGCGGTATTCCCGCCTTTGCCTAAGCCCTTGCGGGGCTTGGCTTTTCCGCCAGGAGGGACAAACCGTTTAGAGGTATCCTTGGCGTTGCCGGCAGGTTTGCCGGCTGGCTTACCTGCACCCGGTTTACGCGGTTTTGTGTCAGACGCCGAACCTGATTTCCCTTTATAGGGCGGTTTCTTGGCGTCGGATTTGCCCTTGTAGGGCGGCTTGCCGCGCTTTTCGGTCAGCGCTTCGCCGTGATCGCGGCGTTCGGGTTTGTGGCGCGGCTTGCGTACCTTTTCGTCGTCAGCGGCGCCGGGGATCGGCTGGATTGCGGCTACGTCATTTTGCTGTGACGGTGGCGGGGCGGCCTGATCGCGCGGCGCATGGCGCTTGGGTTTGGTATCGCGTTGCGGTTTGTCACCATGGTCGCGTTTAGGGCCATCGTCATAATCGCGTTTGGTCTTGCGCGCGCCACGCTCGCCCAACTGGGGCGGGCTGTCCAACGCTGTCAGCGTGCCTTGGTTTTCCAGTTTCATGTCGCTGCCGACGGATTTGAGGAACCCGGGAACGGCAGGGGCGGAAATTTCGATGAAGGTTTCGTTCGGCTGGATGCGGATCGCGCCGATTTCGTTCTTTGTGATGTCACCGGCCTTGCAGATCATGGGCAACAGCCAGCGGGCCTCGGCCTTGCCTTCGCGGCCGATATCGACGCTGAACCATTTGGAGGGACCAAAGGATTTCGCTTCGCGCGGTGCGCGTTCCTTGGCGGCGGGGCCGTCTTTATAGTCCGAGATGAATTCCGGCGCCGACTGTTTGCCTGCATAAAGGCGCAGGTAGGCGGCGGCGATTTTTTCCGGCGTATGCTGTTCGAGCAGGCGTGCGGCGAAGGCTTGTTCTTCCTCGGTAAAGTCCTCGGACCAGACCGCATCTGTCAAAAGCCGCTCTTCGTCTTTGGCGCTGACGTCGTCGGCGGTGGGGGGCGTGGCCCATGTTGCCGTCAGCTTGCCCCATTTGAGCAGGTTTTCCCCGCGCCGTTTCATCTTGGCGGGGATGATCATCGCGGAAATACCCTTGCGCCCCGCGCGACCCGTCCGGCCAGAGCGGTGCAGCAGCGTTTCGGCGTTGGTGGGCAGTTCGGCGTGAATCACCAGCTCGAGGTTGGGCAGGTCGATACCGCGTGCGGCCACATCGGTGGCGACGCAGACCTTGGCGCGTCCGTCGCGCATCGCTTGCAGCGCGTTGGAGCGTTCGGATTGGGTCAATTCGCCCGACAGGGCAACAACCGAAAATCCGCGGTTCGACAGGCGCGTGGTCAGGCGTGTCACCATCGCGCGGGTATTGGTAAAGACGATGGCGTTGGGCGCATCGTAGTAGCGCAGCACGTTGATGATCGCGGCGTCGATGTCGTGGTTGGCGACGGAAAGCGCGCGGTATTCGATATCGCTGTGCTGGCTTTCCTTGGTTGTCGTCGCGATGCGCACCGCGTCGCGCTGGTAGGATTTCGCCAGCGTCGCGATCATTGGTGGCACCGTGGCCGAGAACATCAGCGTGCGGCGTGTGGCGGGGGCTTTGCCAAGGATGAATTCGAGGTCTTCGCGGAAGCCCAGATCGAGCATTTCATCGGCTTCGTCCAGCACGACGGCCTTGATGTCGGACAAATCGATCGTACCGCGCATGATGTGGTCACGCAGACGGCCCGGGGTGGCCACGACGATATGCGCGCCGCGTTCGAGGTTGCGGCGTTCGTCACGGAAATCCATGCCGCCGACGCAGGAGGCCAGCGTAGCGCCGGCACCGGCGTAAAGCCATTGCAACTCGCGCTTGACCTGCAAGGCCAGTTCGCGGGTCGGCGCAATGATCAGTGCGAGCGGGCGCCCCGCAGGGCCGAAAGTGTCATCTTCGGCCAGTATCGTCGGGCCGATCGCCAAACCGAATCCGACTGTTTTGCCCGAACCCGTTTGCGCAGATACGAGAAGGTCCTGACCGACGAGTGCATCGTCAGTCACGGCTTCCTGGACAGGTGTCAGGTCGGTATAGCCTTGTTTGGCAAGGGCGTCGGCGAGTGTCGTGATCATAGTGTGCGGGCTTTCTGGCGGCGTAAGCATGCGCCCTACGCCTGTGTTCTTTGTTTGTATAGAGGAAATAACGGATATCGCTACGTCTGCTGCGCTAGTGCATCGTGTTTTTGGCAAACCAGTCATCGATCCGCACCTTGAGCGCGGTCCAGATTGCCGGTGCGCCTTTCTGGACTTTCACGCCAACGCGGGTGTGCAGCTGGTCGGCAGTCACCTTGTATTCCGGCCATGTGCCGCCGCCTGTTTGCAGGTTCGCGACCACCGGCTGCACGCGGTCGATGGATTTGGCAAAGACGGCGTCATCGGTCTCGGCAGCTTCGAATTCATTCCAGAGGGCGCGAAAGACCTGTGCCTGATCATCGGGCAGGAGCCCGAAGATCCTGTCAGCGGCGGCCTGTTCCATCACCGCCATTTCTGCAGGGTCGTGATCGCCATGGATCGGGTTGTCGCCTGCGTCGATTTCCACGATGTCGTGGATCAGGAGCATCTTGATCACCCGGTCAATGCTGACGGGCCGATTGGCATGTTCGGCCATGACCAATGCATAGAGGGCGATGTGCCAACTGTGTTCGCCGGAATTTTCGCGCCGTGATCCATCGCAGAGTGTCGTGCCGCGCAAGATGGTCTTGAGTTTGTCGGCCTCGGTCAGAAAAGCCAGTTGAGCGTCGATACGTGACAAGCTTGCAGACCCTTAAGAGCGCGACGGGCGTGAGGGTTTGATCGAGGGCTCTTCTTCCGCTTCCGTATCATCGGATTTCAGAAATTCGTCCAATGTGTTCAGCACATCGGCAAATTCCGTGTCTACCGGCGACTTGGGTTCTTCTTTTTTCGGGGGCTGTGATGCTTGCGGAGCGGGTCCGGTATCACTACCCAGTTCGATCGTATCCTTGTCGCGTGATTTCGCCGCGTCTTTGTCACTCAAGGGCCGGGATTTGACGCGGACCGGCGCGCCTGCACGTTTGGCCAGCAGCTCGCGTGCACGGCCCTCAGCGCGGCGCACGCGCACGGCGGTCATGTAGGCCTCTTGCAGGGTTTGCGAAGATGCGCCGAGGATTTCGCTGATCATGTCCACGATCTTTTCGTCCCCGGTGGCGTCGGCATCCGCCAAGGCCAGATCCGCGAGTTCACCTGCGACCTTATCGACGTAACTATCTGCCATGGCTAGCGTGTGGACTCCGTGAGGCGGCGGCGCACGTAACCGCGCACGGTGTCGATCATCGGGTCCATATACGGGTCTTCGAAGAAGTGCCCGGCACCTTCCATTTCGTCGTGGGTGACCGTGATGCCCTTTTGCTCGTGCAGCTTGTTGACGAGGTTCACGGTATCGGCCGGCGGCGCGACCCGGTCGTTCGATCCGTTGATGATCAGGCCGGACGAAGGGCAGGGCGCCAGAAAGCTGAAGTCGTACATATTGGCCGGCGGGCTGACCGAGATGAAGCCGGTGATCTCTGGCCTGCGCATCAAAAGCTGCATGCCGATCCATGCCCCGAAAGAGAAACCCGCGACCCAGCAATGCTTGGCGTTGTTGTTCATGGATTGCAGGTAATCGAGCGCGGATGCCGCGTCGGACAACTCGCCCACGCCCTGATCGTATTCACCCTGACTACGGCCGACGCCGCGGAAGTTGAAGCGCAGCACGGTGAAGCCCATGTTATAAAACGCGTAGTGTAGGTTATAGACCACACGGTTGTTCATCGTCCCGCCAAACTGCGGATGCGGGTGCAGCACGATTGCAATTGGCGCGTCCCGGTCCTTTTGGGGATGGTAGCGGCCTTCAAGGCGACCTTCGGGTCCGGGAAAGATGACTTCGGGCATAAATATTTCCGTTACTGCTGTTGGTGACGGACATATTCTTGACGAAAATGCTCGGACACCTTAGAAAGATTCTAAACTGGGCTGCACGCCGCAGTTGTTCTGGTCAAAGTGAAGTAATGATGCTGGGCTGCGCCGTCAATGAGATAGGCCTTTATTCCGAGGGGAAGCCAATGAAATTAAGCACCAAGGGCCGTTATGCGATGGTTGCTTTGGCCGATCTGGCGCTTCAGAAGAGCGACGCGCTGGTGAATCTGACCGAGATTTCCAAGCGGCAGGATATTTCGCTGCCCTATCTTGAACAGCTTTTCGTGAAATTACGCCGCGCCGGACTGGTAGACTCTGTCCGTGGGCCGGGTGGCGGCTATCGCCTTGCGCGGCCGCCTTCCGATATCCGTGTTGTCGAAATTCTGGCTGCCGTGGATGAAACGGTGTCCGCCATGCACAAAGGGGCAGGGGCATCGGGTGGCGCGTCGGGGTCGCGGGCTCAGTCGATGACCAACCGTCTGTGGGAAGGGCTGAGCGCGCATGTCTATGTGTTTTTGCATCAGGCCCGTCTGTCGGATGTGGTGAGTAATGAGCTTGCGCCCTGTCCGGCGGTGCCTGCGTTGTTTGAGGTTGTTGATGAAGCGCCATGAGGGGCTCTGCCCCCGCCTTCGGCTCCCCCGAGGTATTTTGGAACATGAGAAGATATGAGAACCTATCTGGATCATAACGCGACCACGCCTTTGCGGGCAGAGGCCCGTGCCGCGATGCTGGCGGCGATGGATGTCGTGGGCAATCCATCGTCCGTGCATGCCGAGGGGCGCGCGGCGAAAGGCATCGTTGAAACGGCACGGGCGCAGATTGCCCAAGCTGTGGGTGCGTCCGGTGCGGATGTGGTGTTCACGTCAGGTGCAACCGAGGCTGCCGCATTGGCGTTGGCGGGGCGCGACCTAAAGGCGGCACCGATCGAACATGACGCGGTGCATGCATGGGTGGACCCGTGTTTGCCGGTGGTGCGTGGCGTTGTGCAGGTCGATGATCCGGCACAAGCGACGGTGCAACTGGCCAATTCCGAGACCGGAATCGTGCAGACGTTGCCGCAGGGGTTGGCCGTCAGTGATATTACCCAAGGCTTTGGCAAGGTGCCGTTCGCGTTTTCGTGGTCCGGTGTGGGGATGGCGTTTCTATCGGCCCACAAATTTGGCGGCCCCAAAGGTGTAGGCGCGCTGATCTTTCCGCAAGGTACTGATATTAATGAGCAAATAAAGGGCGGCGGGCAGGAGATGGGCCGCCGGTCCGGGACCGAAAATGTTATTGCGATTGCTGGTATGGGCGCTGCTGCGGCCGCTGCACAAGCCGATCTGGCGGCTGGAAAATGGGACCGGGTTGCCAAACTTAGAAATATTCTAGAAATAGCCATTGAGGCTGCCGAAAAGAGTACTATTTTTGTCGGGAAAGGGTCTGACCGCCTGCCCAACACCAGCTGTTTTGCCTCTCCGGGATGGAAGGGCGAAACACAGGTCATGGCGATGGATCTGGCGGGTTTTGCGGTTTCGGCGGGTTCTGCCTGCTCCAGCGGCAAGGTCAAGACAAGCCGGGTGCTGCAGGCGCTGGGACTGGACGATGAAGTGGCATCAAGCGCGATCCGCGTGTCACTGGGCATCGATACGACTGAGGATGAGGTCATGCGCTTTGTGCAGGCCTGGAGCGAAAAACGGGCGCGGCGCAGGGCCGCTTGAGAGGATGGAAAGATGACAACTTTGGATACCGTCGAGGTCAAGGAAGGCGTTGATCAGGAGACCGTGGATGCGGTCAAGGAACTCTCGGGTCATTACAAACACGGCTGGAATACCGAGATCGAGATGGATTACGCCCCCAAGGGTGTGAACACCGATATCGTGCGCCTGATTTCTTCCAAGAACAAAGAGCCCGAGTGGATGACCGAATGGCGTCTGTCTGCTTTTGCACGCTGGGAAAAAATCGAGGAGCCGACATGGGCGATGGTGAGCTATCCCGAGATCGACTTTCAGGACATCTATTATTATGCCCGCCCCAAGAGCATGGCAGAGAAGCCGAAATCGCTGGACGATGTCGACCCCAAGCTGCTGGCGACTTACGAAAAGCTGGGTATTCCGCTTAAAGAGCAGATGATCCTTGCCGGTGTGGAAGGCGCAGAAGATGCGCCGGCTGAAGGCCGCAAGGTCGCCGTGGATGCGGTGTTCGATTCTGTCTCGGTCGGGACGACTTTCCAGAAGGAACTGGAAAAAGCAGGTGTGATCTTCTGCTCGATCTCGGAAGCGATCGAGAAGCACCCTGAGTTGGTGAAGAAATACCTGGGCACCGTTGTGCCGCCATCGGACAACTTTTATGCGACGCTGAATTCGGCCGTGTTTTCGGATGGGTCGTTCGTATATATTCCGCCGGGCGTGCGCTGCCCGATGGAGCTGTCCACCTATTTCCGCATCAATGCCGAAAATACAGGCCAGTTCGAACGCACGCTGATCATCGCCGACAAGGGCTCTTACGTGTCCTACCTTGAGGGCTGTACGGCACCCAAGCGCGATGTTGCCCAACTGCACGCCGCTGTCGTCGAGATCATCGTCGAGGAAGACGCGGAGGTGAAATATTCTACCGTGCAGAACTGGTATCCCGGTGATGAAAACGGGGTGGGCGGCATCTATAACTTCGTCACCAAGCGCGCCGATTGCCGTGGTGACCGTGCCAAGGTGATGTGGACGCAGGTGGAAACAGGCTCTGCCGTGACTTGGAAGTATCCAAGCTGCATCCTGCGCGGTGACGACAGCCAAGGCGAGTTCTATTCGATCGCCATCGCAAACAACATGCAGCAGGCCGATACCGGCACGAAGATGATCCATCTGGGCAAGAACACGAAGTCGCGGATTGTCTCCAAGGGGATCAGCGCGGGCAGGGCGCAGAATACCTACCGCGGCTTGGTTTCGATGCATCCCAAGGCAAAGGAATCGCGTAACTATACCCAGTGCGACAGCTTGCTGATCGGCGACAAATGCGGTGCGCATACGGTGCCTTACATCGAGGTCAAGAATAACTCGTCCCGGGTTGAACACGAAGCGACGACATCCAAGGTTGATGACGATCAGTTGTTCTATTGCCGCTCGCGCGGGA
The DNA here is from genome assembly GCF_046498525.1 of Yoonia sp. Classification (GTDB taxonomy): domain Bacteria; phylum Pseudomonadota; class Alphaproteobacteria; order Rhodobacterales; family Rhodobacteraceae; genus Yoonia. The sequence continues at coordinate 26,527 of NZ_JAWOAN010000066.1, forward strand.
TGGACGAGGAAGAGGCGGTCGCGCTTGTCGTGAACGGGTTCTGCAAGGAAGTGCTGCAAGCGCTGCCGATGGAATTTGCCATGGAAGCACAGGCGCTTGTCGCTATCTCTCTTGAAGGGTCCGTCGGCTGATCATGCGTTTGTCCGATCTGCATATTTGTCGCGCCTCTGTCACGTCGCGGCCCACTTCTTGCCCTAGTTCGATGCAATCAAGCATTGATAAGGCAAGTGATGGGGCTGCGACCTATGGGCGTGATGAAACAGGACATCAACGACTTCAACGCGCGAGTGAAGCGGATCAAGAATCCGCGCAACAAGTCTTATTACGATCCCGATCTGGGGATGCACATTCCCAAGCGGGTGACCCGCGACAAAATCAAAAAGGTCAACGACGAAGAATCGTTCTTCGGGAAATTTGTCGTGTCGGGAATTATCGGGGCACTGGCCCTGATGTTTGCCGAGGTCCTGCGCATCCGGTACTTCGGCCTCAGCACAGAGAACGATACAGTGTTCTTTCTAGAGCTTTTCATCGCGTTCTGGGCAGTGTTGTTGCTGTCTGCCATGCTCGATCGCCGCAGAATGACCGAGCGCTTCGGTCAAATTGTCGGGATCGCCCTCATGCTCACCGCAGGGCACAATCTGGTCTGGCGCTGGCCGGATCAAATGGCCTACATCTACACGGCAGAGCATGTCGCGCAGGTGATCGAATCGACGACGCAATACTCAATCGTGTATCGCGGGACCGTTTTCGGCCTGTAGTCATAACCCCACATCGCGACAATTGTCCCGGTGGATCAATCCGCTTCGGGGTTTTCGATGTTGTCGCAAGCACTTATCTTTAGGAGAATAATATGTTGGAAATCAAAGGCCTAGAGGTCAAACTGGCAGAAGAAGACAAGCAGATCCTGAAAGGTGTCGATCTCAAGGTCGAACCCGGCATGGTCCATGCGATCATGGGGCCGAACGGGTCCGGCAAATCGACCCTGTCTTATGTATTGTCCGGCAAGGGCGGTTATGAGGTGACAGCCGGGTCCGCCATGCTGGAAGGCGCCGACCTGCTTGCGATGGAACCCGAAGAGCGCGCATCGGCGGGTCTGTTTCTGGCGTTCCAGTATCCCGTTGAAATCCCCGGTGTGGGCAACATGACGTTCCTGCGCACCGCAGTGAATGCGCAGCGCAAGGTGCGTGGCCAAGAAGAATTGAGCGCGGGTGATTTTCTCAAAGAGGTGCGTGCCAAGGCCAAGAGCCTCAAGATCGATGCGGAAATGCTCAAGCGTCCGGTCAATGTCGGTTTCTCCGGCGGTGAGAAAAAGCGCAACGAAATCCTGCAGATGGCGATGCTGGAGCCAAAGATGTGTATCCTTGACGAGACCGACTCCGGTCTGGACGTGGATGCCATGAAACTGGTGGCCGAGGGTGTGAACGCCCTGCGGTCCGAAGGCCGGTCGTTCCTTGTGATCACCCACTATCAGCGCCTGCTTGACCATATCAAGCCAGATATCGTGCATATCATGTCCGATGGCCGCATCATCAAATCCGGTGGGCCGGAACTGGCGCTTGAAGTCGAAAACAATGGCTACACCGATATTCTGGAAGAGGTGGCCTGATGGCACTCGCACAGCTAAAAATTGACACCACCGAAGCGCGTTTGGCCGATGTGGAAATCCCGCAAGGGGCTGCTTGGGGCAATGCCGCGCGCGCTGATGCGATGGCGCGTGTGCGCCGGATGGGGCTGCCGACCAGACGCGATGAATATTGGAAATACACTGATCCGGCGTCATTGACGGCTGCAGATGCGCAAGAGGCGGCACTTTTCGAAAATGACGAGGGCCCGCTTTTTGATGCGGTTGACCGGATCAAGATCGTCTTTGTCGATGGTGTCTTTGATCCGGATGCGTCCGATGACCTGACGGCAGAAGGCGTAGAGATCGAGCGTCTTGCCGATGCGATGACAACCGACATTCATTGGGCGAAAGATGTTTACGGTGTGTTGGAGGCGCGCGGCCAGAAGCCTGTCGAGCGTTCGCTGGCAGCATTGAACACCGCGTTGGCGACCGATGGTGTGGTTATTCGGGCCACCGGTCAGGTGTCAAAGCCGATCAACCTGATCTACCTGCACAAGGCCGTGTCTTCCGACGCGATCCTGCACAACGTGGTGAAGGTCGAGGCAGGGGCCGAGGTCACATTGCTGGAAACGGGTCCGGCGGCGGCACGGTTTTCCAAGCTGTTGGAAGTCGAAGTGGCTGATGGCGGTACCTTCCACCATGTCTGTACGCAAGGCCGCGATCATGAGCGTCGCACCTTAACGCATTGTTTCGCAAGGATTGGTGCGGAAGCAACCTTCAAATCCTTCACCTTGACCTTTAACGGTGTTCTGACGCGCAACGAATGCATTCTTGAGATTGTCGGCGACGATGCCGTGGCCCATGTTGCCGGTGCCTGTGTCGGTGATGGAAATGATTTTCACCATGATGATACGGTTTTCATCACGCATGACGCAGTGAACTGCGAAAGCCGTCAGGTTTTCAAGAAAGTACTGCGCAATGGCGCGACGGGCGTGTTTCAGGGCAAGATCCTCGTCAAGCAAGGCGCGCAAAAGACCGATGGCTATCAGATCAGCCAAGCGCTCTTGCTTGATGAAGACAGCCAGTTCCTTGCCAAACCCGAGCTTGAGATTTACGCTGATGATGTAGCGTGTTCGCACGGTTCGACATCTGGCGCGATTGACGAAACAGCTTTGTTCTATCTGCGCTCGCGCGGGGTGCCGCTGCATGATGCCCGCAACCTGCTGACGCTGTCGTTCCTCGCGGAAGCCCTGCAAGAAATCGCGGATGATGGTTTGGCGGAAGACCTGCGGGACCGGCTGGAAGGCTGGCTGTCGCGGCACAGCTAATGCCTGTTACAAACGATATAGTGCGGACCTGGCGCAGGCCGCGTCAGGTCATGCGCGACCTGCTGGAGCAGGGACGGCGCGAAGACCGTGCGATTGTCTACCTGATGGTCAGCTGTTTCCTGATATTCGTGGGGCAATGGCCGCGTTTGCGGCGGGTTGCCGAAGGGTTCGAAGCGTCGCCATGGCCACCCGAGATGAACTTTGTAGGGATGCTGACCTATACGTTTTACGCGTCCGTCATCGTTCTGCCGCTGTTCATGTACGGAATCGCGGCGCTGTCTCATCTTTTCGCCAAGCTCTTTGGTGCCAGGGGCAGTTGGTATGGCGCAAGGCTTGCGCTTTTCTGGACGCTGCTGGCGACCTCTCCATTGTTTTTGCTCTACGGTCTGGTACG
>NZ_JAWOAN010000191.1:0-3142 GCF_046498525.1 Yoonia sp.
ATAAGGGTTCGCATTATTCAGGGAAGATCAAACCTGAAGATCCATGCACCATCATCTTCTTCCACGTCAGAAGACAATCCAAAAATGGAGATCCATGTATTGCCCGGTTTTAATGGGAAGATTTCGCCATCCTGGTCGAAAAACTGGATGGGATGATCTCGTGTAGGGGTTACCCAGGTTGCATCATAAGCCTGCCCATCTCTGAAGATGATCGCACGCTGCCCAGCCTGGTTGTCCCAAATGAAAATATCGTGCATTACCTCGGTGTATTCTTCGTAGTGCGCAAATAAAACAATCACATTTGAAAAAGATGAACAAGAAACTTGTAAAGGCGCGGCCCATGGCACACCTCAAAATCGGTATCAAGAACCTTGCACACCTCACACGGCTGGTATCCCCGTTGCGCACATGACGATCATGATCCCGGCCTGGGAAAACGGCACATTGAAACCGGTCGAGAAACTGGATGCGCATTTGCGTGGATTGAAGCACAAGGCGGTAAGCGTCTTTGTGATGAACCGCGGGCGTGTGCTGATCCAGCGGCGGGCGATGGGCAAATATCACACTCCCGGCCTTTGGGCGAATACCTGCTGTACACATCCTGAATGGAACGAAGATGCCACCGATTGCGCCGTGCGCAGGCTGGACGAAGAGCTTGGGATCAAGGGCCTTTATCCCTCGCACCGAGACGAGATCGAGTATCGCGCCGATGTCGGCGGCGGGCTGATCGAACATGAGGTTGTGCAGGTCTATGTGGCTGATGCGCCCAACGATCTGACAATCAAACCCAATCCCGATGAAGTAATGGAAACCCGCTGGGTCGACTTCTACGATCTGTCGGCAGATGTCGCACGGCACCCCAAGCAATACACGCCCTGGCTGCGGATTTACCTGGAAGACCACAGTACCGCAATCTTTGGCGACTTGTTGCGCGCAGGCTGACCCCCTTTTCGTTCCGGCGAATCCGGTGTTTACGTGGTCCACGTAAAAAGGGGCAGCGGCATGGCATTTTGGGTCTTTGGATACGGTTCGCTCTTGTGGAACCCGGGGTTCACTCCGGTGCGGCAGGTAAAAGCGCGCCTACACGATTATCACCGCAGCTTTTGCATGCTGTCGGTCCATCACCGCGGATCGGAGGAAGACCCCGGCCTCGTCCTTGCTCTTGATGCGCAAGCGGGCGGGCAATGCACAGGTGTTGCCTTTCAGGTCGCCGATGAACAGGCCGATTTGGTCCATGCACAACTGCGCGAACGCGAGTTGATTTCCTCGGCCTATTATGAGGACACGGTGGAACTGCTCAGCGATGAGGGCGAAACAATTCCAGCACTCGCTTACATCATCAACCCGGATCACGTGCAGTATTGCCAATTCGACCTTGAAAAGCAGGCCCATATCATCGCACAAGCGGTGGGCGGGCGTGGACCCAATACCGAATACCTGTTCAACACTGCGGCCCATTTGACCGAACTTGGAATCAAAGATGCAGACATGGAGTGGTTGGTCACCCGTGTGCGTGCTTTGACAGCAACATAAGCCACACCCGATTTTGTTTGGGTTTGCGCAAGTTCGCCCATATGGTGTTAAGCGAGCAAAGCAGTCACACAATATGAGGACTCCCTCCCTTGCCGGATAAACGGGAACCCAAAACACAGCCCCAATTTTCACAGCCGATTCGCCAGCTTCTTTTCATGCTGACCGTTCTGGGATTGGTGGGCGCTGGTTTCTACCTTGGGTTGGAACAGATCACTGCAATCTATCAGTCAAACCCCTATCTGAACGGGGTGATCCTCGGGGTGTTTGTGCTGGGCGTTCTGACATGCTTCAATCAAGTTTTCCTGCTGATGAATTCCGTGCGCTGGATCGAAAGGTTCGCGCAAGATGCGGGCGGGCATTCGTATAGCGCGGCACCTTCGCTGCTTGCGCCACTTGCCACATTGCTGCGGTCACGCGGTGCACGTATGCAGGTATCGTCCAGCTCTGGCCGGTCAATCCTCGATTCCGTCGCACAGCGTATCGACGAAGACCGCGAGATTACCCGATATATTGGTAATGTGCTGATTTTCCTTGGCCTTTTGGGCACCTTCTATGGTCTGGCAACCACCGTTCCCGCATTGGTCGACACGATCCGATCTCTCAACCCCGGTGAAGGTGAAAGCGGCGCAGACATCTTTGCACGCCTGCAATCCGGCTTGGAAGCCCAGCTCGGTGGTATGGGAACGGCCTTTTCAAGTTCGCTGCTCGGCCTTGCAGGTTCGCTGATCGTCGGGCTGCTGGAACTCTTTGCAGGACATGGCCAGAACCGGTTTTATCGTGAATTGGAAGAATGGCTTTCCACGATCACGCGCGTCGGCTTTGACGGCGAAGAAGGTATTGGCAGTGGGCAAGACCTCAGCGCGATGGGCCCGTTTGTGGAGCAACTGGGCGAGTTGTTGGACACCATCCAGATGATGATGGGGCAGACAGACGCGGATCGTGAAGATAATGACAGGCGGTTTGCTGCCCTCGTCAGCGCGATCGAAAAGATGGCGCAGTCCAATACGGCTAATGCCAATTCGGAAATTTTGCAGCGGGTCGCACTTGGTCAGGAAGCCTTGATCCAAAAACTGGATGACAGCGGTATGGACGGCATTGATGCCGAAAGCCGTATGCGTTTGCGGTCGATTGACGTGCAGTTATTGCGTATACTCGAAGAAATGTCCGCCGGACGTCAGGAAAGTGTCGGCGACCTTCGCAGCGAAATCGCGAACCTGACAAATGCGATCAAAGGCAGAGGCTGATCAATGGCGCTAAGCCGCAGATCATCGAACCGATTCCAAAACGCGATCTGGCCGGGTTTCGTGGACGCCATGACCGGGCTTTTGCTGGTCCTGATGTTTGTGCTGACCATCTTCATGGTTATCCAGTTCGTGCTGCGTCAACAGATCACGGGACAAGAGACCGAACTGGACGCGCTCAGCAATGAAGTGGCTGCCTTGACGGCGACACTTGGGCTAGAACGGGATACCAACGCGGGTCTGACCTCTGATCTGGAAGCTGCCAACGCCGAAGCCACGCGGCAAGCGGGCCGGATCGCGGCGCTGATCGCCGAACGCGAAGCCCAAGATCAGGCGCTGGCACAGGCGCAAGGCGCGATCACACAATT
>NZ_JAWOAN010000070.1:0-11302 GCF_046498525.1 Yoonia sp.
ACGGCCGCGCAGTTCGATACCACAAGTGACGCCGACCGCGCAGCAGCGGTTGCCGCTACGGAACCAGCCGTCGCACGTGCGCTGGGCACCACGATCGCCTCGCTGGGGTCACCGGCAGAGCCGGGCATCTGGTTGAAAACACCCTTGGTGACAAAGTTGACCGCAGGCCGCGTTACTCATCAGGGCAGGACGATCAACCTCGAATTGCGCCCATCGGGAGGGGCGCCCGGATCGGGTAGCCAGATCAGCCTTGCCGCGATGCGTTTGATCGAGGCACCTTTGACAGGCCTTCTTGAGCTGACCGTTTTTGCTTTTGCGTCTTAGGGGGACGGCTGTGACTGTTGCAGGGGCTGGAGCCTCCGGCGGGAGTTTTCGGGCCAAGATGAAGGCGGGAGCTTTATTTTTGTTGGACAGGAAGCTTGCGCGCGGCTTCCTTGACGGCAAAGGGTTTCATGTCGGCCGCATGTGCAGCCAGAAAAGCGCGTACGCGGTCGGGGTCGTGTTTGGACAACTCACGCAGCCACCATGCAATGGCCTTTTGAATGAACCAGTCATGGTCTGTCACATACCCTGATGCCCATCCCAGCACCCGGTCGCGGATCGCCAGATCGGCGGCTTTGGGATGGTTCTGCTTGGTCCACGGCAATGTCATCACCAATGCCGCACGGCGGGACCACATATGATCGGAGGTGGTCCAAGTCTCGACCTCGTCCAAACGGGACGGGTCCGCGACCAAGCGCTTTTGTCCAGCGATGCAGGCATGATCGGCGATGGCCCATGCGTCAAAATCGGGCACCCATGACACAATCAGCGCCCATGCGCCCGCATCATCCGGCCTGATTCGGGCCTGTGTCAGCAGCTTGGCTGCTGCAATCCGGCCCTCGTGGGTGTTGCCCTTCCAAAGGCCCTTGGCCAGCGCCAGCCGCGTTTCCAGATCGATATCAGCGCGCCATGCCTTCACATTTTCATCAATTACTGGATTGGCGACGCCCAGATACGGGCGGTCAACCTTGTGATAACGGTGCATTTCGGCGGCCTTGACCGGATCGCCGAGTGCGCGCAGTTGCGCAATTGCTGTCTTGGGTGTGGTCATTCTACTGTTACCGACTTTGCGAGGTTGCGGGGTTGGTCCACATCCGTCCCTTTGGCGACGGCGGTATGATAGGCCAGCAGTTGCGCGGGGATCGCATAGAGGATCGGGGCGAGAAACGGGTCGATTTCGGGCATGATGATCGTGTTCCACACGCCATGGCCTGCTTCATCAGCCCCTTTCTGATCGGTGATCAACAGGACCTTGCCTCCGCGGGCCATGACCTCTTGCATGTTCGATACCGTCTTTTCGAAAAGCGCGTCCCGTGGTGCCATGACAATGACGGGCACATGTTTGTCGACCAGTGCGATGGGGCCGTGCTTGAGCTCGCCGGAAGCATAAGCTTCGGCGTGTATATAACTGATTTCCTTCAGTTTGAGCGCGCCCTCAAGTGCCAGTGGATACATCGCACCCCGCCCGAGAAACAGGATATCCCGCGCCTCGGCCAGTTTCCGTGAGATGCCTTTGGTTTTCTCCTCAATCCCCAGCGCGTGATTCATCAAACCGGGCAGGCCCCGCAAGGCGGCCAGCTTTTGGGCGAGGTCCGCATCGCTCAACTTGCCGCGCATCTGTGCGGCGCGCAGTGCAAGGATCGCAAGTGTCGTCAGCTGGCAGGTAAAGGCTTTGGTCGAGGCGACCCCGATTTCGGTACCCGCCAGAATCGGCAAGGGCATGTCACTTTCCCGCGCGATCGAGCTTTCGGGCACATTGACCACCGACATGATTTTGTCGGCCTTGCCCTCCATATAGCGTAATGCGGCAAGGGTATCTGCGGTTTCGCCAGACTGGCTGACGAAAAGTGCGACCGTGCCCGCAGTGACGGGCGGTTCGCGGTAGCGGAATTCGGATGCGACATCGACTTCGACGGGGATGCCTGCGATTTGCTCGAACCAGTATTTCGCGACCAGACAGGCATAGAACGCGGTGCCGCAGGCGACCATTGTCATTCGTTCAACCGATGCAAAATCAATCTCGGGCTGGGGCATCGTCACCGCCGATCCGCCTTCGCTGATGTAATGCGAAAGGGCCCCTTGCAAAACCACAGGCTGTTCGGCGATTTCCTTGGCCATGAAGTGCTTGAAACCGGCCTTGTCCACGCGGGCGGTGTCAATCTGGATGGTCCTGACGGCACGGTTTGCGATCGTGCCATTCACATCACGGATTTCGACACTTTCGCGCGTGATCACCGCCCAGTCACCTTCCTCGAGATAGCTGATCCTGTCGGTCATCGGGGCAAGTGCAATGGCGTCCGAGCCGACAAACATTTCACCGGTGCCGTAGCCTATCGCAAGCGGGGATCCTTTGCGCGCCGCGATCAGCAGATCTTCTTCGCCGTCAAAAAGGAAACACAGCGCATAAGCGCCTTCCAGCCGCGCGATTGTCTGCTCGGCCGCGTCGCGCGGGGAAAGGCCCTGATCACGATAGTGGTTCGCCAGAAGCGCGACGGTTTCGGTGTCCGTTTCGGTCTCAAAGCCGACGCCTTGATCGGCCAGATATTTGCGCAATTCGCGAAAGTTCTCGATGATCCCGTTGTGAACCACTGCCACGCCACCGGCGCGATGCGGGTGGGCATTGGCCGCGTTGGGCGCACCATGGGTGGCCCACCTTGTGTGGCCAATTCCGGATTTTCCGGGCAGGGGATCATGTACCAGCAGGTCAGACAGGTTCACCAGCTTGCCGACCGCCCGCCGCCGGTCCAGCCGCAATTCGTTGATCGTGGCAATGCCTGCACTGTCATATCCACGATATTCCAGACGCTTGAGCGCCTCGACCAGTATAGGGGCGGCTTCGTGATCGCCCAATACGCCGACAATGCCACACATGGTTAGGACCCTTTTGCTTTTCTGGCTTTGAGTTTTTCGAACAAGCGCACCGCAAAGCCCGGCTTGTTTTGTTGTTTTGCGCGGGCCACGGCCAGATCGCCTGCGGGCACATCCTTGGTGACAACAGTGCCGCTGCCGGTCATGGCGGCATCGCCGACCGTCACAGGCGCGACCAGCATGGTGTTGGAGCCGATAAAGACATCTGCGCCGATGGTCGTCTTGTGCTTGAATACGCCGTCATAATTGCAGGTGATTGTGCCCGCGCCGATATTGCTGCGCGCGCCCACGGTGGCATCGCCAATGTAGGACAGGTGATTGACCTTGGCGCCCTCGGCGATCCGGGCGTTCTTTATTTCGACGAAATTACCGATTTTCACGCTTTCCGCCAGTTCCGCACCCGGGCGCAGGCGGGCATAGGGGCCGACGACAGCACCGCGCGACACATGGCAGCCTTCCAGATGGCTGAATGCGCGGATCGTGGCGCCGGATTCGACGGTGACGCCCGGTCCGAAGACCACATGGGGTTCGATGACCGCATCGCGCCCCACAACGGTATCATGTGCGAAAAACACGGTTTGAGGTGCGGTAAGGGTCACACCGTTTTCCAATGCCGCAGCGCGGGCCTGTGTCTGAAAAAGTGCCTCTGCCCTGCTCAGTTCAACCCGCGAATTGATGCCCAGTGTTTCGCTTTCATCGCAACTGACAACGGTGGCCGAAAGCCCGCGATCGCGGGCAATGCCGATGATATCTGTCAAATAGTATTCGCCAGCGGCATTGTCATGCCCGACGGCTGCAATAAGATCAAACAAGGTGTCACTATCGGCAGCAATGACGCCGCTATTACAGAGTGTTACAGCGCGTTCTTCGTCTGTTGCATCCTTGAACTCGACGATGCGGTCAAGCTGGTCGTGCTTCATGATCAACCGGCCATAGCGCCCCGGATCAGCCGCTTTGAACCCCAGTACGACGATATCATGTGTCAGCCGCGCGGCGGTCATGGCTGCCAGTGTTTCCGGGCTGATGAAGGGCGTATCGCCATAAAGGACCAGCGCATCGCCATCAAAATCGCTGAGGGCTTCGCGGGCCTGTTTCACCGCATGGGCAGTGCCCAGTTGTTCGGACTGGATCGCAACGGTAACGTCCGGATCATAGGACCTTGCGGCTTTTTCAACCAAATCCGCCCCATGCCCTGCAACGATCACCGTCCGCGCAGGATCAAGCGCCGCACCCGATTTCATCGCGTGCACCAGCATGGGCGCTCCTGCAATTTCATGCAGCACTTTGGGCATATCGGAATTCATGCGCGTGCCCATGCCCGCGCCCAGGATGATCAATGCGGTTGCCATTACTGCCTCGAACCTTTTTGTTGCCCTGACTTCTACTGCCCTTTTTCATTATCACAAGGGGATGGGGGTTCACATCAGTTTACATGGCGTTACAGAGTGTCAGGCGAATAAAGGGCAGGCCGATGACAAAACGTACAGTGATATTCGATCTTGATGGCACATTGGCCGACACCAGCGGCGATCTGATCGCAGCGGCAAATTGCTGTTTTCGGGGGCTTGGCTTGGGTGACCTGCTTGATCCTGCGCATGATACAGCGACTGCACTACGCGGTGGGCGTGCCATGCTGACGCTTGGATTTTCGCGGGTTGAGGGTTTCGGGCAGACGGATGTGGACGCGCAATACCCCGCGCTTCTGGCGGCCTATGCCGAGGATATCGACACTCACACCGTCATGTACCCGGGTGCGATGGATGCGGTCGAACGCCTGCTTGCGGCTGATTATGCCGTCGGGATCGCCACCAACAAACCCGAAGCACTGGCCGAAACGCTGATGACCAGCCTTGGGGTGCGCGATGCTTTTGCATCGCTGATCGGGGCAGACACTTTGCCGGTGCGTAAACCTGATCCGGAACATCACTTCGAAGCCGTAAGGCGCGCGGGTGGTGACGCCAGGCGCTCGCTGTTGGTGGGGGATACGGCAACCGACCGCGATACGTCGCGCAATGCCGGTGTGCCGTCAATTCTGGTCACATTCGGGCCGGGCCGCGACGATGTGCTGGCGCTCGATCCAGAGGCCACAATCGACAGCTATGACCAACTGGATGAGGTCGTCTCTCGTTTGATCGGCTGAATTGGCGCTATCATCTGCGCCAAAGTGGCCCTTTGACGCGGGCGCAAACTGCATAGAGATTGGCGCCATGACAGAGATATTCACAGGCAGCTTCACCCAGCAGGAACCGATCCCCGCAGAAGGCATCGCGGCCGCCAATGCGGTGATGCAGTCGGGGCGCCTGCACCGTTACAACACAAGCGGCGATGAAATCGCACAAACCGCGTTGCTGGAGGAAGAATTCGCCGCAACCGTGGGCGCGAAATACTGCCTTGCCGTGGCCTCGGGTGGTTATGCCATGGCGACAGCCTTGCGCGCATCGGGCGTAGAGCATGGCGATAAGGTGCTGACCAACGCGTTTACGCTGGCCCCGGTGCCGGGTGCGATTGCTGCGGTAGGTGGCGTACCTGTATTTGTGGGCGTCACCGAAGATCTTGTGATTGATCTGGATGATCTGGCGGCTAAGCTGGATCAGGCCAAAATTCTCTTGCTTAGCCATATGCGCGGGCACATTTGCGACATGGAACGGCTCATGGCGATGTGCGATGCCGCAGGTGTCACCGTGATCGAGGATTGCGCCCACACGATGGGTGCGGCTTGGAATGGTGTGCCCAGCGGACGCTGGGGGCGGTTCGGCTGCTATTCGACGCAGACCTACAAGCATATCAACTCGGGCGAGGGCGGTTTCCTGATCTGCGACGGGGCCGAAGATATGGCCCGCGCGATCATGCTCTCTGGCAGCTATATGCTGTTTGAAAAACACCGCGCCGCGCCGCCGGTCGAGACGTTTGCCAAGATCAAATACGAAACCCCTAATGTTTCGGGCCGCATGGATAACCTGCGCGCCGCGATCCTGCGCCCGCAACTGCGCGATCTGGCGGCGCAAGCCGCGCGGTGGAACGCACGGTACCGTGTGCTGGAAGAAGGTCTGGCCGACACACCCGGTCTGCGGCTGATCCCGCGCCCCGAAAAAGAACAATTCGTCGCGTCCTCCTTCCAGTTCCTGTTGTTGGATTGGTCGTCCGAGGCGGTTCAAACGGTTCTGGCCCGCTGTGCCGGCCGCGGCGTGGAACTCAAATGGTTCGGCGGGGCCGAGCCGAAAGGCTTTACCTCGCGCTATGACAGCTGGCGGTATGCGCCATCCGCACCGATGCCTGCATCCGACCGTGTTCTGGCCGGTGTAATCGACATGCGTCTGCCGCTGACCTTCAGTCTTGAGGATTGTGCAATGCTTGCGCGGATCATCCGTGCCGAGGTTGCTGCCGCCTGGCAGGGGCAAGCCGCAGCCAAGTGACAGCAAGGGCGTTACGCCATCTTCCCGGGTTATTCGCAAACAGAAATGACTCGACAGGTCGCATCTGCGCGTCCTATTAATGAACAAGCGTTCAATTAATGCGGAGCCACCGATGTTTCATGCCTCAATGCGCTTTGATCTGGGCGAGGATGTGAATGCCCTGCGTGATATGGTGCATGACTGGGCGCAGTCCCGTGTCAAACCGATGGCGGCGGCGATTGATCAGTCAAACGTTTTCCCCGCTGAACTCTGGCCGGAAATGGGCCAACTTGGCTTGCTGGGGGTGACCGTTGATGAAGCCTACGGCGGGGCCGGAATGTCCTATCTGGCGCACACTGTCGCGGTCGAGGAAATCGCCCGGGCCAGTGCGTCGGTCAGCCTGTCCTACGGGGCACATTCCAATCTTTGCGTGAACCAGATCAATCTGAACGGGACGGACGCACAAAAGACAAAGTATCTGCCGCGCCTGATTTCGGGCGAACACGTGGGTGCGCTGGCCATGTCCGAAGCGGGGGCGGGGTCCGATGTGGTGTCAATGTCGCTGCGGGCCGAAAAACACAACGATCACTACCGGCTGAACGGAAACAAATACTGGATAACCAATGGACCGGACGCCGATACGCTGGTGGTTTACGCCAAAACCGACCCCGCGGCAGGGGCGAAAGGGATCACGGCCTTTCTGATCGAAAAGGACATGACGGGGTTCAGCACCTCACCTCATTTCGACAAACTGGGGATGCGCGGATCCAACACCGCCGAACTGATTTTCGACGATGTTCAGGTGCCGTTCGGGAACGTGCTGGGCGAAGAAGGCCGCGGCGTACGCGTTCTGATGTCTGGGCTTGATTATGAACGGGTTGTGCTGGCGGGGATCGGGCTTGGTATCATGGCGGCCTGTCTGGACGAGGTCATGCCCTATGTCAGCACCCGCAAGCAGTTTGGCGAACCGATCGGCAATTTCCAACTTATGCAGGGCAAGATTGCGGATATGTATACCGCGATGAATTCGGCGCGCGCCTATGTCTACGAGGTCGCGCGCGCCTGCGACCGTGGAACCGTCACACGGCAGGATGCGGCGGCCTGCTGTCTTTATGCCAGCGAAGAGGCGATGAAACAGGCCCACCAAGCGGTGCAGGCGATGGGCGGGGCGGGGTTTCTGGCCGATGCTCCTGTCGCCCGCCTTTTCCGCGATGCCAAGCTGATGGAGATCGGCGCAGGCACATCCGAAATCCGCCGTATGCTGGTGGGCCGCGAATTGATGGGAGCGATGTAATGAAGGCACTGCTTTTCACCCTCTTGTTGCCCGGTGTCGCCTTTGCGCAATCGTTTGGCGCACCTCCGGTCATCGAACGCGATGGGGTCACAGGGCAGGCGATTGAAACCGATGCCTGCATTAACGAACAAGTCACCAAGGGGGCCGGTGGCCTTGTCACCCGCGCAGCGCGCAATTGCATTGGTCTGTCTGCCCGCGTCTGTGACGTAGATCGCGCGACTTGTTTCGGTTTGGAGCAGGCCTATTGGGACTGGCGCATTACGCAGAATTATCAGGGTCTGCAAGCTTGGGTCGCCGATCTTCCCGAAGCTGAAAACAGCGACACGCTGCGCGCGTCCGTTGCAAACCCTGCCGCAGCGACGGCCAATGTTGCGCTGGAATGTGCATTGCGGATCGGCCAGAACGGGCAAAGCGACACCGCAGATCAGGACATCCTGGAATGTGCGATGCGCGAAACCGCCCTGATCGCGCTGGAGCTGGAATTCACGGTGCGGCAGGCCTGTGCGGGTCCGGTAACAGGGGCTTTTGCGGCGTTTTGCGGCAAGGATGCAGAATGAAACGCGCCTATTTTTTCCTGCCCCTCGCGGGGCTAGTTGCCTTTGCAGGATACCTCGGCCTGCAAACCGGCCAACTTCCGTCTGAAACAGAGATCATCAATCGTTATGCGGTCGCCTATCTGGAAACCGCACCCAGCGGGGCAAGCCCGACGGATTGCGCGGCCAGCCCGTATCCTGATCCCGCGGTGCGCATGGTGGTCAACTGCACGCATCCGTTCGGGGTGGTCACAACGTTCTATGTCGGCCCGCGTGGTGAGGCGTTGCCTGAACCACAAGGACCGGAAGCATGACGGACCGTTCCCGACATGAAGCAGCCCTCGCCGAGGTGATGCAGGCTGCACAGGCGGCGGCAGCAGGTGGCGGTGAAAAATCACGCGCACGTCATGTGTCACGCGGCAAGATGCTGCCGCGCGACCGTGTGGCGAACTTGCTGGACCCAGGCAGCTCGTTTCTGGAAGTGGGCGCGACAGCGGCACACGGGCTTTATGATGGTGCAGCGCCTTGTGCCGGTGTCATCGCCGGAGTCGGGCGCGTGAACGGCCATGATGTGATGGTCGTCTGCAACGATGCCACTGCCAAAGGCGGCACCTATTACCCGATGACGGTCAAGAAACATCTACGCGCGCAAGAAATCGCAGAGGCCTGTCATCTGCCTTGCGTCTATCTGGTAGATAGTGGCGGTGCGAACCTGCCCAATCAGGACGAGGTGTTCCCCGACCGCGACCATTTTGGCCGAATTTTTTACAATCAGGCGCAGATGTCGGCCAAAGGGATTCCGCAGATTGCGGTCGTCATGGGGTCGTGTACCGCTGGCGGGGCTTATGTGCCTGCGATGGCGGACGTTTCGATCATCGTGAAGGGTCAGGGTACGATCTTTCTTGCAGGGCCGCCACTGGTCAAGGCCGCGACGGGCGAGCTGGTCTCGGCTGAGGAGCTCGGGGGCGGTGACGTGCATACGCGCTTGTCCGGTGTCGCAGATTATCTGGCCGAGGATGACGCCCATGCGCTTGCGCTGGCGCGGCAGGCTGTGGCGTCCTGCAATATATATAAATCATTACAAGTCAAACGGTTGCCGTCCGAACCTCCTGCACTTGATCCCGAGACACTGTTCGATGTGGTGCCCGCTGATCTGCGCACACCTTACGATATCCGCGAGGTCATCAGGCGGATCGTCGATGGCTCGCGCCTTGATGAATTCAAGGCGCGGTTCGGCGAAACGCTGGTCTGCGGCTTTGCCCATATCGACGGTTGGCCCTGCGGGATTGTCGCCAACAACGGCGTGCTGTTTTCCGAAAGTGCCCAGAAGGGAGCGCATTTCGTGGAGCTGTGCAGCCAGCGCAAAATCCCGCTGGTTTTCCTGCAGAATATCACCGGCTTTATGGTTGGCCGGAAATACGAAAACGAAGGCATCGCACGGCACGGCGCCAAGATGGTCACGGCTGTCGCAACGACGAAGGTGCCCAAGATCACGATGGTCGTTGGCGGCTCTTTCGGAGCGGGAAATTATGGCATGGCAGGAAGGGCTTATAGCCCGAATTTCATGTGGTCATGGCCGACGTCGCGGATCTCTGTCATGGGTGGCGAACAGGCAGCAGGCGTATTGGCCACTGTCAAACGCGACGCGATCGAACGCAGCGACGGGGAATGGTCTGCCGAAGAAGAAGCGGCCTTCAAACAGCCCACCATTGATATGTTTGCAGAACAATCGCACCCGCTTTACGCCTCTGCGCGGCTTTGGGACGATGGCATCATCGACCCGCGCAAAAGCCGCGAGGTGCTGGCGCTGTCGCTGGCCGCGTCCATGAATGCGCCGATAGCGGAAACGCGCTTTGGCGTGTTCCGGATGTGATGGTGATGTTTCGCAAGATCCTCATTGCCAATCGCGGCGAAATTGCCTGCCGGATCATCCGCACAGCGCGCGCGATGGGCGTGCGCACGGTGGCGGTTTATTCCGATGCGGATGCGGCGGCGCTGCATGTGCAGCAGGCGGATCAGGCGGTGCGATTGGGCCCGGCGCCTGTGGCCGACAGTTACCTGCGCGGCGATCTGATCATTCAGGCCGCATTGGATACCGGCGCGCAGGCGATCCATCCGGGCTATGGCTTTCTGTCGGAAAACCCTGATTTCGTGGATCAGGTGACGGCGGCGGGGCTGGTGTTTATCGGCCCGTCGGCGGATGCGATCCGGGCGATGGGGCTGAAGGATGCCGCCAAGGCGTTGATGCATGATGCCGGTGTGCCGGTCGTGCCGGGCTATCACGGTGCGGATCAAGACCCGGCGCATCTTGCGAAAGAGGCTGAAAAGATCGGCTATCCGGTGTTGATCAAGGCCGTGGCGGGCGGCGGCGGCAAGGGGATGCGTCTGGTCGAGGGCGCGGCAGATTTCGCAGAAAACCTCGCCTCTGCGCAGGCCGAGGCGCGCACCGCCTTTGGCAACCCCGATGTGCTGATCGAAAAATACATCACCACCCCCCGCCATATCGAGGTGCAGGTGTTCGGTGACGGCACCGATGCGGTGCATCTGTTCGAACGGGATTGTTCGCTGCAACGCCGCCATCAAAAGGTGATCGAGGAAGCCCCGGCACCGGGCATGACCGACGCGATGCGCACGGCCATGGGCGATGCGGCGGTGACGGCGGCAAAGGCCATAGGTTACGCAGGCGCAGGCACCATCGAATTCATCGTTGACGGGTCCGAAGGGCTGCACCCTGACCGGTTCTGGTTCATGGAAATGAACACGCGGTTGCAGGTGGAACACCCCGTGACCGAGGCGATCACTGGTGTTGATCTGGTCGCGTGGCAATTGCGCGTCGCCGCAGGAGAGCCGCTGCCCGCACGGCAGGAAGATCTGGCAATCACCGGCCACGCGTTCGAGGCGCGGCTATATGCCGAGGATGTGCCGGCGGGGTTCCTGCCCGCGACGGGGGTGATTAACCATCTGGCATTTCCAGACACCGCCCGTATCGACAGCGGCGTTGTTGCCGGGTCTGAGGTGTCGCCGTGGTATGACCCGATGATCGCCAAGGTCACTGTGCACGGTGCCAACCGCGCGGCTGCGTTGCGGGCGCTGTCGGCGGCACTTGACCAGACACAGGTGGCGGGGACGGTGACGAATATCGACTTTCTGCGGGCGCTGTCGCGCGATCCGGC
>NZ_JAWOAN010000076.1:0-7561 GCF_046498525.1 Yoonia sp.
CGACGCGCTGAAGGCGCAGGGCGTCTACGTTGAGCCGGACGATGCTGTCGCGACCAATTAACCAATAGACTGCAGGCTTTGCCCCGACCGTATGGAAGGGGTGAAGATGCAGACCGTGACCCAAATTGCCCAAGAGATTATTGCCCGCGAAGGCGGCTATGTAAACGATGCCGACGACCCCGGCGGTTCCACCAAATATGGTGTGACGATCCATACCATGCGGCGCTTGGGGCTTGATCTGACGCAGGACGGGCGTGTCGATGATGGGGATGTCCGTGTCCTGACGCGGGCGCATGCGGTGTCGATTTTCGTGGAACACTACTTTCGCGCCCCGCGCATTGACCGGTTGCCCGCGCCACTGCAGGCCAGTGTATTCGACATGTATGTGAACTCCGGCGCCAATGCGGTGAAAATCCTGCAACGATTGCTGATCGAAATGCGGATCACGGTCACTGTGGACGGTGTGATCGGCCCCGAAACGATTGCTGCGGCCAAGCAGGCAATGCAGGCCGCACCCGATCATCTGGTCGATGCCTACGGCATTGCGCGACGCGCGTATTACTATGATCTGGCAGAGCGTCGCCCCGCCAGCCGCAAATATGCCCGCAGGCGGGACGGCGGCAAAGGGGGCTGGATCAGGCGTGCCGAAGACTTTGTATCGGCCCGCTATCACCTGACGGATGCCGAACACCGGGCGAGGGTGGCAAAATGGGTCTGATATCTGGGATCATGACGTTCCTTTTCGGGGACGGGCGCAATGTTGTGGCCGAGACCGCGCAGGTGTTTCGTGAAAATACCGAAAAGGGCGCGGTGCGTGCGGCAGAGGCGCGGGGCGACAGCCTTGCGCAGTTTGCGGCAGAGTTCGTGCATCCGCGCCGCGGCTTGTTCGACCGGTTGGTCGATGGGCTGAACCGTTTGCCGCGTCCGGCGCTGGCGTTGGGCACGATCTGGCTGTTTGTCATGGCAATGCAACGGCCCGATCAGTTCCGACAGGGGATGGAGGGGCTGGCGATCGTTCCCGAGCCGCTTTGGTGGTTGATGGGGGCGATTGTCAGTTTCTACTTTGGTGCGCGGCATCAGACGAAAACACAGGATTTTCAACGCTCTGTCGCGATGAGCCTTGCCGCGACGCAAATTGCGCCCGAAAAACTAGCGAGCCATTCCACGAACCCCGCGTTGCAAGACTGGCAGGCAGCCAATGCAGACTGAAAGCAGCGGGCAGCTTGAACGCCGCATCATCGCTTTGGAAATGCGCAACGCGGTGGATGATGTGCATCGGGCCAATGTAGCGGCCCGACTTGGCGCAATCGAGGATACTCTGAAATGGCTGGTCAGGCTGGTGATTGGCGGGCTTTTGATGGCGGGCGTCACCTATGCAATGCAAGGCGGGTTGGCGATTTAAAGGTGCGCCAAAATGTACCGTAAAAGTGAGCAGTCAGGTATGTTGCCTTTGGAATGTATCGGCTATGCTGACCACATGTTGATAGAACTTGGACATTTCGCTTTGATTCTGGCTTTTGGCATTGCCATCATCCAGATGATCGTGCCGATGGTAGGCGCACATCGTGGTAACGCAGGTTGGATGGCGATCGCCGAACCTGCGGCGACAGTGCAGTTCCTGCTGACGGCGTTTTCCTTTGCGGTGCTGACGTGGGCGTTTGTGACGTCCGATTTTTCGCTGCAGCTCGTTTACTTGAACTCCCATACCGATAAGCCGATGATCTACAAGATCACCGGCGTCTGGGGCAACCATGAAGGTTCGATGCTGCTGTGGATGGTGATTCTGACGTTGTTCGGTGCCTGTGCGGCATGGTTCGGCGACGGTTTGCCGACACGGTTACGGGCGCGTGTGCTGGCGGTGCAGGCGTCGATTGGCGTGGCGTTCTTTGCCTTTGTCCTGTTCACATCCAACCCGTTTTTGCGCCTTGAAGTCCCGCCACTGAACGGTCGGGACCTGAACCCGCTGTTGCAAGACCCCGGCTTGGCGTTTCATCCACCGTTCCTCTATCTTGGTTATGTCGGGCTGAGCATGGCGTTTTCGTTTGCAATCGCCGCCTTGATCGAAGGGCGCGTTGATGCGGCGTGGGGGCGGTGGGTCCGGCCGTGGACGCTGGCGGCGTGGATGTTTCTGACCGTGGGCATCGCCCTTGGTTCTTGGTGGGCCTATTACGAACTGGGTTGGGGCGGTTTCTGGTTCTGGGATCCGGTCGAGAACGCGTCATTCATGCCTTGGCTTATTGCAACGGCGTTGCTGCACTCTGCCATCGTGGTGGAAAAACGTGAAGCCTTGAAAAGCTGGACGATCCTTCTGGCGATCATGGCTTTCGGGTTCTCGTTGCTCGGTGCGTTTATCGTCCGTTCGGGTGTGCTGACGTCTGTGCACGCCTTTGCCAACGATCCTGAGCGGGGGATGCTGATCCTGATTATTCTGGCTATTTTCCTTGGCGGTGCGCTGACGCTATTTGCATTCCGCGCAGGTGCGTTGGAATCGAAAGGTGTGTTTTCGACTGTCAGCCGTGAAAGCGGGCTGATCCTGAACAATATCCTATTGTCGGTCAGCTGTTTCGTCGTGTTCATAGGCACGATTTGGCCACTGGTGTCGGAGTTGCTGTTCGACCGTACACTGTCCGTTGGTCCACCGTTCTTCGATGCGGCGTTCACCCCGTTCATGGTCGCTCTGGCGATTGCCTTGCCGTTGGGATCAATCCTGGCCTGGAAGCGGGGGACCCTGGCGCGTGCGTCGAAATCGTTGATCGGCTGGCTGGTTCTGGCGATTGCCATGGCCGCGCTCGCCTATGCGGTCCAAAGTGGTAATTCCGCGCTTGGGCCCGTGGGCGTGGCATTGGGCGTCTGGGTCGTCGGTGGTGCCATAGCCGATCTGTGGATGCGTAGTGGACGTGATGGTGTGCTGGATAGATTGCGCCGGATAGGTCGGCTTCCGCGCGCTGATTGGGGCAAGGCGACAGCGCATATTGGCATGGGTGTGACGATCTTCGGGATCGCCGCGATGCTTGCGTGGGAAAAGGAAGATATCCGTGTGGCGCAAATCGGGGATGCGTGGAACGTAGGCCAGTTCGAGTTCCGTCTGGATGGTGTAAACCAATTGCAAGGCCCCAATTATCTGACAACGATGGCTGATATCTCTGTCTGGCGGGGCGATAGTCAGGTCGGCGATCTGCACCCCGAAAAACGGTTCTACCCCGTGGCGAACATGCCAACGACCGAGGCGGCAATCATCAATGGCGTCGCCCGTGACATTTATGTGGTCGTCGGTGATCCGCAGGAAAACGGCGGTTGGGCAGTGCGTGTTTATCTCAAACCGTTCGCGAACTGGATCTGGGGCGGGGCGATCCTGATGGCGCTTGGCGGCTGTTTCTCGCTCTCGGACCGGCGCTTGCGCATCGGTGCGGCCTCGGCCAGAAAAACACCAAATGCGGTGCCTGCGGAATGAAGCGGTTGGTCTTTATCCTTATGCTTTTGGCGTCGCCTCTATGGGCAGTGGACCCCAAGGAAATGCTGGATGATCCAGTTCTGGAAGAGCGAGCGCGGACCCTTTCGCAAGAGCTGCGCTGCCCGGTGTGCCGCAATGAGAGCATTGATGAAAGCAACGCGGCTTTGTCGCAGGAACTGCGCATCGTGCTGCGTGAACGCATGGTTGCGGGGGATACCGACCAAGAGGCTCTGGACTTCATGGTGTCGCGCTATGGCGAATTCGTCATGCTGCGCCCTGACGCCAGTGGTACAAATCTGATCCTCTGGCTTGCCGCGCCAGCGTTGCTGATTATCGCACTGGGCGTCGGTTGGTCCACAATTCGCACCAAGCGAGAGGCACCCGAGAGCCTTTCAGATGCAGAAGAAGCGGAACTCGAGAAAATTCTGCGTTTGTGATGTCCGGTAGGGCTTTCCTAAACTGATCAGTTCACTACTGTAGCGCGAAGCTTTCAAAAGGACTCCGCGCATGGACTATCAGGCCATCAATCTTGTCATCCGTAACTCTGTCGCGGTGATCACCCTCAACCGTCCCGACATGATGAACGCGCTCAACACGCAGATGCGCGCCGAGATTACGCATGCCGTCAAAGCCGCAGAGAAGGACGCGCGGGTCATTGTCATGACCGGCGCCGGCAAGGCGTTTTGTTCCGGGCAAGACCTTGGCGATGGTGGCAATGCCGCTTCGCTTGATCTTGAACGGACCCTGCGCGACGAATACAAGCCGATGTTGAAGGCAATCTTTGATTGCCGTGTGCCGACGATTGCTGCCGTGAACGGGCCGGCGGCGGGGGCAGGGGCGAACCTTGCTTTGGCGGCCGATGTGGTGATCGCGTCCGAAGAGGCGTATTTTATTCAGGCTTTCACGCGTATCGGTCTGATCCCGGATGCAGGAGGCACCTATTGGCTGCCCCGCCAGATGGGTACGGCCAAGGCAATGGGGGCCGCGCTGTTTGCCGACAAGATTACTGCGCAGCAGGCCTGTGACTGGGGCATGATCTATGAAACTGCACCTGCAGCGACTTTCCTTGAGCATGTGCAGGGGCGCGCCGCGCATCTTGCACAGGGGCCGACAGTCGCCTATCGCCAACTGAAGAAAGCGATCCGCGGGTCGTTCGAAAATTCGCTGGACGAACAACTGGCATTTGAGGCGAAGTTACAGGGGCGCTGCGGTAAGACGCGCGATTTTCAGGAAGGCGTCGTTGCGTTCCTTGAGAAACGTACGGCAGTTTTTGAAGGCCGCTGAACCGCATGAAAAGGGCCACCCGAAGGTGGCCCTGATCGATTAACGTTTTTCAATATCGACGTAATCGCGCTTCATCTCGCCGAGATAAAGTTGGCGCGGACGACCGATTTTCAGTTGTGGATCGGCAAGTTGCTCGGACCACTGCGAAATCCAGCCCACTGTGCGTGCCACGGCGAAAATCGGCGTGAACATGGAGGTCGGGAAACCCATCGCCTCGAGGATGATGCCGGAATAAAAGTCTACGTTAGGGAACAGTTTCTTGTCGGCGAAGTACGGGTCGGCTAGCGCCTGCTTTTCCAATTCCTTCGCGACCTGCAGGACGGGGTTGTTGTCAACGCCGAGCAATTCCAGCACCTCGTCGGCGCTTTCCTTCATCACGGTCGCGCGCGGGTCGAAGTTTTTGTAAACGCGGTGTCCGAAACCCATCAAACGGTAGCTGTCGTTCTTGTCCTTGGCGCGGGCGATGAACTCTGGAATACGGTCAACGGTCCCAATTTCCTTGAGCATTTCAAGGCACGCCTGATTTGCGCCACCATGGGCCGGACCCCACAGGCAGGCGATGCCCGCAGCGATACAGGCAAACGGGTTCGCACCGGATGACGATGCCAAACGCACGGTCGAGGTCGAGGCGTTTTGTTCGTGATCGGCATGAAGCGTGAAAACCCGGTCCATCGCGCGGCTCAGGATGGGGTTGACGTGGTATTCCGCTGCGGGCACCGCAAAGCACATGTGCAGGAAGTTTGCAGCATAATCGAGATCGTTGCGCGGATACACAAACGGCTGACCGATGGAGTATTTATAGGCCATAGCTGCAACAGTCGGCATCTTGGCGATCAAACGGATCGTCGCGACCTCGCGTTGGTGCGGGTCGTTGATGTCGGTGGAATCGTGGTAGAAAGCCGACATCGCACCGACAACACCGACCATTGTGGCCATAGGGTGCGCATCACGGCGGAACCCGCGGAAGAAGTTGTGCATTTGCTCGTGGATCATCGTGTGGTTGGTCACGAGAGATTCGAATTTTTCCAGTTCTTCTGCGGACGGAAGCTCACCGTAAAGCAGCAGATAGCAGACTTCGAGATAGTGCGATTGCGACGCGAGTTGGTCGATCGGATAACCACGGTGCAGCAACACACCTTCTTCCCCGTCGATAAAGGTGATGGTGCTGTCGCAAGCCGCAGTCGAGGTAAAACCGGGGTCGTAGGTGAACACGTCGGCTTGCGCATAGAGCTTGCGAATATCAATGACGTCAGGTCCGCCAGTGGGCGAGTGCACGGGCAAATCATATGTTTTGCCCTTGAGCGTCAGCTTTGCGGTATCAGTATTTTCGGCCATATTTATTCCCTCTCGGTCCTGCGTCCGGTAAACGGCGCAGCGGCATCATTCGTCGTTAGTATCCGGTTAGCTGCTATTCGTAACGAACAAATTTCAGCCACTGGCATCTTGCAGGCGGGCGATCGTTTCATCCTGCCCCAGAACCAACATCATATCGAACACACTGGGTGAAACCGCGCGTCCCGCGAGCGCCGCGCGCAATGGCCCGGCCAGCTTGCCTAATTTCATGTCATGAGCTTCGGCAGTGGATGCAACGATCCCTTCCAATATGTCTTTTGTCCAGCTAGCATTTTGCAACTGCGGCGTCAATTCCTTCAGTATACCACGGGATACATCAGTGAGTTGCGCCGCCGCTTTCTCGTCAGGCACAATGGGACGCCGGGCAAGCACAAAGTGCGCCTTATCAATGAGTTCCGGGAAAGTCTTGGCGCGCTCTTTGAGGCAGTACATCGCCTGTAACATCCCGTCGCGTTGTGTTTCCGTAAGCGGATCGGCACCGGTTGCAGCAAGAAAACCCTGTAATTCCTGCAGCAATCCAGCATCGTCTGCGACTGCAATGTGCTGGCCACAGATATTTTCCAGTTTTTTAAAGTCGAACCGTGCCGGAGACTTGCCGATTCCATCCAGATCAAACCATTCTTTGGCCTGTGCATCGGTAAAGAATTCATCGTCTCCATGGCTCCAGCCCAGACGCGCCAGATAGTTGCGCATACCTGCTGCTGGGTATCCCAGCGCTTGATACTCGGCCGCGCCGGTCGCACCGTGCCGTTTGGACAGTTTTTTGCCGTCTGGTCCGTAGATCAGCGGGATGTGCGCCAGCACGGGCTTGTACCAGCCCATCGCTTCATAAATCAGGTTCTGCCGGAAGGCGTTGGCAAGGTGGTCGTCGCCACGGATGATATGGGTGACGCCCATATCGTGATCGTCCACCACAACAGCCAGCATGTAAACCGGCGTGCCGTCCGAGCGTAGCAAGATCATGTCGTCGATCTGGTCGTTGGACCACGTCACGTCGCCCTGCACGGCGTCATGTAATGTCGTTTTGCCGTCACGTGGCGCTTTGATACGCACCACATAGGGCGCGTCGGGGTATTCGGCTTCTGCCACGTCGCGCCAAGGCGACTGGAAAAGCGTCGATGTTTTCTCGGCGCGGGCCTTTTCGCGGAAGGCCTCAATTTCGTCTTGCGTGCTAAAACACTTGTAGGCCGCACCTTTTGCCAGCAACGCATAGGCAACTTCGGCATGGCGGCCCGCGTTAGCGGCTTGGCTCAATGGCGCACCGTCCCAATCAAGGCCCAGCCACGTCAGACCATCAAGGATCGCCTGCCTGTTGGCATCGGTCGAGCGTGCCTTGTCGGTATCTTCGATCCGCAGCAGGAACTTGCCGCCGTGTCCACGCGCATAAAGCCAGTTGAACAAGGCGGTGCGCGCACCACCGATGTGCAGGGCGCCGGTGGGTGACGGGGCGAAGCGTGTGACGACGGACATGGG